>JABFWL010000663.1 GCA_013362315.1 Catenulispora sp. | reverse complement strand
GTGGTGTTCCAGAGCGCGATGCACGCCCTGAACCCGGTGGCCCGGGTCGAGGACCAGCTCACCGACGTGCTGCGGGTGCACCGCCCGGAGCTGTCGGCCGAGCAGCGGCGGGCCCGCGCGGTGGAGATGCTGCGCATGGTCGGCATCAACGCCGACCGGCTGCGCAGCTACCCGCACGAGCTGTCCGGCGGCATGCGCCAGCGCGTGATGATCGCGATGGCGCTGATCCTGCAACCGCAGATCGTCATCATGGACGAGCCGACGACCGCCCTGGACGTGGTCACCCAGCGCGAGATCCTCGAAGAGCTGATGGCGCTGCGCGACCGGCTCGGGTTCGCCGTCATCTTCATCACCCACGACCTGTCGCTGCTGATCGAGCTCGCCGACTCCATCGCGATCATGTACGCCGGCCGCATCGTCGAGCGCGCCAAGGCCGCGGAGCTCTTCCACGCCCCGCGCCACCCCTACAGCCTCGGCCTGCTGAGCTCGTTCCCGAGCCTGCACGGCGAGCGGGTGCGCATGGAGGGCATCCCGGGCTCGCCGCCATCACTGGCCGCGATGCCCGCCGGCTGCAAGTTCCACCCGCGCTGCCCGTACGTCATGGATCACTGCCGCACGGAGGAGCCGCCGTTGGCCCGGCCGCTGAGTGAGGGCGGCGGCCGGGTCACGGCCTGTTGGCTGCAGGACGGCCGGCAGGAACCGCCCCAGGCGCTCGCCCGCGCCGTCCCGCCTTCGGCGCTCGCCGCCGGCGATCTGTCCAGGAGCACCCCATGACCGGCATCCCCGAATCCGCCGAGCCCGCCGAGCCGACCCAGCCCGTCCGCGGCGCCGGTTCCGGCCGGCCCGCCGAGCGCACACCGGGCGCGCACCGCGCCCGCTCTGGACCGGCTGCCCAGTCCGGGCCGTCCACGTACTCCGCGTCGTCCGCGCCGGCCACGGGCTCGGACCAGTCCGGCATCGTCCACGGCCCGCGGCGGCCGGGCATCCCGGCGCTGGAGGCCCGCCATCTGGTCAAGCACTTCCCGATCCGCGCCGGCTTCGGCAGCGCGCAGGTGGTGCACGCCGTGGAGGACATCTCCATAGCCTTGCCGGCCGGCACCGTGACCGCGGTGGTCGGCGAGAGCGGCAGCGGCAAGTCGACGCTGGCGCGGCTGCTGACCGGGCTGATCAAGCCCACGGCCGGCGAGGTGCTGCTGGACGGCGTGCCGGTCGGCACCGGCGCGAAGGCGCGGCGGCAGTACACCAGCAGCGTCCACCTGGTGCTGCAGGACCCGTTCTCGTCGCTGAACGCCGTGCACACCGTGCGCTACCACCTCGAGCGGCCGCTCAAGCTGCACACCAAGCTGAACCGCGCCGAGCGCGCGCAGAAGATGCGCGAGCTGCTGGAGCGGGTGTCGCTGACCCCGGCCGACAACTACCTCGACAAGTACCCGCACGAGCTGTCCGGCGGGCAGCGGCAGCGGATCGCGATCGCCCGCGGCCTGGCCGTGCAGCCGCGCGTGCTGCTGGCCGACGAGCCGGTCTCGATGCTCGACGTGTCGATCCGGCTCGGCGTGCTCAACCTGCTCGACGACCTGCGCTCCGGGGAGAACCTGGCCACGCTGTACGTCACGCACGACATCGCCTCGGCGCGCTACCTCGCCGACTGCATCGTGGTGATGTACGCCGGCCAGGTCGTGGAGTCCGGGCCGGCCGAGAAGATCACCGACGAGCCCGCGCACCCGTACACCCAGCTGCTGCTCAGTGCCGCTCCGGACCCGGCCCGCGCCGAGACCCCGGTGCTGGCCGGCCGCGGCGCGCCGCCGAGCCTGGTGACCCCGCCGTCCGGCTGCCGGTTCCACCCGCGCTGCCCGTTCGCGATGGCGGTGTGCGCGGACGCCACGCCCGCGCCGCGCCAGGTCGGCGACGACCACGTCTCGGCGTGCTGGCTGCATGCCACCGACCTGCGCGAGGACCAGCGGGCGCCGCTGGTCACCGCCGCCGCGGCCGACCCGGTGCCGGCCGTGCTCGCGGCGCAGCCGTCGCAGGGCGGCCCGCAAGCGGAGTAAGAACCAGAAAACGTAGTAAGGCCCAGCACCACAAGAAGAAACACCGACAGGGAGGACTCATGAAGGACAGCGGTCTCGAAGGGCGGTGGGGCGGGACCGCCGCCCGCCCCCCTCCGGGGGACGGGCGGCAAGGCTTCGAGCGAGGGGCAACTCGCGCGAAGGGGAAGTAGATCCGTTTCACCCGTACAGCCATAGTCATCGTCCATGTCCGCGCAGGACAGGCCGGCTTTCCAGCCGGTTCCGGATCTTCAAGGAAGTGTACGCAATGCGTCGTACCGCTATCAAAGGGCTAGCCCTGGTTGCGGCCGTCGGCCTGTCGGCCGCGGCTTGCAGCAGCAGCAAGAGCAAGACGCCGTCCGACAACGGCAGCGGCGGTTCCACCAGCTCGGGCAAGGTCCGCACGCTGGTGGTGGAGAACAAGCCGGTCCCGTCGTTCACCGACGACTTCAACCCGTTCGACGGCAACTCCTTCGTCAGCAACGAGAACGCACGCTCGCTGTTCTACGAGCCGCTGTACCAGTTCAACACCCTGAACTCGGCCCAGGACCCGATCCCGTGGCTGGCGACGAAGTACGCCTGGTCCAACGGCAACAAGACGCTGACCTTCACGCTGAAGGACGGTGTCAAGTGGAGCGACGGCCAGCCCTTCACCTCCGACGACGTCGCCTTCACCTTCACCCTGCTGAAGAACAACAAGGCGGCCAACGCCGACGGCACCCCGGTGCCGGACAGCGTCACCGCGCCGGACCCGACGACCGTGGTGCTGAACTACTCCAGCCCGCAGGCCGCCAACTTCCAGGGCATCGCCAACCAGATCATCGTCTCCAAGCACAAGTGGTCGGCGATCTCCGACCCGGCGAAGGCGGTCGTCACCGGCGAGGACACGGTCGGCACCGGCCCGTACCTGATGGACAAGTTCACCCCGCAGAACATCACGCTGAAGGCGAACCCGACCTTCCGCGACGGTGAGCCGGCGGTCAAGAAGCTCTCCTTCCCGGCCTACGCCGACAACAACGCCGCGACGCTCGCCCTGGCCAACGGCCAGATCGACCTGACCGGCAACAACATCAACGACGTGCTCAACACCTTCGTGGCCAAGAGCAAGGACAACCACCTGTTCCAGACCACGGCGCCGTACTTCCCGGCGTCGAACACGGTGGCCCTGCTGCTGAACCAGGCGAGCAAGAACGCGCCGGCGCTGGCCGACGTCGCGGTGCGCAAGGCGATCAGCGCCGCGCTGGACCGCAAGTCGCTGGCCACCCAGTGTGAGACCGACTACGAGCTGCCGGCCTCCTCCTCCGGCGGTCTGACCCTGCCGATCGACCAGAAGTCGCTCGCGCCGGCGCAGACCAACGACCTGAAGCCGGGCCCGGACCCGGACACGGCCAGCCAGCTGCTCTCCGCCGCCGGCTACACCAAGAACAGCAGCGGCAAGTGGGCCAAGAACGGCGCCACGATCAAGTTCACGATCATCGACCCGAACTCGTTCACCGACTACTGGTGTGACGCCGAGGCGATGGTCAAGCAGCTGAACAGCGTCGGCTTCGACGTCAAGGACAACGGCGCCTTCGACTACAACAGCTGGAACACCGCCATCACCACCGGCAACTACGACGCCGCGCTGCACTGGGGCCAGGGCGGCACGCCGTTCCAGCGGCTGCAGTTCATCATGGACTCCTCGCTGGCCTCGGACCTCGGCCAGACCTCGGCCGGCGACTTCGGGCACTACAAGAGCCCGGCCGCCGACGCCGCGATCGCCGCGTTCAACGGCGCCACCTCCCCGGCCGACCAGAGCGCCGCGCTGAACACCCTGCAGGGGCTGATGTCCTCCGACGTCCCGGCCGTCCCGGTGCTGTACGGCGCCGCCTGGTACGAGTACAGCACGGCCAACTTCACCGGCTGGCCGAACAGCGACAACCCGTTCATCAACCCGTCACCGCGCAGCCAGGACTATGAGTACCTGATCCTGAAGCTGACGCCCAAGCCCTGATCGCCGCCGGAGTCGCATGAGCGTCCCGGTGGGCACGGCCTCATCGGCCGGGTCCGTCGGGACGCTCGTGCGACACGTCATCATCACCGGGCCGGCCACGGCGGCTCAGAGGTATCGCAAGGAGTTGTCTAGAAAATGAGTACAGGTACGCGAGTCGCGGCCGGTGAAACGGTGTCGGCGGGCAGCCGGAGGGCTCGCACCCGGGTCTTCCCGGCCGACTTCCTCTGGGGTGCGGCCACCGCCGCCTACCAGATCGAGGGCGCGGCCTTCGACGGCGGGCGCACCGCCTCGATCTGGGACACGTTCAGCCGGGTCCCCGGCAAGGTCGTCAACGGCGACACCGGCGACATCGCCGCCGACCACTACCACCGGTTCCGCGACGACGTGGCGCTGATGTCCGGCCTGAAACTGGGCGCCTACCGCTTCTCGCTGTCCTGGAGCCGGGTCCGGCCCGGCGGCGAGGGCGCGCCGAACGCCGCCGGCCTGGACTTCTACTCCCGCCTGGTGGACGAGCTGCTGGCCAAGGGCATCCAGCCGGTGGCCACCCTCTACCACTGGGACCTGCCGCAGGAGCTGGAGGACGCCGGCGGCTGGGGCAACCGGGCCACCAGCGAGCGGTTCGCCGAGTACGCCGCCATCGCCGCCGAACGCCTCGGCGACCGGGTGCAGCTGTGGACGACGCTGAACGAGCCCTGGTGCTCGGCGTTCCTGGGCTACGCCTCCGGCGTGCACGCGCCGGGCCGGCACGAGCCGGAGGTCGCGCTGCGGGCCGCGCACCACCTGAACCTGGCGCACGGCCTGGGCTCGCAGGCCCTGCGCGCCACCCTGCCGGCCGGCGCGCAGGTCGCGCTGACCGTCAACCCGGCCGAGGTCCGGCCGCTGAGCCAGGACCCGGCCGACCTGGACGCCGCCCGCCGGGTGGACGCCCTGCAGAACCGGATCTTCCTGGACCCGGTGCTGCGCGGCGCCTATCCCGAGGACCTGCTCCGGGACACCGCGCACGTCACCGACTGGTCGTTCGTCGCCGACGGCGACCTGGCGGCGATCAACCAGCCGCTGGACCTGCTCGGGGTGAACTACTACAACCCGTGCGTGGTCGGGGCGGCGGTGGACGGGGTCGAGGCCGAGCGCGGTTCCGACGGCCACGGCGCCAGCGACCACTCGCCGTGGGTCGGCAGCGAGTCGCTGCGGTTCGTCCGGATGCCCGGCGAGCCGACCGCGATGGGCTGGCCGATCGACGCCGGCGGGCTGCGCGACCTGCTGCTGCGCATCCACAACGACTACGGGCCGATCCCGATCGCGATCACCGAGAACGGCGCGGCGTTCCACGACTACGTCGGCCCGGACGGCGAGGTCCGCGACCCGCAGCGGGTGGAGTACCTGCGCAACCACCTGGTCGCCGTGCACGAGGCCATCGAGGCCGGAGTGGACGTGCGCGGCTACTTCTGCTGGTCGCTGATGGACAATTTCGAGTGGTCCTACGGGTACTCCCGGCGCTTCGGGGTGGTGCATGTCGACTACGCGACCCAGCGGCGTACGGTGAAGGCCAGCGGG
>JABFWL010000757.1 GCA_013362315.1 Catenulispora sp. | reverse complement strand
GCATGAGTGAGGTTCCTGAGTTGCTGACGGTGCCGCAGGTGATGGCGAGCATGCAGGTGTCGCGGCATGCGGTGTATGGACTGATCCGCTCCCGACAGCTGGCCTCCGTGACGATCGGCCGTTCCCGGCGCAGCCCCGCCTCGGCGGTGGCGACTTTCGTCGCCTCACAGATCGGGGGTCTGTGATGGCAGGTCAGCGCGGTAACGGCGAGGGCACGGTGTATCAGCGTGCCGATGGTCGGTGGGAGGCGGCCGGATACATGCTGGCCTCGGACGGGACCCGCAAGCGGGTCCGGGTCTACGGGAACACCCGCAAGGAGGCGTTCGATAAGCTCGCGGCGAAGATCACCGCGTCGAACGCCGGGATGCCGGTCGCCTCCCGCTCCGGCACGGTCGCGGACTACCTCACGTGGTGGCTCAAGACGGTCGCCTCCCATCGGCTACGGGCCACCACCTTCGCCACCTATGAGCGGTACGTCCGCGCCTACCTGATCCCCGGATTGGGTCACAAGCGGCTGTCGGCGCTGAGCCCGAAAGATGTGCGCGAGTACCTGACCGCGGTGCGGTCGGTGTGGCAGTGCTGCGCCCAGGGCTGGGATGCGACGCGGGATCCAGAGGCGAAGCGTAAGGAGTCCCGGCCGCGCTGCTGCGCGATCGGGGCCTGCTGCGGCAGGAGGATCACGGCGGGCACGGTGCAGTATCTGCGGGCGATCCTGTCCTCGGCGCTGGCCCACGCGGTCGCCGAGGACGAACTTCCGCGTAACGTCGCCTCCTCCGCAAGGTTGGGTGCGCATCGCCCGGCCAACTTCGAGCCGCTGACCGCGACCGAAGCACGTCGCCTGCTGGCCGTCGCTCGCACCTACCGACTCGGTGCGGCGGTAGAGCTCACGCTGCGGATCGGGCTGCGCAAGGGCGAGCTGCTCGGGCTGAAGTGGACGGATCTGGACCTGGACGCCGGGGCGCTGAACGTGCGGCGGACGTTGCAGCGTGACCCGGCTGCCGGGCTGTCGTTCTTCCCGACCAAGAACGACTCCTCCGCCCGGCGGGTCCACCTGCCAACTGAGTGCGTCAACTCTCTAAAACTGCACAAGGAACGTCAGGATGCCGAGCGCGCTGCGGCAGGGGAGGGGTGGACCGAACACAGCCTGGTGTTCACCAAAGCGGACGGTACACCGTTCGAGGGCAGCACCCTGACCCGGCAGTTCGCCAAGCTCTGCGATGCCGCCGGGATCCGCCGGATCCGCTTCCACGACCTGAGACACTCGTGCGCGACGCTGCTGTTGGAGCAGGGCGTGGAGCTGGTGACTATCAAGGGATTGTTAGGACACGCGCAGATCCACACAACCGCTGACATCTACGCCCACGTCCGCCCCAGGCCCCAGCGCGACGCGATCGAGGCGATGGGCGACGCACTGCGCGATGTCGAGGACGACTCCGATGACGACGATCCCCCGCTGGTCGGAGCCCGACGCCGCTGACGACCCCCTTTGCGGCCTCGCCGGAACCCAAGCCCAGGTGGTTTCGGCGGGGCCGTCTGCGCGCAACCGTTGCCGAAACATCAGGTACTTAGGTACTCTGGTCGCATGGTGACCACGACCGGCTCGGCCAAGCGGCAGGCGCCGCTGAAGATAGATCCCGCGACTGATGAGCTGATCTCCCAGGGCGCGCACTTCCTGGGCATGACGAAGAAGGACTTCGTCGCCGAGGCCACCCGCGTCTACCTGGAGCAGCAGCGTGAGCGGATCCGCGCCGGGATGATCGAGTCGATGAAGGTCCTGGACGGCTCGCTCACCGCCACGGTCGCCGCGCTCACCGGGCTGTCCCCGGAGCGGATCGCCGAACTCGGCGGCACCGGCGACTGGGATCGCTGAGGATGCCCGCTGCGCGTCCCACCCTGCGCTGCCTGCGCGAGGATCTGAGCCTGCCGGTCCCGCCAGCCCGGGTCCGGCTGGAGACGGTCGAGCACCCGCTGCTGGCCAAGGCCAGCGAGCAGTTCGCCGACCCCGACACTCCGCATGAGCGCATCCGCTCGATCGACGACGCCGTCTTGTTCAAGGTCAAGGTGCAGCGCTGGCGCGGTGCGATCTGGCGCGACGAACCCGACTCCGAGGTTCCGCTCTGGCTGGTCGCCGCCGGCATCCGCGAAGACGGCTCCGGCGACGACTTCTATGCCGCCCTGCGCACCCGCGCCCAGTCCGCCCGGCAGCGCTACAACGCCGAACACGACAAGCCGCTGACCACGGACACCCACAGTGCCGACCTGCTCCCGAACACCGATGACGCCGATCGGTACCGGATCGAGGCCGCCACCAGGTTTGCGCTGCGCCTGGACGCCACCATCCGCGACCTGGTCCGCGGCTCCCTGCGTGACGGCCACGAGCACGCCGCCGACCTGGCTGGCTTCCGCCTCGGCGTGATCGTCCGCGCGGACGATGGCCACGAGACCTACGCCGCGATTCGCATCACCGGCCCCGTCCCGCAGGGCCTGACCTCCACGATCCTGCACCTGATGCCCGGCTGCGACCCGACCTCCTGGTTCCCCGAGTACGCCCTGCCCGAGCGCGATCTGCTCCCGGCCGAACAAGTCTGGTCCAACCTCATGGACCCCAAGGCCGCCGCCGAACTACTCGACCAAGAACCCTGATCCGCGCGGCACCATCCCGAGCGATGCTCGCCGGTGTTGCCGTCAGCGTTGCCGTCAGCGTTGCCGTCAACGCCGCACACAGCCGAAGATCCCACCTCGGCGGTGACGCGAAAGACCAGAAGAGCTCTACGGCGATCCGGGCAGGTGGGGTCTGGTCGGCAGCGACCCGATCCGCGACCTTCGGCTTCTCCGCCGTGCGGGCCTGCGCCACGTGCTCGTCGAGTTGGACGCCGACGGGGTGCTGTCCTTCATCGCCCCCGACGGCGACTCGTTCACCCGTACCCGGCAGGGGACCGAACCGGACGATCCGGAGTGGCGTCCTGTCGCCTCGGTCGAGGACTTCTTCACATACTTCCGTGACGAGCTGCGGACGCTCTACTGCCGGCTCACCATGCCCACGTCAGCCTGAGACCTGTGCAATCGCCCGTGATCTCCTCGATGGTCGTGGCCCGCTCCGACCCCCGTTCCGCTCGCGGAAGGTGATCGGTGGACAGGTCGCCGACTCCGGAGAGCGCATCGTCGAACGCGCCGGTGACCGCCGTCCAGGTCATCAGCTCCGCGCAGTTCTCGGCCGACATCGTCTCCGGGACGAACAGGGTTCCGTCGGCGACGCGCAGGAGCGGCTGGAACCACCACTGGAAATCCGGATGACTCCGATCGATCAACGCAGTGGTCTCGGCGCTGATGAAGTTGAGCCCGAAGTGGGAGATGCGCTCCGGGTGGGCGTCCCGCGTGCGGTGCAGCCTGTCAGCTGTGTGGAACAGCACTTCGGCCACCAGGTCGCTTGGACCGAGGCTGCTGTCCGAGGTGACCGCCTCGTCGGGGGAGTCGGTTCGGCTCAGCCGGTGCCCGATCACGCCGTAGCGCAGACCGGTCCGGTCAGTGACCTCCCGCATGAACTCGGTGAGCAGATCGAGTGTCGGCACTGCGCTGCGCAGCGGCGAGTCGAACGTCGCCATCGCCGCGCAGGACCTGTGGAACCGGGCCGCCGGATGAAGCTCCTCGAAGCTGACGGCGCCGGTGTCGGCGGTCAGGCCCGGCACCGGCGGATTGAGGGCGAAGTCGATGAGGGCGAGGAGCTCCCACTCGTCCACACGCCGCAGCGCCTGATGATCGGCCAAACGCCGCAGCCAGTGGTGGTCCCGCTCCGCCACGGCCCGCTGCGAGCGCCACCCGTCGGCGTAGTCGGTCTTGAACCCCTGCGCCTGCGGACCATGCTCGTCGAAGGCAGTCGCGCTCTCGATGAGGGTTCGGGTACTGAGCGTCCGACCTTCGTAGGCCGGGATGGCCACGGCCCCGCTGACACTCGCGCCCTCATCGCCGGGCTTCCAGTCTGAAGCGCACCGATCAGCCATCGCCGCGCGCATCAGCTGGAGCGCGGTGTCCGTTCGCGCCACCGTGCCGCCCGCGCTCGGCGCCGCGCTCGGTGCCGTTGCGCGAGGTTCTCCGCCCCAGATCAGGTCATACGCACCCTTGAGGGTGAGCCAGTGGTGGGCAACGATTGTGTGCTGTCCGCTCAGCCGCAGTTCATCGGGGCGGTGCCGGCTTTCAAGTAGGACCCTGCCTTGTCGCCGCCGCTCGTCCAGCCGCCGGGCGTCCTGCGGCTCCAGCGTCCCGAAGAAGGCGTGGGCGAGCTTGGTCGCGCGCGAGCCGCAGCGAGGTGAGCAGGACGCCGACCGTCGAGCCGTGCAGCCGCGTCCACGGCGCGCACTCATTGACGCGCCTGGCGCTCCAGGAGGTGTAGAGGTCGACAAGGTTCGATCGCTCCGGGCTGGGGCGACGGACGAAGAAGACCTGCGAGCGAAGATCCAGCCGCGCCCCGTCGTGGGACCTGAGCTCAGGCACATCCCCAGCATAGGGCCGCAGCCGACGGCTGGGCGCCACTGCCCCCACCGCCAGCTGGGTCACTCAGGCCGCCAGGGACTGCGGTCAGGTACCCGAGCAGGGACGCGACGGAAAGTACCCGCCAAGCTTCGACGCCATCCTGTAGAACGGCGGCATCCGAGATCCTGATTTAAACTGATTACTCCGGGATCGGTGCGGACCGGTGTCGGCGGCTGCCGACCAACCGGATGATCTTCGCTCGACACGCCGTCGCCAGGCCGCCACTTGGGGAAACATCCGCAGGTCAGGTCCATAACATGCTGCGCATGAAACCGATGACGCGTGGCCGCTTGCGGATCTGGGCCGCTACCGCTCTGACGCTCGTGACGATGACAGGCGGCGTCTCCGTCGCGCCGACGGCGTCGGCGGACACCGGCGACCTCTCGCCCGCCATCGAGGCGATCATGCACAAGCCCGACTACGAGCACGCGCAGTGGGGCCTTCTGGAGACCGACCCCGCGAACGGCCACGTGATCCACTCCCAGTTCGCGAACCAGGTCTTCATCCCGGGATCGGACACCAAGCTGGTGACCATCTCGACGGCCTGGCACACGCTGACCCCCGGCTACCGCTTCACCACCCCCGTCTACGCAACCGGCACGCGCAGCGGCTCGACCCTGAGCGGGAATCTCTTCCTGGTCGCCCAGGGCGATCTGACGATGGGCGGGCGGACCAAGCCGGACGGCGGCGTGGACTTCACCACCATCGACCACCTCGACGCCTCCGTTCCCGGCGCCACCCTCACCCCGGAGAACCCGCTCGCGGGCCTGAACCAGCTCGCCCAGCAGGTGCACGACGCGGGCATCACCCGCGTCAACGGCGACGTTGTGGTCGACCCGCGGCTGTTCACGCCCCCTGCGCTGAACCCGCAGCCCACGCCGATGATCATCAACGACAACGTCATCGACCTGCTCACCACGCCGACGAGCGCGGGACAGGCCGCCCAGCTGTTCTGGCGCCCGCAGGTCGCCCCGTATCACGTCACATCCACTGTGCAGACGGTGGCGGCCGGTGGCACGACGAGCATCCAGGTCTCCACCTCGCCCGACGGTACGCAGATCACGCTGTCCGGCACGATCGCTGCGG
>JABFWL010000679.1 GCA_013362315.1 Catenulispora sp. | reverse complement strand
GCTGGCGGCGCCCGACGGCGAGGACCAGGTCGCGATCCGTCCGGCCGGGCTGCGCGGCAAGCGCATGGTCCGGGTCCCGCTGCGGCCCGCGGACGCGGTGCCGGACCGCTGGCAGGGTGCCAGGGTCCTGATCACCGGCGGCACCGGAGCGATCGGCGGCCACGTCGCCCGGCGGCTGGCCGCCGCCGGGGCCGCGCGGCTGATCCTGGTCGGCCGCCGAGGTCCGGATGCGGACGGCGCCGCCGAGCTGCTGGCCGAGCTGTCCGGCCACGGAGCCCATGCCACCATCGAGTCCTGCGACGTGACCGACGCAGACGCGCTGGCCCGCTTGCTCGACGCACAGCCCGCGGACGAGCCGATCACGGCTGTCATCCACGCCGCCGGCACCCTGCCCGACGAGGCCGACCTGCTCGGCGCCGGCGTTGACGCCGACGCCGTGCTGGCCGCCGGCCGCGCCAAGATCGCCGGGGCCGCGAACCTGGACCGGCTGCTCGCCGGCCACCCGGTGACCGAGTTCATCCTGTTCGGATCCGGGGCCTCGGTGTGGGGGACCGGCGGACGCCCCGCCTACGCCGCGGCCAACGCCTACCTCGACGCCCTGGCCCGCCGCCGCGCCGCCCGCGGCCTGCCCGCGACCTGCGTGTCCTGGGGCTCCTGGGCCGGCGGCGGCATGGTCGAGGAGCAGACCGCCGAGCAGCTGCGGCGGCGCGGCCTGAACGAGATGCCGCCGCCGGCCGCGCTCCGAGCGCTGGAGCAGGCCCTCGACCGCGGCGAGCGGCAGCTCGTGGTCGCGGACATCGACTGGGAGAAGTTCGCCCCGGTCTACGCCTTCGCCCGGCGGCGGCCGCTGCTGCTCGACCTGCCCGAGGCCCAGCGCGCGCTGGCCGACGACCCGGCGCGGGAGTCGACGACGGATGCCGAGGCCTCCGGCGGCGTCCCGCTGACCGAGGTGCTCGCCGATCTGATCCCCGCCGAGCGCGCTCGGATGCTGCTCGATCTGGTCCGGACCAACGTCGCGGCCGTGCTCGGCCACGACGGCGCGCAGGACGTCGACCCGCGCCGCGCGTTCAAGGAACTCGGCTTCGACTCGGTCACCGCGGTCGACCTGCGCAACCGGCTGAGCCGGTCGGCCGGGCGGGTGCTGCCGGCGACCGTGGTCTTCGACCACGCCAGCCCGCAGGCGCTGGCCGAGTACCTGCTGGCCGAGCTCGGCGGCGGCGCCGAGCCGGCGGCGTCGCTGGCCTCGGAGGTGGACCGGCTGGAGTCGCTGATCGGCGGCCTGGCCCGGGAGGCCGTGGAGCGCACCCGGGTCGCGCCCCGGCTGCGCGCGCTGGCCGCGCGCCTCGACACGGCCTTCGACACCGCATTCGGCGGCGGACGGGAGCGCGAGGGCGTCGCGGACCTGCTCGCCGAGGCGACCGCGGAGGACGTCTTCGAACTCCTCGACAAGGAACTGGGTACCGACGGACCGGCGGGAGAGCTCGATGGCTGACGAAGGCAAGCTCCTGGACTACCTCAAGCGCGCGACGGCGGAGCTGCACGAGACCCGGGCCCGGCTGCGCGACGCCGAGGCGCGCGGCCGCGAGCCGGTCGCGATCGTGGCGATGAGCTGCCGCTACCCCGGCGGCGTCGGCTCGCCGGAGGACCTGTGGCGGCTGGTCGCCGCGGGCACCGACGCGGTGGGCCCGTTCCCGGCCGACCGCGGCTGGCCGCTCGCGGACCTCTACGACGCCGACCCCGACCACCCCGGGACCAGCTACGTGCGCCAGGGCGGCTTCCTCGCCGACGCCGCGGGCTTCGACGCCGGCCTGTTCGGCATCTCCCCGCGCGAGGCGCTGGCCATGGACCCCCAGCAGCGCCTGGTCCTGGAGACCGCGTGGGAGGCGTTCGAGCGGGCCGGGATCCCGCCGCTGTCGCTGCGCGAGACCCCGGTCGGCGTGTTCGTCGGCAGCGGCGGCCAGGACTACTACGAGGACCTGGACCAGGCCGCCGTCAGCGGCGCCGTCGAGGACTACCTCAGCACCGGCAACGCCGGCTCGGTCGTGTCCGGCCGGGTCGCCTACACCTTCGGACTGGAGGGTCCGGCGCTCACCGTCGACACCGCCTGCTCCTCCTCGCTGGTGGCGATCCATCTGGCGGCGCAGGCGCTGCGGCGCGGCGAGTGCTCGCTGGCGCTGGCCGGCGGGGTGGCCGTGATGGCGACGCCGGGCCCGTTCGTGGCCTTCAGCCGGCAGCGCGGCCTGGCCCCGGACGGCCGCTGCAAGCCGTTCTCCGATTCCGCCGACGGCACCGGCTGGGCCGAGGGCGCCGGGCTGCTTGTGCTGGAGCGGCTGTCGGACGCCCGCCGCAACGGGCACCGCGTGCTGGCGGTGCTGCGCGGCTCCGCGGTCAACTCCGACGGCGCCAGCAACGGCCTGACCGCGCCCAACGGCCCCTCGCAGCAGCGGGTGATCCGCCGCGCGCTGGAGGACGCCGGGCTCGCGGCCGGCGACATCGACGCCGTGGAGGGCCACGGCACCGGCACCACCCTCGGGGACCCGATCGAGGCGCAGGCGCTGCTCGCCGTCTACGGCGCGGCCCGGCCGGCCGGCGACCCGCTGTGGCTGGGATCGCTGAAGTCGAACATCGGCCACGCCCAGGCCGCCTCCGGGGTCGCCGGTGTCATCAAGATGGTGATGGCGATGCGGGCCGGGACGCTCCCGCGGACGCTGCACGTCACCGATCCGACCACCCGGGTCGACTGGGGCACCGGGAGCGTGCGCCTGCTCCAGGAGGCGCTGCCGTGGCCGGAGCGCGACCGGCCGCGGCGGGTGGGCGTGTCGTCGTTCGGGGTCAGCGGGACGAACGCGCACCTGATCCTGGAGCAGGCTCCTGAGACGGTCGCCGAGACGGTTGACGAGCCGGTTGACGCGACGCAGGGCGAGCCGCAGGCGGCCGCCTTGACCTGGCCTGCCGAGACCGCGGTGCCGTGGCCGCTGACCGGACAGAGCCCGGCCGCCCTGGCGGACCGCGCCCGCCGCACGGCCGAGGTGCTGGTCGAGACCGGCACCGTATCGGCCCTCGACGTCGGATCTTCGCTCTCGGCCATGACCTCGCCGCTCGGCCACCGGGCCGTGGTCCTGGCCACCGACGTCGCCGTCGGCATCAAAGGCCTGACAGACCTCGGCGTGCCGGCTGGAGGTGCCGCAGGGCCGGCCCTGATCCGCGGCGTCGCCCGCGAGGGCAGGACGGCGTTCCTGTTCACCGGCCAGGGCGCCCAGCGCGTCGGCATGGGCCGCGGCCTCTATGCGGCCTTCCCGGTCTACCGCTCCGCCTTCGACGAGATCTGCGACAGCTTCACTCTCGAACGGCCGCTGCGCGAGGTCGTCTTCGACGACGCCGAGCAGCTGAACCAGACCCTTTACACCCAGCCCGCGCTGTTCGCGATGGAGGTCGCGCTGGTCCGCCTCCTCGACTCCTGGGGCGTCCGACCGGACGCGCTCCTCGGCCACTCCATCGGTGAACTCGCCGCGGCCCACGTCGCGGGGATGCTGACGCTGCCCGACGCCTGCGCGCTGGTTCAGGCCCGCGCGCGGCTGATGCAGGAACTGCCCGCCGGCGGCGCGATGTACGCGATCGCCGCCACCGAGGACGAGGTCCAGCCGTATCTGACCGACACCCTCGGCCTCGCCGCGGTCAACGGACCGGCCGCGGTCGTCGTGTCCGGCGCCGAGGACGAGGCGGCGGCGCTCGCCGCACGGTTCGCCGAACGGGGGCGCGCGACCACCCGGCTGAAGACTTCGCACGCTTTCCACTGCGCCCACATGGACGGCATGCTCGACGAGTTCGGCCGGATCGCCAAGAGCCTGACGATCCAGGCACCCCGGCTGCCGCTGGTCTCGAACGTGACCGGTGAGGTGCTGCGCGGATCCGACGCCGACGATCCGACGTACTGGCTGCGGCAGGTGCGCCGGCCGGTGCGGTTCCACGACGGGATCCGGCGGCTGGTCGCCCACGGCGTCACCCGGTTCGTCGAGATCGGGCCGTCCGGCGTCCTGACGGCGCTCGCGGCGGAGTCGGCCGCCGCGGTCACCGGTGACGGTGCCGGAATCAGCGTCCTGCCCCTCTTGCGCAAGGACCGCCCGGAACCCGCCGCACTGATCGAGGGCGTGGCGCGGATGCACGTCCTCGGCCACGACGTCGACTGGCGAGCGTTGTTCACCGGCCGCGGCGCGCAGCACGTCGAGCTGCCGACGTACGCCTTCCAGCACGCACACTACTGGCTCGACCAGCGGCGGCCGGCCGGTTCCGGCCCCTCGATCGACGCCGGCACCGGCCTCACCGCGACCGGGCATCCGCTGCTCGGCGCCGCCATCACCCTGGCCGACTCGGACGGCGTGCTGCTGACCGGGCTGCTGTCGATATCGCGGCAGCCGTGGCTCGCCGACCACGCGCTCGGCGGGGCGGCGACGGTGCCGGGGACGGCGTTCCTCGAACTCGCCGCGCGGGCCGGCGAGGAGGCCGGCTGCGGCCGCATCGAGGAACTGGTGCTCGGCGCGCCCCTGGTCCTCGACGGGATGTCGGAGGTGCGAGTCCAGGTCGCGGTCGGCGCGCCCGACGCGGCGGGCTCGCGGTCGCTGACGGTGCATTCGCGGGCCGAGCAGGACCCGGCGTGGACGCTCCACGCCTCCGGAAGCGTCGCACCTTCGAGTGTCGGCGGCGGCGAGCGACTGGACGAGTGGCCGCCGCCCGAGGCGTCCGCCGTCGCGATCGACGGGCTGTATGAGCGGTTCGCTGATTCAGGGCTCGACTACGGTAAGGCCTTCCGTGCGCTTCATGGTGTGTGGCAGCGGGGCGAGGAGATCTTCGCCGAAGTGCACCTGCCCGAAGATGAGCAGGCTGGGGCGTTCCTGATCCACCCCGCGCTTGTCGATGCCGGAACCCATGCGCTGCGGGCCGGGGACGGCGACCAGCAGGCGCGGGTGCCGTTCTCGTGGACGGGCGTGGAAGTCCACGCGGTCGGCGGGACGGCGGCGCGGTTCCGGTTCACCCCCGACGGTCCGGACGGGTTCCGGGTCCTGGTCGCCGACGGCGAGGGTGCGCCGATGGCGCAGGTGGAGTCGGCAGTGTTCCGGCCGATCTCGAAGGCAACACCTTCGAGGCCGCCCCTGTATCGGCTCCAGTGGCGCCCGGTCGCGCTGGCGTCGGGTGCGCCTCAGGCTTTTGCCACCATCTCGGTCGGTGGTGCGGTTCGGGAGGCGCTCGGCTCTGTGCTGACCGCCGTACAGGAGCGCTTGGCGCAGGATGATCAGGACCCGCTGATCGTGGTGACCAACGGTGCGGTGGCCGTCCACGTCGATGGCCAGAGGCAGGGCGTGACCGACCTTGGCGGCGCCGCCGCGTGGGGGCTGGTGCGGACCGCGCAGTCCGAGCATCCGGATCGGTTCGTGCTGGTCGACACTGACGACGAGGCCGGTCTCAGTGCGCTGCTTGCGGCGATCGTCGGCTCAGGCGAGACGCAGGTCGCGATCCGAGGCGGTGCGGCCTACGCGGCCCGGCTTACGCCGGTGGCCGCCGCAGACGCTTCCCAAAACGCAGCCGACACCAATCCCTTCGGCTCCGGCACTGTCCTGCTCACCGGCGCGACCGGCGCCCTCGGCAGCCTGCTGGCCCGCCACCTCGTCACCGCGCATGGCGTCCGCAGCCTGCTGCTGACCACCCGCCGCGCGCCGGACGCGCTCGCCGGCCTGAGCGCGGAACTCACCGCTCTCGGCGCCTCGGCCACGGTCGTGGCCTGCGACGTCGCCGACCGCGCGGCGCTGGCCGCGGTCCTCGCAGAGCACCCGGTCACCGCGGTGGTGCATGCCGCCGGTGCCCGCGACGACGGCGTCGTCACCGCCCTGACCCCCGAGCGCCTGGACGCGGTCCTGCGGCCCAAGGCCGACGCCGTCCGCAACCTCGCGGAGTTGACCGGCGACCTCGCCGCGTTCGTGGTCTTCTCCTCAGTCGCGGGCGTCCTGGGCGCGCCGGGCCAGGGCGCTTACGCCGCCGCCAACGCCTACCTCGACGCCTTCGCTGAGCACCGCCGCGCGGCCGGACAGCCGGCGCTCGCGCTGGCCTGGGGCTTGTGGGAGCTCGATTCTGGAATGGGGGCCGACGCCCCCGACGCGGCCCGGCTTGCCCGCGCCGGCGGCATGGTCCCGCTCACGGCCGACGAAGGGCTGGCCCTGTTCGACGCGGCGCTGGGCGCCCCCGACGCGTCCCTGGTCCCCGTCAAGCTGGACCTGCGCTCCGCCGCGGTCCTGCCGCGTGCTCTGCACGATCTGGTCGCTCGCCGGGCCCGGCCCACCGTCGCAGCGCCGCGCCGGTCCGCCGCACCGGTCCTCGACGCAGTCCCCGCCCAGGACCATCGCAGGGTCCTGCTCGACCTGGTGCGGGCCGAGGCCGCCGCGGTCCTCGGCCATCCCTCGGCCGACGCCGTCGACCCCGCGGCCCCGTTCCATCAGCTCGGGTTCGACTCGCTCACCGCCGTCGAACTCCGCAACGCGCTGACCGTCCGCACCGGCCTGCGCCTGCCCGCGACCCTGACCTTCGACCACCCCACGCCCGAAGCGCTCACCGACAAGCTGCTCGACGGACTCACCGGGCGCACCGGGCTCAGTGCTGCCGGCAACCCGGCGGCGGTCCGCACCGCGACCGCCGACGAGCCGATCGCGATCGTCGGCATGGCGTGCCGCCTGCCCGGCGGCGTCGCGTCTCCGGAGGACCTGTGGCGCCTGGTGAGCACCGGCGGCGACGCCATCGGCGCCTTCCCCGACGACCGCGGCTGGGACATCGCAGGCCTCTACGATCCCGAGCGGCGGCGCTCCGGCACCAGCTATGTCGGACAGGGCGGGTTCCTGTACTCCGCCGGCGACTTCGACCCGGGATTCTTCGGGATCTCGCCGAAGGAGGCGGCGCTGATCGACCCGCAGCAGCGGCTGCTGCTGGAGGTCAGCTGGGAGGCGCTGGAACGGTCCGGGATCGACCCGGTCTCGCTGCGGGGCTCGGCGACCGGCGTCTACGCCGGCGTGCAGTACCACGACTACGTCGGCAGCAACAGCGCCGGCTCGATCGTCACCGGCCGGATCAGCTACGCGCTCGGGCTCCGCGGCCCGGCGGTGAGCGTGGACACCGCCTGTTCCTCGTCCCTGGTGGCGCTGCACTGGGCGGCCCAGGCGCTGCGCACCGGCGAATGCAGCCTCGCGCTGGCCGGCGGGGTCGCGGTGATGGCCACGCCGGAGACCTTCGTCGAGTTCAGCCGCCAGGGCGGCCTGGCCCCGGACGCGCGGTGCAAGGCCTTCTCGGCCGACGCCGACGGCACCGCGTGGTCCGAGGGCGCCGGCATGCTCGTCCTGGAGCGCCTGGCCGACGCCCGTCGCCACGGCCACCGGGTGCTGGCCGTCGTCAGGGGCAGCGCGGTGAACTCCGACGGCAGCTCCAACGGCCTGACCGCGCCGAACGGCCCGGCCCAGGAGCGGGTGATCCAGGCCGCGCTCGCCGCCGCGGGCCTCGGCCCGCAGGAGGTCGACGCCGTCGAGGCGCACGGCACCGGAACCCGCCTGGGTGACCCGATCGAGGCCCGGGCGCTGATCGCCGCCTACGGCCGCGACGAGCCCGACGCGCGGCCGCTGTGGATCGGCTCGGTCAAGTCCAACATCGGCCACACCCAGGCCGCCGCCGGCGTGGCCGGGATCATCAAGATGGTCCAGGCCATGCGGTATGCCGAGCTGCCCCGGACCCTGCACGTCGGCACGCCGACCCCGGAGGTCGACTGGCCGGCCGGCGCGGCCCGGATCCTGACCACGCCGGTGGCCTGGCCGGACGCCGACCACCCGCGCCGGGCCGGGATCTCGTCCTTCGGAGTGAGCGGAACCAACGCGCACGTGATCATCGAGCAGGACGTGCCGAACCAGGATTCTGACACCTCGAGCGGGGCGGAGCCGGTCGCCGGGTCGGGCGCCGAGAAGGCTGCCGAGCCGACGCTGATCTGGCCGATCGCCGCCCGCTCCGCGACCGCCCTGCGCAAGCAGGCCGAGCGACTGCTGTCGTTCCTGGACGAGAGCCTGGACGAGAACGAGGACGTCGATCTCGCCGGCATCGGCCACGCGCTGGCCCTGTCGCGGTCGGCGTTCGAGCACCGCGCCGTGGTGGTCGGCGCGCGCCGCCCCGAGTTCCTGCGCGCGCTGGCCGCGATCGCCGACGGCGAGCCGGCCCCCGGGCTCGTCACCGGGACCGCGAGGGCCAGCGGGCGCACGGCGTTCCTGTTCACGGGGCAGGGGTCGCAGCGCTCTGGGATGGGTTCCGGTCTGGCGGGTGTGTTCCCCGTCTTCGACGCGGCGTTCTCACAGGCCTGCGCGGAGGTCGACAAGCATCTGCCGGAGCCGATCGGGCGGGTGATCGCCTCTGACGCCGATCAGCTGCACCGGACTGAATACACGCAGGCTGCGTTGTTCGCCGTCGAGGTGGCGTTGTTCCGGCTGATGGAGTCGTTCGGGCTGCGGCCGGACTTCCTGGCCGGTCATTCGATCGGCGAGGTCGCGGCGGCGCATTGCGCCGGCGTGCTGTCGTTGGCCGACGCGGCCGCGCTGGTCGGGGCGCGTGGGCGGTTGATGCAGGCGCTGCCGGCCGGTGGCGCGATGGTGTCCGTGACCGCGCCTGAGGAGAAGGTGCGCGAACTGTTGCTGCCGGGCGCCGACATCGCCGCGGTCAACGGCCCGGCGGCCACCCTGGTGTCCGGTACCGAGGCCGCCGTCAACCAGGTCGTGTCCGCGCTGGAAGCCGCCGGGTTCCGGTCGCGGCGCCTCAGCGTGTCCCACGCGTTCCACTCGTCGCTGATGGAGCCGATGCTCGACGAGTTCCGGGCGGTGGTCTGCGGACTGTCGTTCTCCGAACCTGGGATCCCCGTGGTGTCGAACGTGACCGGTGCGCTCGCCGGAGCGGGGGAGCTCACCGATCCGGAGTACTGGGTCCGCCATGTCCGTCAGGCTGTCCGGTTCGCCGACGGCATCAAGGCCCTGCGTTCGGCGGGCGTCGACCGGTTCGTCGAGCTCGGACCGGACGCCACGCTGACCGCGATGGCCGCCGCGGGTCTGGATGAGGACCCTGACGTGGCCCTGACCCCGACATTGCGCAAGGACGGCGCTGAGGACCGCACGCTCCTGGAAGCCGTCGCACAGCTGCATGTCAGCGGCGTCTGCCCGGATTGGCGGGCGGTCTACGCCGGCCTGGGTGCAGATCGGTCGACGGTCGTCGAACTACCCACGTATCCGTTCGAGCGCCGCCGGTTCTGGTACGAGGCCGCGGCCCCGGGCGCCGGTGCGGACGCCGTCGAGCACCCGCTGATCGGCGCGGCGACGGAGGTCGCGGGAGCCGACGGCCTGCTGTTCACCGCGCGCCTGGCCGTGGGCACGCAGCCCTGGCTGGCGGATCACGCTGTCGACGGTAGGACGGTCTTCCCGGGCACCGGCTTCGTGGAACTGGCGATCCGGGCCGGCGACGAGGTCGGCTGCCCGGTCCTGAACGAACTCCTGCTCCAGGCGCCGCTGGTGCTGCCGGAGACAGGCGGAGCGCGGGTGCAGTGCCTGGTCGCCGCGCCGCAATCCGACGGGACCCGGACGTTCACGGTGCACGCCCGCACCGAGGGCGCGCCGGGGGAGAACCCCTGGACACGGCACGCGACCGGCGTTCTGGCCCCGCCGGTGCCCGGCCGCCGGCCGGTCCGGCTCGCGGAATGGCCGCCCGCCGAGGCCGCGCCGGTTCCGCTGGACGGGATGTATCAGGACCTCGCGGCGCAGGGGCTCGTCTACGGGCCGGCATTCCGGGGCCTGCGGGCGGCCTGGACGCGCGGCGATGAAGTCTTCGCGGAAGTCTCGGTGCCGATCGTGGACACCGCCGGCTTCGGCCTGCACCCGGCGCTGCTGGACGCGGCACTGCATGCGATCGGCGTCGGCGGCGCGCTCGGCGGCGAGCCGCTGCTTCCGTTCCTGTGGGAGGACGTCGAGCTGCATGCGGTCGGGGCCGGGACGCTGCGGGTCCAGGTGGTGCCGTCCGGGACCGGGGTCGCGGCGCTGAACGTCGCCGATCAGACCGGGGCGCCGGTGCTGACGGTCGGGTCGCTGACGCTGCGGCCGAGGGGCGCCGGTGCGGCGGACACCGCGGGTGCGCCCGGCGCGGATGACCACCTGTATCGCGTCCAGTGGCGGCCGGTCGCGGCGCGCTCCGCCGAGGCTGTTGAGCTCGCGGTGCTCGGAGCGGATCCATGGGGACTCGCCGCGCGGCTCGGGGCCGAGGCCACGCCGACGCTGGCTGCCGCCGCAGCGAACGCGCAGCTGGTGGTCGCGGCGGGCGGCGACGGAACGTCGGCGAAGACTGAGATCCACCGGATGCTGGCGCTGCTCCAGGACTGGCTGGCCGACGAGCGACTGGCCGACTCGCGGCTGGTCGTGGTGACGCGCGGTGCGGTGGCTGGCACCGATAGCGCAAATATCGTGAGCACAGATCTTGTGAGCACAGATCTCGCTGGCGCCGCGGTCGCCGGGCTCGTGCGGTCCGCGCAGGCCGAGAACCCCGACCGCATCATCCTGGTCGATATCGCAGACCTCGACGGCGCGCACCTTGCCGACTCGGTCCGCCAGGCGCTGGCCACGGGCGAACCGCAATCGGCGGTGCGGGACGGCAAGGTGCTTGTGCCTCGGCTTGCGGCTCAGGTCGCGTCGCACGCCGCGCCGGCCGCCACTCTCACCTTCGACCCGACCGCCACCACCCTGCTCACCGGCGCCACCGGCGCCCTCGGCAGCGCCGTGGCCCGCCACCTCGTCACCGCCCACGGCGTGCGCCATCTGCTGCTCGCCAGCCGTCGCGGTCCCGACGCCCCCGGGGCGTCCGCGCTGCGGGCCGAACTCGAAGGCCTGGGCGCCACGGTCGACCTCGTGGCCTGCGACGTCGCGGACCGGGACGCGGCCGCGGCGATGCTCGCCGCGATCGGTGCGGACCGGCCGCTGCGCGCCGTGGTCCACGCGGCCGGCGTCCTGGACGACGGCGTCCTCACCTCGCTCACCCCCGAGCGGGTCGACGCGGTCCTGCGGCCCAAGGCCGACGCCGCCTGGAACCTGCACGAGCTCACCGCCGGCCGGGACTTGACCGCGTTCGTCCTGTTCTCCTCGGCCGCCGGCGTCCTCGGTGCGCCCGGCCAGGGCGGCTACGCCGCCGCCAACGCCTACCTGGACGCCCTGGCGGCCCACCGTCGCGGCCAGGGCCTGCCGGCGCACTCCCTGGCGTGGGGCCTGTGGTCGGCCGAAAGCGGCGGCATGGCCGGCGAGGACGCCCGCAACTCCGACAGCGTCGGTATCAGGGCACTGTCGGCCGCCGAAGGGCTGCGGCTCTTCGACGCCGCCCTGGCCGCCGAGGACGCCGTGCTCCTGCCGATGCACCTGGACCCGGAGAGCCTGGCCGACGCGGCCGAGCTCCCGCCGATCCTGGCGGACCTGGTACGGCGCAGCCGGCGCGACGCCCGGGACGCGGCGCCGAAGCAGGCGTCGGCGCTGCGGGACGACCTCGCCGCCCTGCCGGAGGACAAGCGGCTGCCGATGCTGCTGGACCTGATCCGATCGCACGCCGCCATGCTGCTCGGCCACGCGTCGGCCGCCGACGTGTCGCCGGACCGGACCTTCGGCGAACTCGGCTTCGACTCGCTGTCGGCGGTGGGCATGCGCAACAAGCTCACCCTGGTGACCGGCCTGAAGCTGTCCGCGGGCCTGGTGTTCGACTACCCGACGCCGCGGGCGCTTGCCGAGCACCTGGGAGCCGAACTGGCGCCGGCCGCGCCGGCGGACGCCTCGACGCCCGCGCCGCAGGGCGCGGCGGACGACGCCCGGGCCGTGCCGGAATCGGCGATCGACGAGATGGACCGCGAGGCGCTGATCGCGCTCGCCCTGGGTCCCGGACCCGACCCGGAGGGCGGAGCCTGAGCTGCTTGTCAGACCACTGCGAACCCCAGGCGCGGGCCGCGCCGCGACGCTTGCGAAAGAGGCGATACCGATGATCAGTGAACACGCGATCGAAGCCAGGGGGCTGAGGAAGTCCTATGGCGAGCACAAGGTGCTCAGCGACGTCGATCTCAAGGTCGAGCGCGGCACCCTGCTGGCGCTGCTCGGCCCGAACGGCGCCGGCAAGACCACCCTGGTCCGGATCCTGGCCACCCTGGACACCCCCGACGGCGGCACCGCGGCCGTGGTGGGGCGGGACGTGGTGACCCAGACCGCGGCCGTGCGCGAGCTCATCGGCCTGACCAGCCAGGACGCCGCGATCGACGAGATGCTCACCGGCCGGGAGAACCTGGTCATGATGGGCCGGCTGTTCCATCTGCCGAAGGACGCCGCAGTGGCGCGCGCCACCGAGCTGCTGGAGGTCTTCGACCTCGCTGACGCCGCCGACAAGCCGCTGTCGACGTACTCCGGCGGGATGCGCCGCCGGCTGGACATCGCCGTCAGCCTGCTCGGCTCGCCGCCGGTGCTGTTCCTCGACGAGCCGACCACCGGTCTGGACCCGCGCAGCCGGCAGGCCCTGTGGGAGACCATCAAGAAGCTGCTGGCCTCCGGCACCACGATCCTGCTGACCACGCAGTACCTGGACGAGGCCGACGAGCTGGCCGACCGGATCGCCGTGCTCGACGGCGGCCGGATCGTCGCCGAGGGCACCGCCGACGAGCTCAAGCGCCAGGTCGGCACCGAGCGCCTGGTGCTCCGGCTGGCCGACGCGGCCGCGGTGGCGCAGGCGCTGCGCATGACCGGCGGCACCCGGCTGGACGGTGACCGGGTCAGCGTGGCCGTCGACGATCCCGGCCAGGTCCGCCGGCTGCTGAACCAGGCCGCCGACGCCGGCCTGCCGGTGCTCTCGGTGCAGCTGCACCAGCCGACGCTGGACGACGTGTTCCTGACTCTGACCGGTGACTCCGCGGGAGAGGCGAAATGACGACGACGACCCTGGCCACCCCGACCGCCGGCCCCGGCGCTCCGGTGGGGCTGCCCAAGACCCAGAGTTCGGCGCTGGGCCACGCCCTCGCCGACAGCCGGGTGCTGCTCGGCCGCAACCTGAAGCACCTGCTGCGCAACCCGGAGCAGTTCTTCCAGGCCGTGTCCCTGCCGATGATCCTGACCCTGCTGTTCCGCTACCTGCTCGGGGGAGCGTTCACCGGCGGGGGCCAGGCCTACATCGACTATGTCCTGCCCGGTCTGATGGCCATCAGCATGGGCTTCAACTCCACGACCACCGTGGTCGGCGTCACCAACGACATGCGCAGCGGCCTCGTGGAGCGGTTCCGGTCGATGCCGGCCACCACCCCGGCGGTGCTGATCGCGCACGTGAGCGCGGCGGTGCTGCGCAACATGCTGTCCTTGGTCGTGATGATCGGGGTCGGCCTCGCCGTGGGCTTCCGCCCGCACGCCGGGGTCGGCGGATGGCTCGCCGCCATCGGCTTCCTGCTGCTGTTCAACATCACGCTCTCGTGGATCGCCGCGCTGCTCGGCGTGGCCGCGACCACCGTGGAGGGCGCCACCGGGCTGAGCATGATCCTGGTGTTCGTGCCCTACCTCACCAGCGCGATGGTGCCGACCAGCACCATGCCGGCGGGGCTTCGCGCCGTCGTCGACAACCAGCCGTTCACTCCGCTGATCGACGCGGTCCGCAAGCTCCTGGCCGACGCGCCGCTCGGCAACTCGGTCTGGGTGGCCCTGCTGTGGTGGCTCGGCATCCTGGCCGTCACGGTCCCCTACACCCTGCGGGTGTTCGAGCGCCGGGCGCGCAAGCGCCGGTAGGAGAACCGCTTCGCGTTCGACCGCCTGCCCCGGTCCCGGCGTCCCCGCCGACGGCCGGGGCTTGGCTATGCCCTGAAGGGGGCCGGCCCTATTCTGGTCCGATGGCACGGGAGGAGCAGCGGGAGTTGCTGGTCGCCGCCGCGTTGCGGGTCGCGGCGGAGCAGGGGCCGGCCGAGTTGACAGTGCGCCGGATCGCTGAGGCGGCGGGGATGTCGACGATGGCCGTCTACAGCGGTTTCGGCGGGCGGGCCGGGGTCCTGGAGGCCTTGTTCCGGCGGGCTTTCGCCATGCTCGATCAGGCTCTGCGGGCGGTCCCGGCCCAGGCTTCGGCGACCGGGTATCTGCTGGATCTGGCCTGCGAGTACCGTTCGTTCGCCCTGGCGAGCCCGTCCCGCTACGCCTTCATGTTCGACCGTGTCGTGCCGGACTTCACGCCGTCGGCGGAGTTGCGCGCAGAAGTGCTGGACTTGATGTCCGGTCCGTTCCTCGCCGCCGTCGGCGGCGATCTGCTCAAGGCCTACGCGCTGTGGGGGACGATGCACGGCCTGATCGGGCTGGAGTCGGCCGGCGTACTGGACGCGCCGCCGCCCTCGTGGGGGGTGACTCCCGACGAGGGCGCGGCTGAGCGGATGTATCGGGCCGGCGTGCAGGCGGTGCTCACCGGCCTGGGCATTTAGACGTGGCGTAACTCGGCGTAGGCGTCAGCGGCGTCGACCTACGTCAGCGGAAGCGGCCGATCCAGTCGTAGTCGCTGTTGGCGCCGTGGCCGGCCACGGTCTGGTGCGGATCGAAGGGCTGTACCGTCAGCGCGGCCGGCTGTCCTGGTGCGGGCTGCACGGTGGGGAAGGTGAGCGCCGCCGGCGCGTCGCCGGTCGTCACCCAGGTCATGAGCGGGGTCAGCAGATCGGCGGACGCCTGCGGGTCGCCGCCCCCGAGGCAGTGGTACTGAGCGGGGATCATGTAGAGCCTGGAGAAGGAATCAGCGTTCTTGGTCACCGTGGTCATGGCCGTGTAGTAGGCGACGGTACCGAACGGCGGGATGGCCTGGTCGGCCCAGCCGTGGTACAGGATGATCTTCCCGCCGTGGCGGCGGAACGCGGTCAGGTCCGGGTCGGTGGAGTTGTTGATCCGGGCGCCTTGCTGGAGCTTGGCGTATTCGGCGTCGGTGAAGGCGATATCGCGCAGGTCGGTCTTCACCGGGTGCTCGAAGGCCAGGTAGTTCTGGAAGTTGAGGGCGAACTGCGCGGCGTTCGTGCTCCGGGCGTCGCCGGTGGGGGAGATGTCCCAGCCGGCCCAGGCGAGTTCGGATCCGTAGGGCAGGCCCCCGGGATACAGGGCGCGTCCGGCCGGATCCTGTGGGCCGGAGTAGAACTTCCGCACCACGTCCACTTGCGCGGGCGTGAGGCAGTTGGCGGCGTCGGTGCCGGTCGGGCAGGTGACGGTCGCCGGATCGAAGCCGCAGGCCCGGGGGTCGTCGATAACGCCGCTGGAGCCGGCGCAGGCCCGCAGGACGGCCGCGTGCAGCGCCGAGAGTTTGTCGGTACCGAGGATCTGCTTGCCTTCGGCGTCCGTGTTTGCGCGGTAGACCCAGGCCGACAGTTCGCCGGCGAAGTCCGTCGCGTCGAGCGCGGGGGCGCCGGCGAGGATGCCGTCGAAGTCGTCGGGGTAGCGCTGCGCCTCCATGAGGGCTTCGCGGCCGCCGTCGGAGCAGCCGTCGTAATACGAGCGGGTGGCCGAGCGGCCGTAGTAGCCCTGGATGACGGTCTTCGCGACGTCGGCGAGTTGGTGTTCGGAGGTGTAGCCGAAGACCGTGCGCAGCCGGGGCTCGTCCAGCCCCCACAGCCCGTCGAGCCGGCTGGCGCCGAGGTGTCCCTCATTGTCCGAGGCGATGACGAGTTCGTCGTCCGCGACGGCGGCGCATCCGGCGGCCTGCGGCGGCGCGGGGTTCGCGCCCTCGGTGGGCACATCGCCGCAGAAGCCGCCACAGCCGACTTGGAGGTACTGGCCGTGCCAGGTGGTGGTCGGCAGCTTGACCTCGAACTGAGTCTGAGGCGCGGTGTATCCGCGGACGTCGCAGTAGGTGGTGCCGCCGACGGTGGCCGGAGCGGCGGACAGTATGCGGCTTGGTGCGTCGGGCACTCCCGTGAGGTCGAGGGCGGTGAGCGTGCCGCAGCCCCGCACCGGGGCGACGGCGGTCGTGGCGGTGTGGGCCGGGGCCGGAGCAGTGGTGGTCGCGGACCACGCGATCGGAACCGCGGCGGCGGCCAGCACCGTGGCGGCCATGCCGATCAGAAGCGGGCGATGACGCCCTATAACTGCTGTCATAACAAACGTTATAGCCGGGGTAGGTGGAATCCAGGAGCCTGCGACTGTGCCGGTAAGGATTCGGTAAGACCTCTGCGGGACTACACTCCCGCTATCAGCGCTCTGCTAGATCGGGCGAGTACAAGGAGGCCGTGGGTGGCGGTGCCAGAGGTGCCAGAAGTGCGGGTCGAAACGGTGGTCATGGACGGTGCCGGCGGGCGGCAGATCGGGCCCAGGAGCCGGACCACCGCGCTGCTCAAGGACCGGCACGACGACATCGAGGCGGCCGTGGCCGAGGCCGCCGCCGTGCTGCAAGCTTCCGCGGCCAAGCTCGACGACAGCCACAGCTGGCGGATCAAGTCGGTGGAGGCGAAGTTCGGACTGACCCTGACAGCCGAGGCCGGCATCATCCTGTCCAAGGCGTCGGCCGAGGCCTCCTTCGAGGTGACCATCAGTATCGAGCGCCAGGGCTCTTAGGGGGTGCGATGGCCGGCGCCAGCCAGTACTGGGTGGACATCCACCAGGGCGGCACGCGGCTCGGCGCGGGGTTCTTCATCACGGCCCGCTACGTCCTCACCGCCCGGCACTGCCTGCGCCGGATCCGCCACGACGACGACACGCTCGATCTGCACTGCGCCGACGGCGAGGTGGTCGCCGCCCGGGTGTACCGGTTCCCGGTGGACGCGGATCTGGCCCTGATCGAGACCATCAAGCCCAAGGACGGGCCGATCGCGCTGCCCCGGCCCGACCTCCCGCAGGCCCGGGACTCCTGGGCCGACCCGTACCGCCCGTCGCAGAGCGATCCGTATCTCAAAGGTCTGGTCGAGGAGGCGCCGGTTTCCTACCTGTGTGCGGACGGGACGTCGGTCCAGGCGCTCCAGCTCGGCTGCGAACAGGCGCTCGGCGACTACTCCGGCTACTCGGGCAGCCCGGTCGAGCGTGCGGACGACGAGGACGAGGGTTCGCTCCTCGGCATTCTGCTGGAGCAGTACCTGGACCGGGAGAACCCCGACCGCGCGACCGGTGTGCTGTTCGCCGCCACTATCGGCGAAGTCCTCGAGCGGTTCGACTATTTCGGCCTGAGCCACTTCGAGCGGATCCTGGGCGTGCGGCTCGGCGCCGTGGAGCTGCCGCGCCAGGCGCCGGATCCCAGCCCGTTGCGAAGCAAGATCGACAAGGCCTCGGCGTTGATGGACAGCCTGGAGGACTGGAGCGCGAGGGGGCTGCTCGATCCGGACGAGATGAGGGTCATGGCGTCGCGGATCGCTCTCAGCATCGTGGACAGCGGGATCGCGGAGATGGCGCCGTGAGCGAGCAGATCCCGGACATCATCACAGAGCTCAGGGTGCTGCTCTGGCGCGGGTCGCGGGACATTGGGGCGCGGGCCGAGATTCTGGCCGAGGTTCGCGACTTGCGTCTGCACATCTTGTCATCGCCGCCGGACCAGGATGTCGACGACATCGGTCGGCTGGCCGTGCTTTTGGAGTCGGCCGGCTGTCCCAGCGAGGCCGAGTCTCTGCTCGCCGACGCGGTGACGGCGTCCTCCTATCGGCCGCTGGCGCGAGCCACTCTCCTCAATCACCGCGGCATGCTCGCCAGCTTGCGCGGGCAGCCGGGGGAAGCAGCAGCCTTCTTCGAAGACGCGCTCTTCACCCGCGGACTCGACAGTCTCGAACTGGTCTGCCGGCTCCAGACGAACCTGGCGAGCGCGTATCTCCGGCAGGGCGCTTTGGGACTGGCCGAGAAGTGGGCGTTGCGGGCGTTGTCCGTCGCCACCACGTACCGAACCGCCGCCACCGAGGTCGCGGCCGCCAAAGTCCTCTGGCAGGCAGCCCGGCAGCGTGCCGACCGCGCGGAGCTCGACGCCGCCGTGACCCTCCTCGGCCGCGCGGTGGAGCGGCGCGTCGCAGAACTCGACAAGAACGACCCAGAAGCGTTGATGCTGGTCGTGGACCTGGCATCCGCGCAGCTCGCGGTGGCCCGGTCAGACGGTGACAGCCCGCGGGTGGAGCAGCTGTCCGAGGCGCTGGCGCTGGCCGCCTTCCGGCTGTCCGCGGTGGCCGGCGCCACGGACCCGCGCGCGATCAGAGCCGCCACGACGGTCGCGCTCACCCAGTTCGACCTGGCGAAGGACGACGGCTCGGCGCAACGCATCGAGCACAGCTTCCACCAGCTGGCCGCCCTCCGTAAGCGAGCCCGCGAGGTTCTGCCACCCGACAGCCCCGAGGTGTTGAGCATCAGCTTGGCCGCCGTCGGCGCGACCGTCGAGCTGGCACGGGCCAATGGTTCCCACAACGGTTTGAAGGTCTCCGTCAGCGCCCTGCGCGCCGCCACCGCCGACGTCGAGACGGCCCTCGGCCCGCACGCCGTCCAGACCCTCGAAGCGTCGGCGAACCTGGCGATCGCCGAGCTGGACGTGGCCAGGGCCCTGAACTCCCCAGACCTGGTCCACCAGGCGATCGACCAGCTGACCGCTGTGTCACAGAGCATTGAGACGAGCTTGGGTCCGGACCATCCGCTGCTCCTCGTCCTGACAGCCGCATCGCGCTTGGCACATAGCCTGATCGCTGATCACGACACCGACTCCGAGCGGTCGACGGCAGCCGCCGGCACCGCGATCCTCGTCCGCGCCTCGGCGGCCCACTGGGGCATGGACCGCGAATACCTGCCCTTCGAGCGCGCGGTCTCCGCGCTCCGGTCCGGGCCCGCGAGCCCGACGACG
>JABFWL010000326.1 GCA_013362315.1 Catenulispora sp. | reverse complement strand
GAAGGAGGATCGGGTGGCACTGCTGGAGACGATCCAGGGTCCGCGCGATCTGGACAAGCTCAGCTCCGAGCAGCTCACCGAGCTGGCCGCGGAGATCCGCGCTTACCTGATCCCGACCGTGGCGAAGACGAGCGGGCACATCGGCCCGAACCTCGGGGTGGTGGAGCTGACCATCGCGCTGCACCGGGTCTTCGACTCCCCGAAGGACACCGTGCTGTGGGACGTGGGCCACCAGGCCTACGTGCACAAGCTGCTCACCGGGCGGCACGACTTCTCGACCCTGCGCCAGGAGGGCGGCCTGTCCGGCTACCCGGCCCGCGCCGAGTCCGAGCACGACGTCATCGAGAACTCGCACGCCTCCACCGCGCTGGCCTACGCCGACGGCATCGCCAAGGCGCACCAGGTGCGCGGCGTCACCGACCGGCAGGTGGTGGCGGTGATCGGGGACGGCGCGCTGACCGGCGGGATGGCCTGGGAGGCGCTGAACAACATCGCCGCGGCCAAGGACCGGCCGGTGATCATCGTCGTCAACGACAACGAGCGCTCCTACACCCCGACCATCGGCGGGCTGGCCGAGCACCTGGCCACGCTGCGCACCACCCAGGGCTACGAGCGGTTCCTGGAGTGGGGCCGCGGGATGCTGGGCCGCACCCCGGTCATCGGCACGCCGCTCTATGAAGCGCTGCACGGGGTGAAGAAGGGCCTGAAGGACATCGTCGCGCCGCAGGGCATGTTCGAGGACCTGGGCCTGAAGTACGTCGGCCCGGTCGACGGGCACGACATCGCCGGGATGGAGGCGGCGCTGCGCCGGGCCCGGAACTACCACGGCCCGGTGATCGTGCACGCCATCACCCGCAAGGGCGAGGGCTACCCGGCCGCCCGCAACCACCAGCTGGACCAGCTGCACCAGGTCGGCCCGGACAGCGACCCGGAGACCGGGCAGCCGCTGGCGCCGGCCGGCGCCTCCTGGACCTCGGTGTTCGCCGACGAGCTGGTGAAGGTCGGCGCCGAGCGCGACGACGTGGTCGGAGTCACCGCGGCGATGCTGCACCCGGTGGGGCTGCACAAGTTCGCCGAGCGCTACCCGGACCGGATCTTCGACGTCGGCATCGCCGAGCAGCACGCCGTCACCTCCGCGGCCGGCATGGCCTTCGCCGGCCTGCACCCGGTGGTGGCGATCTACGCCACGTTCCTGAACCGCGCCTTCGACCAGGTGCTGATGGACGCCGCCCTGCACAAGGCCGGGGTCACGTTCATCGCCGACCGGGCCGGGGTCACCGGCAACGACGGCGCCAGTCACAACGGCATGTGGGACCTGTCGATCTTCCAGGTGGTGCCGGGGCTGCGGATCGCCGCCCCGCGCGACGGCGCCCAGCTGCGCGCCCAGCTGCGCGAGGCGCTGGACGTCGGCGACGCCCCCACCATGATCCGCTTCTCCAAGGGCGCGGTCTGCGACGACATCCCGGCGGTGGCCCGGGTCGGCGGGCTGGACGTGCTGCGCGCCTGCCGGTCCACCGGCTCGCCGGCGCCGGACGTGCTGGTGGTCAGCGTGGGCGCGATGGCCGGGGTGGGCCTGGACGTCGCCGAGCGGCTGGCCGACCAGGGCATCGGCGCCACCGTGGTGGACCCGCGCTGGGTCAAGCCGGTGGACCCGGAGCTGGTGCGGCTGGCCGCCGAGCACCGGCTGGTGGTCACGGTCGAGGACAACGTCCGGGTCGGCGGCGTCGGCTCGGCGATCGCGCAGGCGCTGCGGGACGCCGACGTGCGCACCCCGCTGCGCGACTTCGGCATCCCGGCCCGGTTCCTGGACCACGCCGACCGCGGCACGGTGCTGGAGCAGATCGGGCTGACCGGGCAGCGGATCGCGCACGAGATCGTGGGGCTGGTGGCGGGGCTGGGGGCGCCCGGCGTGCCGGCCGGCGGCGCCACCGAGGCGTCGAACGGCTCGGCACCGAAGGTGAACGCGCGATAGCGGCAGGTTGAGATTCCCCGGTGACCTCCCCCGGCGCGGGCGCGGGGGAGGTAACCTCTTCGTCATGGGTGATGAGGCATAGCACGACGATGGTCGCGACTGATGCTCACCAGCTCCCGAAAGCGGGCCCGCGTCCCGGACCCGGCGCGGCCGAACCGGCCGACTCCGACGGGCCTTGCGACCCGTCCCGGATCGGACGGCTCTGGAACACGCCGCAGGCCTCCTGGACCCGGGTCGTCCTGTTGTTCCTGGCGGTGGCCACGATCACCCATCTGCCGGCGTTCAGCCGGACGTTCTGGAACCCGGACGAGGGGTTCCTGGCCACCCAGGCCCGGGCGCTGAACACCGAGGACGGGCAGTTCTACCAGATCATCGTCGATCGCAAGCCGCCGCTGCTGCCGTACCTGTACGCGTGGGTCTTCAAGCTGTTCGGCGACCATGGACTGTCCACGGTGGTGGTGATCCGGGCGCTGGCGATCGTGGTCCACGTGATCACCGCCATCCTGATCACGCAGATCGCCAAGTGCCGCTTCGGGCGGCACGGGGTCTGGGCCGGGTTGCTGTACCTGCTGGGCTCCGCGGGTATGGCGCCGGAGGACTCGCAGGCGGCTTCGTTCGAGGTCTTCATGCTGCCGTGGACCTGCGCGGCGTTCCTGCTGGCCGACTCGGCTCGGCGGCGACGCGCCCAGGGGCTGCCGCTGCTGGCCGGGGCCGGGGTGGCCGCCGCGCTGGCCACGCTGACGAAGCAGACCGCCGGGGTCACCATGCTGCCGGTGATGTGGCGCGCTTGGAAGGACCAGCGGTGGAAGGGCCTGGCCACGGTGATACCGGCCTTCGCCCTGCCGATCCTCGGGGTGGCGCTGCTGGTGGGGTTCGGGGACTTCTTCTTCTGGGTCTTCACGGGCAACACCGAGTACCTGACGTCGCTGGGCTCGTTCTCGACGGTCATGGCGCGGTTGTGGGGGAACCTCGGCATCTTCTCCGGGGCGTCTGCCGCGGCGTTCCTGGCGATCATGTACATGACCGCCCGGAACGGCATCTTCAAGGCCGACGCCGACCTGTGGCTCTGGCTCGCCGGGGCGGCGGTGGGTGTCTCCAGTGGCTTCCACTTCTTCGGGCACTACTTCCTGCAGCTGCTGCCGCCGATCGTGATCCTGGCCACCGGTGCGCTGCACCGGAACGGGTCGCGGCTGCGGTGGACCATGCTGGGGGTGACGGCTACTACGGCGACGTTGTTCCTGACGCTGGCGTTCACGTGGCCGCGCACGAACAAGGAGCACAACTGGGAAGTGGCGCAGGAGGTGCAGAAGGCGGCCGGGCCGGGGCGGTCGGTGCCGATCATCGTCTGGGGCATGGACCCGTCGATCTACTTCATGTCGGGCCAGATCCCGGCCAGCCGCTTCATCACCGCCGGGTTCCTGTCCGGGTTCGCCGGCGGCGGCGAGCAGGACAAGGTGCCGGAGATCATCTATGACCCGAACAGTCCCATGGTGGGTATGGCGCAGGACATCCTGAACCTGCAGAAGAAGGGGCAGGATCCGGATCTGTTCGTGGACGACTCGTGGGGTAAGCCGTATCAGCCGAGGGACATCGCGGTCATCGCGGATCTGCTGAACAACTATTACACCTTTGATAAGGGTGTGGACCATACGTTCATCTACAAGTTGAAGGATCCCGACGGGCTGCGGGTGTGGGCGCAGACAATCCTCGACAAGGGGATGCAGGACGTGTGGAACAAGAACCAGTGGGAGTTCATCAACCCTGGCGACAGTTAGAGCGCTGGCGACAGTTAGAACGCTGTCCGGGCGGGAGCATGGAAGGATCGATCCATGGCCGCTACCACGCTGTCCCAGGATGTGCTCAACCGCACCCTGCTGGCCCGCCAGGGCCTGCTGAGCCCGTTCACCGGGCCGTTGTCCGCGACGGTCGAGGCCATCGGCGCGATTCAGGCGCAGTACTGGCCGGCGGTCGCGGTGTCGCTGATCACGCGTAACAGCAGCGCCACGCTGGACTCCGTCTACGACGCCTTCGAGCGGCGCGAGCTTGTCGTCGGCTCCTCCATCCGCGGTACCGTCCACGCCGTCAGCCGCGCCGACCACCCGCTCTACGCCGCCGTATCCGAGGCCACCGACGCCGACATCTTCGCCGCTCGCACCGAAGCCGCGGACGCTGGCCTGCGGGAACTCCGCGCCGCCGTCCTGGAGTTCGCCGCCGAGGCGCCCCGCAGCCCCGCCGAGTTCCAGGCTTTCGCCGAGGAGTGGCTCGCGGCCAACCCGGGCCGCATGTCGGCGGCGAATGTGGAGTACCACCAGACACGCAACTGGCGGCCGATCTACCGGAGCAACGCCCTGATCCGCTTCCCGTCCGACGGCCGCTGGGCCACCGCCACCGGCCCGAAGACGTACCTGTACCAACCGGAGCGCGTCCCCGACGTCGATGCCGCCATCGCGACGCTGGTCCGGCGTCACCTCGCGGCGTTCGGGCCGGCGGCTGCGGACGATGTGGCTGCATGGCTGGGGCTGAAGGTGACGCAGGCCCGCGCGGTCATCGGCGGCTTCACAGACCTGACCACCTACACCGACGAGGCCGGCCGCACCCTCTACGACCTGCCCGACGCACAGCTCGCGGCCCCGGACATCGACGCCCCGCCGCGCCTGCTGCCGCGCTTCGACAGCATCTTGCTGGCGCACAACGCCAAGCACCGGCAGCGCATCATCTCGCGGGAGTACTGGGACCGGGTCTACAACGGGAAGAACCTGCAGATCCTGCCGTCGTTTCTGGTGGGGGGCTACGTGGCCGGGATCTGGTCGGTGGAGGTGAAGAGGAAGGTCGCGACGCTGACGCTGGAGCCGTTCCACAAGCTTCGGAAGGCGGAGGTCCAGGCGCTGACGGCGGAGGCGGAGCGGGTGGTGCGGTTGCAGGCGCCGGGGGCGGGGGCGCATGGGGTGGTGGTGGGGGGCGGGGGGTGAGGTGGTCGGGTTTCAGGCGAAGGCAAGAGCTAGTCAAAATCAAGAGCAAGTCAAAGGCATGTGAAGAGCCGGCGCCTTCAGCGGGAGCCTCGGTTCCCTCGGGGAACATGCGCCAGTCCCTAGGGGCGTCACCTCAGGGCTCTGCGCCGCCGGTTTGTGAGGTGGCTGCGGTTTGTTCCCCTCGCTCACGTCGTCAGCCGCAAGCGGTACAGCACCGCCCATGGGGTGTCAAGTCCACGCGCTGCGGTGAGCCTGTGACCTGCGGTTTCGTACAGCGTGAACTTGACACCCCATGGTCGGCACTGTAGGACAGGCCCTGCCGACGTGACCGAGGGGAACAAACCGAAAATCCGGGCGAAGTGTGCCTGCCGGGCAGGCCACGTCGCCTCGAGCGACGCCTTCCGGCGCCTTCGGCGGCCGGATCGCGAGGTGAGAACTTCGACGGCCGTCCGGAAGGGCCGCCGACGACGCGATGACGATCGCGCCGCGAAGGCCACCTCGCCGCCCGGCAGCCGAATCGCGAGGTCGGCGACACGCGAGCCTTCGACCTCCCCGACCGGCGGCCGAAGCGCGAAGCCGCGACGTCGTCCCCCGTGAACCCCCACACCGGTGGCTGCTTTTTCGGTTCGGTCCCCTCGGTCACGTCGGCAGGGCTCGTCCTACAGTGCCGGACCTGGGGTGTC
>JABFWL010000666.1 GCA_013362315.1 Catenulispora sp. | reverse complement strand
GTTCCCCGAGGGAATCGAGGCCCGCCGGAGGCACCGGCCCTTCACCAGAGCTCTTGATCTTGCCTTTGCCTGGCTTTTGACTGGCCTTTGACTGGCCTTTGTCGCCCCTACGCCAAATTCTCCCCATAGAACGCAAAAATCCGATCCCAAGCATCCATCGCAGCCTCAGCCCGATAGCTCACTCGATTAACGTTGAAAAACGCATGCCCAGCACCCTCATAGCTCTTGAAGTCATAGCTCTTCCCCAGCTTGTCCAGCGCCTCCGCCAGCCTCCCGATCTCCTCCGGCGACGGATGCGTGTCATCACCCCCGAAGTTGCCCAGCAGCGGGCACGACAGGCCCGGCAGCCGCTCCTCCAGCGACGTCGCACGCAAGCCGCTGTTGCTCGGACTGTCCGACATGACGAAGGCGCCGTAGTTGTCGACCGCCGCCTGAAGATCCAGTGCGCAGGCCGCCAGCATCGCCTGTCGGCCGCCGGAGCAGTAGCCGATGGTGCCGACCTTGCCGTTGCTGGTCGGCAGGGAACGCAGGTACGTGGCAGCCGAGCCGACGTCGCTGATCAGCCGCTCGTCGGGCACGCCACCGGCGGCGCGGACGGCCGCTGCGGCGTCCTCGGGGCGGATGCCGGGGCCGCCCTCGCGGCTGTAGAGGTTCGGCACGAGGGCGTTGTAGCCGTGGACGGCGAAGGTGCGGGCGAACTCGCGCGTCGCCTCGTCGTAGCCGGGCAGGTGGTGGATCAGCACGATGCCGCCGCGGGGGACGTCGTGCTGAGGTACCGCCAGGTAGGCCTCGATCTGGGCGCCGTCGTCCGCGGGGAAGTGGACGGTCCCGGCCTGGATGGCGTTCGTCATCGCAATGTCCATGACGGCCATCGTGGCACGCTCACCGTGGTGCCAGAACGTAGGCGCGGACCGCGAATGTCACCTCCGCGCCGGCCGTCACCCGCGCGGCATCGGCGTGCCACGCGTTCGGCCCCATGCCGATGAGCTGAGCCACCTCGGCGGCGTCCAGAGTCAGCGTCCGCCGCAGCGGATGTTCCGCCGCGACCTCGAAGCGGTCCGCGAACTGCGCGCGCAGCCGCTCGGGCTTGCGGTCGTCAACGGCCAGCAGCCCGTACCGCTCGATCAGCTCCCTGAGATGCTCCGGCTCCGGCACCACCACGATCGCCCGCCCCGCCGGGTGCAGCACCCGGCGCATCTGCGACGGGTTGCGCGGCGCGAAGACGTTGAGGAGCACCGACGCCGCGCGCCCGCGCACCGGCAGCCCGGCCCAGGCGTCGGCGACCACCGCGCCGATCCGGGGATGAGCCCTGGCCGCGTAGCGCGCCGCGTGCTTCGAGATGTCCAGCGCGATACCCGGCCGGTCCACCGCCTCCAGCACCCGCGCCAGGTAGTAGCCGGTCCCCGCCCCCAGATCCACGACGCACGTCTGCTCCTCCACCCCCCGCTCGGCGTCGGCGGCCAGGTCGGCGAGCAGATCGGCCAGCGGCGCGTAGTGACCCGCGGCGAGGAAGGCGGCGCGGTCGGCGACCATGGCCGGGGTGTCGGCGGTCCCGGCCGTGCCCGACCCGGTCAGCAGCGACAAGTAGCCGCCCCTGGCCACGTCGAAGGAGTGCCCCTCCTCACAGCGCAGCGGACTTCCCGAGGGCGCGGCCGGGCTCAGGGCGGTGGCGCAGTGCGGGCAGGACAGCCAGCTCAAGACGTCCGAGATCATCGCTTCAGTGTGACGTATTCAGCACCTGACCCCGGAACAGCGGAGGCTCCCTCCGCGTTGATACACTAAGACGCGATACAACGCGTCTCGCGTGCCGCAGCCGAGAGGGATGAGCCATGGCCAGACAGACGTTCCGCTCCGACGCCGAGCGCGGCCCCTCGGCCAAGCCGTTGATCATCCTGACCGTGCTCGCGGTGCTGCTGCTGGTCGCGGTGCCGGTCTCGATCCTGGTCGCGCTGTTCATGATCGTCTTCGGGCACGTCACCGGCGGCTTCGCGGTGATCGGGGTCACCCTGCTGGCGGCGATCGTCTCGGTGGTGGTCGCCGGCGCCAGCGGCATCCGGCACCTGCAGCGGGTGGTGGAGCACAAGTCGTTCCGCGTGGTGCAGCTCGGCAAGCGCGAGTACCACTACCAGGGCGACAACTGCGGCCACGACCACTCGAACGACGAGATCCGCATCATCTGACCCACGTCTGGCGCACCCAGGCGTGGCGCGGATCGTCGCTGAACGCCATCGACCTGCGCGCCCCGCGATCCGCTCCGGCCAGCACGTTCAGGTAGTACAGGTCGTACCCGGGCATCGCCATGGTCGGTCCGTGGTATCCGTACGGGATCAGCACCACATCCCCGGCCACCACCTCGCGCAGCACGTCGATCTCCCCGGCCGCCGAGGAGTACACGCGCTGGTAGGCCGGGCCGCCCTCGTAGTAGTAGATCTCCTCCTTCGCCGTCTCGCCGCCCTCTGTGCCCTCTGTGCCCCCTGTGCCCCCTGTGCCGCCCACGTTCTCGTCGTGCTTGTGCGGCGGCCACGACGACCAGTTGCCGCCCGGAGTGATCACCTCCACTGCCAGCAGCCGGTCGGTGTCGAACGACTCCGGCACGCAGAAGTTGCGGACGGTCCGAGCCGCCGAGCCCGCCCCGCGCTGCTCGATCGGCACGCCGTCCCGAGCGCCGTACCGGAACGGCAGGTCGGCCTCAGCCCGCGCGGTCGGCACGGCGACCCGGCACAGACCGCCGTTCGCCGTCAGCGTGACCATGCTGTCGCGCGGGACGTAGGCGAAGTCGGTAGCGCCGGCGAACACGTCGAGCCGTCCCTGCAAAAGGAACTCCTGGCCGCCGACCCGCACCGTGCAAGACCCGGACAACGGGAGCACGATCGCCTCGTCCGCCGCGGTGAAGAAGGTGTGGCTGCCGGCGAACGCCGCGGTCCACAGTCCCGCGTAGCGCCAGCCTGCTGATTCCGGAGTGATGTCGACGTCTGCCATACTCCCTCCCGTCCCCTGCTTAGCAGCCGATACTGCCCCGGTCAACCTGTTGTCCTGACAAAGTGACCGCAGCATACTGACCCCCATGGGGATCCGACCGCGGATCGAGGTGGACCGCTCCTCCCCGATCCCGCTCTACTTCCAGGTCGCCGAGCAGATCGCCGAGGCGATCCGCAGCGGCGAGCTCGCGCCGGGCGACCAGCTGGACTCCGAGGTGCAGATCGCCGAGTCGCTGGGGCTGTCCCGGCCCACCGTGCGGCAGGCCATCGGGCATCTGGTGGACCGGGGCATGATCGTGCGGCGCCGCGGCGTGGGCACGCAGATCCTGCCGATGCCGGTGCGCCGGGAGATGGAGCTCACCAGCCTGCACGACGACCTGGCCCGCTCCGGCCGGGCGCCGGGTACCGACGTGCTGCTGCTGGCCCGGGTGCCGGCCGAGCCGGAGGCGGCGGCCGCGCTGGGCATCGCCGGCGGGACGACGGTGACCAAGGTGGTGCGGCTGCGCCGCTCGCAGGGCGAGCCGCTGGCGCTGATGCGCAACTGGCTGCCCGATCCGGTGCCGGCGCTGAGCGCCGAGGTCTTGCAGGCCCGGGGCCTGTACGAAGTGCTACGCCGGGCCGGAATCCGCATCTGCGTGGCCCGCCAGCGGATCGGCGCCTGCACCGCGGACGCCGAGCAGGCCGCCCTGCTGGAGGAGCGGCGCGGCGCGGCCCTGCTGACCATGGAGCGCACGGCGTTCGACGACGGCGGCCGGGCGGTGGAGTTCGGCAGCCACATCTACCGCGCGTCCCGCTACAGCTTGGAAGTGACCGTCACCGAACATTGAGAACCCCGTCACTCAGAAGGCTTACAAGGCTCAGAAGGCTCAGAAACCCTGAGAACACGAGCGGAGGCACCGATGGGAGCACGTTCCAGACAACCCTCACGTATCCGAAACCTCACAGCCGTGCTGGCGATCAGCGCAGCCGTCGCGACGCCGGCCGCCGCCTGCTCCAGCTCCGCGTCGTCGCCCGGCGCCGCCAACGTCAACTCCGCCAACCAGCCCAAGAACCCCACCCTGGTGATCACCGCCAACGACATCAGCGGCGGCAAGAACGCCGCCGAGGCGGACTGGATCACCAAGACCCTGATCCCCGACTTCGTCAAGGCCGAGGCCGCCAAGGGCATCACCGCGACCGTCACCTTCCGCCCCAACGGCGTCGACGACACCGCCTACAAGTCCAAGCTCGCGCTGGACCTGCAGTCCGGCACCGGCGACGACGTGTTCGCCCTGGACGGCATCTGGGTCGGCGAGTTCGCCGACGCCGGCTACCTCAAGCCGCTGGCCGACGTGGCCGGCAGCCAGGTCCACGACTGGGACGGCTGGAAGCAGATCACCGACGCCGTGCAGGCCCTCGGCGAGTACCAGGGCAAGCGCTACGGCGTGCCGAACGGCACCGACGGCCGGGTCATCTACTACAACAAGAAGCTGTTCGCGCAGGCCGGACTCCCGGCCGACTGGCAGCCCAAGAGCTGGCAGGACATCTACGACGCCGCCGCGAAACTCAAGACCCTGTCCGGGGTGACGCCGGTCCAGTGGGACGGCGGCGTGCCGATGGGCGAGGCCACCACGATCCAGGGCTTCCTGCCGCTGCTGGCCGGCAACGGCGGCTCCCTCTACGCAGGCGGCAAGTGGCAGCAGCCCGGCAAGGCCTTCAAGGCCGCGCTCGGCTTCTACCAGCAGATCTACGGCAACGGCTTCGGCGACGCGGTCCTGCAGCAGGACGCCAAGGGCCGCGACAAGTCCTTCGCGGAGTTCGCCGCCGGGAAGATCGGCATCTACGCCGAATCCGACTACATGTGGCGCTCGGTGGTGAACCCCAAGAACGGCACCGCCCCGATGCCCGACCGCGACACCGACGTCGGCTACGCGCTGATCCCGGCGCAGACCCCCGGCGCCGGCGTCAACAGCCAGGACTTCGTCTCCTACTCCGGCGGCTCGGACTGGTCGATCAACCCCAAAACCAAGTACCCGCAGGCGGCCTGGGACTTCCTGGCGTTCATGAACTCCAACGCCGAGACCGTCTCCCGGCTCGGCGGCGCGGCGAAGATCACCGCGCGCTCCGACGTCAACAGCCAGGTGCTGGCCGGGGACCCGATGCTGAAGTTCGTCAACGACAAGGTGCTGCCGATCACCTCGTTCCGGCCGTCGCTGGCGGCCTACAACGACGTGTCGACGCTGGTCCAGAAGGCGGTCGCGGACGTGGTCGGCGGCAAGAGCCCGGACGAGGCGGCAGCGACCTACGAGAAGGGCTTGGAGGCGCTCGTTGGCAAGGACGGCATCGCCTCGGGCGGCTGAGGATCCGGCGGGGCTGGGCCGGGCGCGCGCGGCGGGCATCGCCGCGCCCGCCCTGCTCGTCGTCCTCGCCTTCCTCGTCTTCCCGGCTCTGTGGACGCTGTATCTGGGTACCACCAACTACCGCCTGACCGGTTTCGCCGCGCGGCATCCGCACAGCGTCGGCCTGGACAACTACACGAACGTCGTGAAGGACCCGGCGTTCCACCACTCGCTGTGGCTGACCTTCGAGTACGTGGTCGGCTCGGCGGTGCTGGGCCAGGCGCTGCTCGGCTTCGCCATCGCCTGGCTGCTGCGCGAGGCCGCCGGCTGGCTCAAGCGGCTGATCGAGGCGCTGGTGCTGCTGGCCTGGATTCTGCCCAGCTCGGTGGTGGCGTTCCTGTGGTCGGCGCTGCTGGACCGCGACCAGGGCACCTTCAACGCGCTGGCGCACACCCAGGGCACCGCCTGGGTCGTCGAGCACCCGATGGCCGTCATCATCGTCTTCAACATCTGGCGCGGCACCGCGTTCTCGATGCTGCTCTACAGCGCGGCGCTGACCGGCGTGCCGCCCACGCAGCTGGCGACGGCGCGGATGTTCGGGGCGAACCAGTGGCAGCAGCTGCGCGACGTGGTGTTCCCGCACATCCGCGGGCACATCCTGACCAACCTGCTGCTGATCTCGCTGTGGACGTTCAACGACTTCACGCCCTACCAGCTCACCGGCGGCGCGGACACCCGGTCGCAGATCCTGCCGGTGTACATCTACCAGACCGCCCTGTTCGACGGGCAGATGGGCCTGGGCGCCGCGATCGCCTTGCTGATGCTGGTGATCAACCTCGTGGTGGCGCTGGTGTATCTGCGGCTGCTGCGGGAGCGGCGAGGGGAGCGGACAGCATGAGGGACACGAGTGCCGCCGCGGCTGCGGCCTCCGACCCCGGTGCGGTCGTCAGGAAGATCGGCCGCTACACCTTCTTGTCAGTGCTCTTAGGGTTCTTCGCGCTGCCGATGCTGTGGCTGGCATCGGCGCCGTTCAACGCGCACCCGACCCTGAACGTGAGCATCAGCTCATTTACTCTTCACAACTTCTCGGTCCTGCTGAAGGATCCCTATGCGCTGCCGTCGCTGTGGAACTCTCTACTGCTGGCAGGGGGTACGGCTCTGCTGACAGTGGGATTCGCAGCGGCGGCGGCGTACGCGCTGAGCCGGGTGCGGGTCCCTGGCCGCAACGGGATCCTGTACGCGCTGCTGCTGTTGTCCTCGATCGTGACCGGCACTGCCGCGATGGTGCCGTTGTTCCAGCTGGCGTTCAAACTGCACCTGATCGATTCCCGGCTCGGGGTGATCCTGGTGTTCACCGGCGGGCTGCTGCCGGCGGCGATCTTCATCCTGAAGGACTTCACCGACAACACGCCGAAGTCGTACGAGGAGTCGGCGCGGGTGTTCGGGGCCTCGCCGTTCCAGATCATCCGGCACATCGTGCTGCCGATGATCCGCCCCGGGCTCGCGACGGTGACCGTCTGGGCCGTGGTGAACGTCTGGGGCAACTTCCTGATCCCCTACATCCTGGTCCGCAACCCCGACAAATATCCGGCCTCCGTCGTGCTCTACACCTTCTACACCGAGGGCGGCCAGCCGAACCTGGACCTGATCTCGGCCTTCTCCCTGCTTTACTCGATCCCTGTGATCGTCCTCTACCTGTTCGTGAGCCATCGGTACGGCTTCCGGTTCCACGGCGGGATCAAGCGTTGATCAGGAAGCTGCCGCGAGGAGCGCGATAAACATGGCCCGAATTAGAACTGTCGATCTCACGAAGACCTTCACGGACGCCTCCGGCGGCGTCACCGCGCTGGACGCGCTGAACCTCACCGTCCAGGACGGCGAGTTCTTCGCGCTGCTCGGGCCGTCCGGCTGCGGGAAGACCACGCTGCTGCGCACGCTGGCCGGCCTGGAGACGCCGACGAGCGGCGCGGTGCACATCGGCGACGCCGACGTCACCCACACCGCGCCGGGCAAGCGCGGCGTGGCCATGGTGTTCCAGGACTACGCCCTGTTCCCGCACATGACCGTGACCGAGAACATCGCCTATCCGCTGCGGGTGCGCGGCGTCTCGAAGGCCGAGCAGCGGCAGGCGGTGCTGGCCGCCGCCTCCGAACTCGGCCTCACCGGCACCGACACCACCGTCGGGCTGCTGGACCGCCGGCCCGGCGCGCTGTCCGGCGGCCAGCAGCAGCGGGTGGCCCTGGCCCGGGCCACGGCGGCCAACCCGACCGTATTTCTCTTTGACGAACCCCTTTCCAACCTTGATGCTCGTCTCAGGCTTGAGGCGCGGACGTTCCTCAAGCGACTGCAGCGGGAGCTGGCGACCACCACGGTCTTCGTCACCCACGACCAGGCCGAGGCGCTGGCGCTCGCCGACCGCATCGCGGTCATGCAGTCCGGCCGGATCCGGCAGCTCGGAACGCCCCGCGAGGTGTTCCGGCGGCCGGCCAACACATTCGTGGCCTCGTTCATCGGCTCGACGCCGATGAACCTGCTGGAGGGGACTGTCCGTGACGGACGCGTTCTGGTCGCAGATTCCGAGATCGCCCTCCCCGACGGGACCGCGGGGGCCGTGGCCGACGGCGCCCCGGTGGTCCTTGGGGCGCGCCCGGAGTACTTCCGCGTATCGTCGGATCCGCTCCCGGGGGCGTTTGGGGGCACGGTAGCGGTCGCCGAGAACCTCGGCAGCTCGCTGCTGCTCACCCTGGACGTCGCCGGGACCGCGGTGCAGGCCGTGGTCGGCGAGGAGGAGGAGCCGGAACCCGGGGCGCGCCTGTGGGCGTTGCCCCGCCAGGACCGGACTCTGCTCTACGCGGACGGGGAGTTGGTGGGCTGATGCGGCTGGACGGCGTCTGGTGGCTGGAGGACCGGCTGCGGCAGCAGCTGCGGACGGTGCCGTTCGAGGTGCCGCCGGGGACGGCGCGGATCGAGGTGCGCCTGGACTACGACGCGTCCTCCGGCGCCGTCCTGGACCTGGGCTGCGCCGGCCCGGAGGGCTTCCGCGGCTGGTCTGGCGGCGCGCGCCCGTCCTTCAGGATCGGCGCCCACGCCGCCACGCCGGGCTACCTGAGCGGTGAGATCGCCCCCGGCGAGTGGGCGGTATGGCTGGGGCTGCACCGGGTGCCGCCGGAGGGCGTCCGCTACTCGCTGGAGATCACGTTCTCCGACAAGGCCTCCAAGGTGTCCACGGACCTCGCGTACCAGGATCCCGTCCCTCTGGAGCACCCGCCGGCCCGGGACCTGCCGACCGTCGACGGCGAGCGCTGGTTCGCCGGCGACCTGCACGCCCACACCCAGCACAGCGACGGCAAGCTGAGCATCAGAGCCCTGGCCACCCTGGCGGCCCGCACGGGCTTGGACTTCCTGGCCGTCACCGACCACAACACCATCAGCCACTACCCCTTCCTGGAGAAGAACTCCGCGCTCACCGGGGTCACGCTGATCCCCGGCCAGGAGGTGACGACCGAACTCGGCCACGCGAACGTCTGGGGCGCGCCGGACTGGATCGACTTCCGGCGCCCGGCCTCGGACTGGATGAAGCAGGCCGAGCGGGCCGGAGCCCTGTTCTCGGTGAACCACCCGCTGGGCGGCGACTGCGCCTGGCGGCACCACCTCACCACTCAGCCCTCGATCGCCGAGCTGTGGCACTGGTCCTGGCTGGACCGGACCTGGGGCGAGCCGCTGGCCTGGGCGCGGCGCCATCCGGCGGGCGTGATCCCGGTCGGCGGCAGCGACTTCCACGCCCCCGGCGGCACCCCGGCCTCCCTCGGCGAGCCGGTGACCTGGGTGCTGGCCGCGGAATGCACCGTCCCGGCCCTGCTGAGCGGCATCGCCGCCGGGCACACGGCGGTCTCGGCCGCCCGGACCGGCCCGCTGCTGCTGCGCTGCGGCGACGAGCTGGTGGCGCTGGAGGCCGACGGCCTGGTGCTGGTGCGGCCGGACGAGAGCCGGGTGGCGATCGGCTCGGACCGCGCCGGACGGCGCACGTTCCCGGCGTCGCAGAAGGGCATGTATCGCTTGGAGACGTGGCGGAACGAGGTGATGGCGCTGTGCACGTAGACAAGCCTGTGCACATGAACGAGCCTGTGCGCGGGAGCAAGCCAGTGCTCGTGAGCAAACCTGTGCGCGTCAGCAAGCCCGGACCGTCGCCGGCCTGGCCGGTGAAGATCGCCACGGCGCCGGTGAACTTCGGGATCTACTCGGTCCGGAATCCGTTCATCAGCGCGGCGGAGTACTCGCGGATATCAGCCGACTGCGGTTATGAAGGAACAGACCTGGGGCCGTTCGGCTATCTGGACGAGGTGCTGACCCCGGCCGGCCCGGCGCTCGCCGGCGGCTGGCACGACCTGCGGTTCGGGCAGGAGGACGGCTTCGCTGAGGACCTGGCGGCGCTGGACGACACAGCGCGGCTGCTGCACGCGAACAACCGGTTCCCGGATATGAGCAGCTTCGCCCCCAAGCCGACGCTGGCCTGTCCGCCGTCCGGACCGCTCGACGCCGCCGGCTGGGGGCTGCTGGTGCGCCAGGCGTACCGGGCCGCGTCCCGCTGCCGCGAGCACGGCCTGGAGCCGGTGTTCCACCACCACCTGGACACCAGCATCGAGACCCCCGACGACATCGACCGGCTGCTGGAGCTGACCGAGCTGGAGCTGTGCCTGGACACCGGCCACCTGATCGCGGCCGGCGGCGATCCGCTCGCGACGCTGCGGCGCTGGGGGCACCGGGTGCGGCACGTGCACGTGAAGGACGCGCTGCCGGACGGCACGTTCTGCCGCCTCGGCGCCGGGAGTCTCGATCTGGAGGCGTTCCTGGTCACCTTGCGCGCGCTGGATTACGAGGGGTGGATCGTGGTCGAACAGGACGTCCCGGACGGCGGCCAGGATCTGGGCGGGATCATCGCCGACATGCGGCACAACCGGGAAGTGCTGTCGGGATTGGGGCTGTGATGGCGGGTGGGGCCACGCAGCCCGCACAGGAGCCGGGGCCGGGACCGCAGGGGCCGCAGCGGGGGCCGCAACCGGTCCGGGTCGCCGTCGTCGGCCTCGGCCGGGTGGCGCGGCACGTGCACCTGCCGCTGCTGGCCAAGCTGCACCGGCTGTTCACCGTGACAGCGGTCTGCGACGCCCAGCCCGGATACGCCCACGAGATCGCGCAGGATCTCAGGGTGCCCGGATCCGGCGTGTTCCGTGACGCGCATTCGCTGTTCACCTGCGGCGAGTTCGACGCGGTGCTGCTGTTGACGTCCGGATCGCACGCGGGCCTCGCCACGGAGGCGCTGAAGCGCGGATACCCGGTGTTCTGCGAGAAACCGCTCGGCCACACCCTTGAGGAGGCCGCGCTTGTCGCCGAGAGCGGCGGCCGCCTGATGCTCGGCTATATGAAGCAGTACGACCCCGCTGTCACTCACGTCCTCGAACGGCTCGATCCGACGACCATCCGGCACATCGATGTCAGCGTCCTGCATCCGCCGGAGCGGTTCCCGGCCACGGAATGGGTTCCGGCGCCGAGCGCCGCGCCGCATCACATCGGCGACCGCACGCACTGGGAGTACCGGGCAGTCCTGGACAGCGCGTGCCACGACGTGGCCCTGGTCCGGCTGCTGGCAGGGGTCACGGAACTGCGGGTCGATCACGCCGCCTCGTGGGGTGCCCGCGATGGCGAGTCCGGGTCGCTGGAATTCTCCGGTCCACTCCCCCACGGCCGCTACTCGGTCCGGTGGCACTTCCTGCCCGACTACCCCGAATACGAGGAACGAGTGCGCGTTCACACCGAACACCGCACCCACGAACTGTCCTTCACCAATCCCTACTTCTTCGGCGACGACTCAGGGTTCGAACGCGAGCTGATGGCCTTCCACTCCCTGGTCACCGAGGGCAAAGCGCCGCTGAGCGGTATCGCCGAAGGCACGGCCGACATCCGCACCGCGCTGGCCGTCCTGGACGTGCTCGGGAAGGCGGCGGGGTCCGCATGACCGAACCCGCCGAGCTGGTGATCGTCCCGCACACGCATTGGGACCGCGAGTGGTACCTGCCGTTCCAGCGCTTCCGGCTGCGGCTGGTGACGGTCCTGGATCGGCTGCTGGTCCAGCTCGCCGACGACCCGCGCGCCCGCTTCACGCTCGACGGGCAGACCGCGGCGGTCGACGACTACCTGGCGATCCGCCCGGAGCAGGACGGCCTGGTCCGGCAGCTGGTCGGGCAGGGACAGCTGGCCGTAGGCCCGTGGCGCGTCCTGGCCGACTCGTTCCTGTGCTCCGGAGAGAACCTGCTGCGGAATCTGGAGCTGGGGCTGCGCCGCGCCGACGAGCTCGGCGGCGCGATGCGCGTCGGCTACCTGCCGGACCAGTTCGGGCACTGTGCCCAGCTGCCGCAGATCCTGCGGATCGCCGGGATCCATGACGCGTGCGTGTGGCGCGGTGTGCCGGAGGCGGTGGAAGGCACCTGGTTCCAGTGGGTGGCGCCGGACGGGACCGGCGTCCGGACGCGGTACCTGCCCGAGGGCGGCTACGGCGGCGCCGCCGGGGTGTTCGCCGACGCCGATCCGGCGGTGGTCCGCCGGCGCGCGACCGAGCATGCCCGAGCCCTGCGACGCTGGCAGCCGCACGGCTTGCTGCTCGGGATGTACGGGACGGATCACTCCGCCCCGGTGGACGGCCTGGCTGACCTGGTGGAGGCCGCATCACGACGAGCGGCACAGGATGAGACGACGCGTCCGGCCGCCGCCAATGGGCAGGACGGCGAGACACGGATGCGGTTGGACACGCTGGCCGGGTTCTTCGCCGGGCTCGCGGCCGAACGGCGGCCTGGGGACGGATCGCAGAACTCTGACGGGTATGTCGAGGTCCGCGGCGAGAACCATGTCGAGATTCACGGCGAGCTCCGCTCCCATGCCCGCGCCAACATCCTGCCCGGCGTCCTGTCCTCACGCATCAGTCTCAAGCAGGCGCTGAGCCGGGCCGAGCGGCTGGTCGAGCGCTATGCCGAGCCGCTGGTCGCACTCTACGGACACAGGGACGCGGCTCAGCCGTTCCTGGACCTGGCGTGGCAGCGGCTGGTCGACTCGTCCTGCCACGACAGCGTGACCGGCTGCGGCGTGGACGCGACCGCCGAGCAGGTCGCGGCCCGGATCGCCGAGGCCGATGACCTCGGGCGGGCCGTCGTGGACCTGGTCCTGTCGCCGATCGCCGCGACTGTTCCCGACGGCGGGCACCTGCTGTTCAATCCCTCGCCGCGCCCTCGCACCGAAGTGGTGACGCTGAGCCTGCCCGCCGACCGGACGCTGGTCACCGCCGCCGGCGAGGCAGTGCCCTGCCAGGTGCTCGAAACGGAGCAGACCGGCTACGCCGACGAGACGGTCCCGGCCGCCGGACTGGACCGCTACCTGCGCAAGATCCACGGCCGTGAGCTCTACGGGCTGCAGATCACCGCGTGGGACGTCGACGCTGCCAGCCGGAGCATCGAGTTCGAGCTGGCCTCCGCCTGCGACCTCGCCTTCGATGTCGCCGACGTGCGGGCCGCCGCCGAAGCCTCGGGGATCGAGGCGTGGCGGATCAAGGTTCGAACGCAGCCCCGGCACACAGTCGCCGCACAGGTGGAGGTGGACGCGCTGGGACTGGCCGCGATCACCGCCGCTTCGTACGAGCCGGCGTCCGGCGCGGTCGCGCCGGACGTGGTGGCCGGACGCGGTTCGCCGTCCGCTCTCGACAACGGCCTGATGCACGTGGCGCTGCGCTCGGACGGCCTGCTCGATGTGCTGGCCGCCGACGGTACGCACGCCGCCGGGCTGGGACTGGTGGTCGACGGCGGCGATCTCGGCGACGAGTACAACTACGCCCCGCCGGCCCGGGACCGGCTGGTCAGCGTCCCCGACGAGGTCTGGAACCGGGTGCGCTGGAACGGCCCGCTGACCGGCGCGCTGGAGTCGGTGCGCTGGTACCGCTGGCCGCGGCGCGGTGAGCCGGTGAGTCTGCGGGGCGAGACCGGCGCGCGCTCCGACCAGACAGAGACCGTCCAGCATCCCCGGCCCACGGAGGTCACGACTCGGGTCGAGCTGCGGCGCGGCGAGCCGTTCGTCCGGCTCACGGTCAGCTTCGACAACCGCTGCGACGATCACCGCGTCCGGCTGCACCTGCCGCTGCCGCGCCAGGCCGACCGCTCGCACGCCGAGGGCCAGTTCGCCGTCGTGGACCGGCCCCGGCAGGCCGAGGGCGGGTTCGGCGAGCGCCCGGTGCCGACCTTCCCGGCCTACGGCTGGATCGCGGCCGGCGGCCTGGCGGTGCTCCTGGACCACGTCAGCGAATACGAGCTCGTCGACGACGGCCACACGCTGGCCCTGACACTGCTGCGCTCGGTCGGCCTGCTGTCCCGCAACGACAACGCCTGGCGCGAAGAGCCCGCCGGACCGCAGCTGCCGACTCCCGGCGCGCAGTGCCACGGCGTGCGGACTGTGGAGTTGGCGTTGTTCCTGTACGCGGGCGAGTGGCACGAGTCCGGGCTGCTGGATGCGGCCGAGCGCTACCGGCACCCGTTCACGACCGTCCCGGGCAGCGGCCGCAAGGCGGACTGCGTGCCGGACGTGCCGCCTGGCGGCATCGAGATCAGCGGCCACGGCGTGGTGCTGAGCAGCTGTCGCGATGTCGGTCGGGAGGGGCCTGAGGTGCGGTTGGTGGCGTTGAGGCCAGAACCGACCATCGCGACCATCGCTTCAGCCGACGCCTGTGGAGACGTAGCGATGCGCCCCTGGCAGATCATGACGATCGCCGCCAGGAACGCATCCTGGGATCGGAGTGACGCCTCACCCACCTGAAGACGTCAGACGTCGCCCGGGAGGAGCATCGCCTCGTCCGAGTAGCACCACGCCCAGACCTCGCCGGAGGAGTACGCGCGGATGAGCGGGTGGCCGGTCTGCCGCCAGTGCACGGTCGCGTGCCGGTTCGGCGAGTTGTCGCAGCAACCCACATGGCCGCAGGTCAGGCACTCCCTCAGGTGCAGCCAGCGGCCGCCGACGGCGCGGCAGTCCCGGCAACTGTCCTCGGACTCCGGCTCGACGTCCCGGAGCTGGTCCAGGTGGTCGCACCGGCCGCCGTTGGCCGGGATGTACACGGGGATGGTCATGGTGGCGGCTCCTCGCGTGTCTGATTGGTCACCCTGTGCCCGGTGTGACCCGTTGCACGGATGCTTGGCGCGGAGCGTAGCGAAACAAGATGACCTGCCATCAGACGAGCGGGAAACATCACGTCCGGCTAGGCTTGCCGTCCCCCGTCGGAACAGTGAAGCTTCCGGCGGATCGCCTCTCCGCACCGCTGAGCCCCTACCATGGAGTGATGCGGAATGTGGACCCGGGGTATGACGCACGTCTTACGTGCACCCTGGCAGACTTGGCTGTCATGGGGGTGAACTCGTGACGACGACACAGCCGCTGGAAAGCACCGCCGGGGCGGCCGACAAGCCGGGTAGGACTGACAAGCCTGGTGGGACGGTCGTGACCTCGACTCAGGCCGAGACAACTCGGGCCTCGGTTGGGGACTCTGGCAAGAAATGGATCCCCGGCCCCCTGCTGCCCCAGAAGTACCGCCGCACCAACCGCCCCAAGCTGTGGCTGGAGATCGCGCTGATCGCGATCGGGTATGAGCTCTACACACTGACCCGGCTGGCGGCCCCGACCCACGAGGCGGCCTCGCACCAGCGCGGCTGGGACATCCTCAACCTCGAGCACTACCTGGGCCTGAACTTCGAGCACACCGTCAACCACTGGGTCTACAGCGTCCGATGGCTGGCGTTCTCGATGAACGTCTACTACGGCACGCTGCACTTCATCGTCCCCATCGTGGTGCTGATCTGGGTTTATCTGAAGTTCCCGGACCGGTACCGATCAGTGCGCACGGTGATGTGCACGATGACGCTGTTGGCGTTGTTCGGGTTCTACTTCTACTCGCTGTGCCCGCCGCGGCTGCTGCCCGGCGCCGACTTCATCGACACCTTCAAGCTGCTGAACCCGTGGGGGCAGAGCGCGGCGACCTCCGACGGGGTGGCGGGCCTGGGCACCTCGACGAACGAGTTCGCCGCGATGCCGTCGCTGCACATCGGCTGGTCGACCTGGTGCGCCATCGTGATCGCGCGCCTGGCGACCCGGAACTGGGTGAAGATCCTCGGCATCGCCTACCCGTTCGCGACGTTCGCGGTGATCATCGGCACGGCGAACCACTACGCCCTGGACGCGGTCGGCGGCTTGGTGGTGCTGGGCCTCGGCTTCCTGTTCCAGCGGATCCTGCAGGGCCGGCCCGCCATCTCGGCGCCTCCTCCGGTACCGTCTCCCGTCCCCTCCACGGTGCCGGCGGAGGTTGCTTCGGTGCCGAAGCAGCCGGTCGGGTCTGATGCGCCTGCCGCCTCCGCAGCTCAGCGAGAGACCTCAGCTAGACCAGGAGCATCCGGCTAGCTCGGAGCGCTCGCCTTCATCAGAAAGCTCGGCCGGCTCAGAGCACTCGGCCAGATAGTCGTCCAGAGCCGCAGCCGCAGCCACCATGGCGCGGCTGCGGCTCGTGAGACGGCTGTGCCAGTCGCGCAGCATGGGTTCCAGCGCCGCGATGCCGCCCGCGGCGTGGATGTGGCTGATCACCGGAGCGATCTGTTCCAGCCGGTAGCCACCGCGGCGTAGTTGGCGCACCAGCTGGGCATCGCGGACGTCGGCGGGGCTGTAGACGCGGTAGCCGGTGCGGGTGTCGCGGCGGGGGTTCAGGAGGCCGGCGCGTTCCCATTTGCGCAAGGTGGCCGCGCGGAGGCCGAGCTTGCGGGATAGATCGCCGATGAAGGTGTCGGATTCGCCCCGCACGCGCGGTTCCTCGGGTACCGCCGCCGTGCCCGCCAGATCCCGCACAGCGGCTTCGACGGCTTCCAGCGTGCGGCGGTCGTCCAGCAGGGCTGCGTGGCTCTCGTCGACGAGGCGTAGCGCGTGGTCGATCGCACCCCGGCTGACCGCCTGCATGATTGCCGTGGCCGTGGCATGGCCGTGCCCCGGGACCAGTGCCAGGAACGCACTGAGGGCTCGGGCGTGCAGCCGCGTGTAGACGCGGTAGCCGGCTGGCGTGCGGGCGGCCGCCGGGAGGATGCCGGCGTCCTCGTAGTTCCGGACCGCTTGGGTCGACAACCGGTGCGCCCGGGCGAGATCGATGGGGCGCAGGTGTACGCCCGGTTGAAGGTTTTCAGGCATCATCCTGCCAAGTTCTGGGGCTAAGTTTCAACGGGCAGTTCAACGATAGCGTTCAAGGTATGGCTGTCGACGTGGAAGACGCTGTCCGTTCTGCTGTCCGTTCTGTTGATTCCGGTGCCCTGATGGCGTTGCTCGCCGGCCGTCGGCCGCGCGTGCTGGCCCTTGGCGAGCCGACGCACGGTGAGGACGTCCTGCTCGACGTCCGGAACGAGCTGTTCCGAGGGCTGGTCGAGCACCACGGCTACCGGACGATCGCGGTCGAGAGCGACTGCCTGATGGGGCGGATCGTGGACGACTACGTGGTGTCGGGCCGGGGCCGGCTCGACGAGGTCGTGGACCGCGGTTTCAGCCACTGGTTCGGGCCGTCGGACGGCAACCGCGAGCTGGTGCGCTGGATGCGGTCATACAACGAGGGCCGTCCTGAGACGGAGCAGGTGCGCTTCGCGGGGTTCGACGGGCCTTTGGAGATGGAGAGCGCTGCGAGCCCCCGGGAGGCGCTGACCGCCCTGTATGTGTTCGTCGTAGAGCGGATCGGCGTGCAGTCGGTTCCCTGGAGTCCGGAGATGCTTGACGGCTTGCTCGGAGCCGATGAGCAGTGGACCGAACCGGCGGCGATGCTCGATCCGACGCGGTCCGTCGGCCGGACCCCGCAGGCCGAGCAGCTTCGGCTGATCGCCGACGACCTGGCGGCGGCCCTGGACGCGCACGCGCCGCAGCTGGTGGCGTCCTCGTCGGCGGACGAGTGGGAGCGGGCGCGGATGTATGCGCGTTCTGCCAGTGGGCTGCTGCGCTACCACTGGTGGATGGCCGACGAGTCGCCGGGGCGGATAGCGCAGCTGCTGGAAGTGCGGGCGTCGATGATGGCCGGCAACGTGCTGGCCGCCGCCGAGCGCGGGCCGGTCCTCCTGCACGCTCACAACGCCCACCTCCAGCGGGCCAGGAGCCAGATGCGGATGGGCGGAGCGCCCCTGGACTGGTGGAGCGCGGGAGCGATCGTCGAGGCGAAGCTGGGTGCCGACTACGCCGTCTTCGCCACGGCGCTCGGGACGATCCGACACCACGGCGTGGAGACGCCGCCTCCGGGCAGCGTCGAAGGGCTCCTATATACGCTTGCTGAGGATCGCTGCGTCGTTGACGTACGGAAGCTGGGAGAGCTTCGGAGCGAGGTGGAGATCGTCCCGCGCGTATCGCCGTGGTTCGGATACGCGCCGCTGGATCCGGCTCAGCTCGATGACTACGAGGGGCTGGTCTTCGTCAAGGACATGGCCGCCCCCTGAAGGCGGTGGTCAGTGGTCATGTTCATGCCCAGTGCCCAGCTCAGTGCCCAGCTCAGTGCCCAGCTCAGTGCTCAGTCGCCGCCCACGCCGTGGGCCGGATCGTTGCTCCAGCCGTAGAACACCCGCTCCACGACGGCGCGCGCCCGTCGCGCGCGCCGTCGGTACTCCTCGACGAACTCCTCGCTGTTGAGCGCCCCGAGGTAGACGGCGATGCTCGCGCGTTCCTTCACATCGGTGGGGACGGAGTCGCCCGGCCTCCCACGGACCAGCACGATGCCGTTGCGCACGCGGGTGGCCTCGATCCAGGCCTCGTCCAGGACCGCGGCGTCGGCCGCCGTGATGAGCTTGGCCTCCACGGCCGCGGACAGGGCCTGGCGGGTGCGCGTGGTCTGCAGGCCGGGAACCGAATGGGCGTGGCAGAGCTGGAGCAGCTGGATCGTCCACTCGACGTCGGCCAGGCCGCCGGGGCCGAGCTTGGTGTGCAGGGCCTTGTCGGCGCCGCGCGGCAGCCGTTCGGCCTCGACGCGGGCCTTGATCCGGCGGATCTCGCGGATCGCGTCGTCGTCGAGCCCGGACTCGGGCCGGCGCAGCGGTTCGATCAGGTCGACGAAGCGGCGGCCCAGGTCGGGGTCGCCGGCGACGGGTTCGGCGCGCAGCAGCGCCTGCGACTCCCACTGGACCGACCAGCGGCGGTAGTACTCCGCGTAGGAGGCGAGGGAGCGGACCAGCGGGCCTTGCTTGCCCTCGGGGCGCAGGTCGGCGTCGATGATCAGGGCCGGGTCGGGGGTGGGGACCTGGAGCAGGCGCCGCAGTTCGTTGGCGACGGCGTGCGCGGCGTCGGTGGCGGCGCGTTCGCGGTCGGGGGAGATCGGGGCGTCACCTGCTTCGTCATCGGGCCGCGGATCGTGCACGAACAGCACGTCCGCGTCGCTGCCGTAGCCGAGTTCGCGTCCGCCGAAGCGGCCGGCGGCGATGATCGCGAAGCGGGTCGGGAGCGGCCCGTCCAGGCGGGTCTCGACGGCGGTGGTCGCGGCCTGCAGGGCGCCGGCCAGGGTGGCGGCGGTGACCGCGCTGAGGCCGTCGCCGATCTGCTCGACGGTGAGCATCCCGAGGATGTCGGCGGCGGCGATGCGGAACAGCTCCCGGCGGCGGACGGCGCGGGCGGCGGCGACCGCCGCCTCCGGGGTGGTGGCGCGGCCCACGGCGGCGCGGATCTCGGCCTCCAGG
>JABFWL010000011.1 GCA_013362315.1 Catenulispora sp. | reverse complement strand
CGGCTGGCCGGCGACAATCCGTCGTGGGGCTACACCCGGATCCAAGGCGAACTGCGGCGTCTGGGTCACCGAGTCGCCGCAGACACCATCCGCAAGGTTCTGCGAAGCCCGGGATTCCGCCGGCACCGAAGCGGGATGACGGCCCGACCTGGCGCAGGTTCTTGCAGGCCCAGACCTCAACGATCCTGGCCACGGACTTTTTCCAGATAGAGACGATCACGCTCAAGCGGCTGTACGTGTCCTTCGTCCTCGAGCTCGACACCAGACGCGTGCACATCCTCGGAGTCACCGAGCACCCCACTGCGGCCTGGGCAAACCAGCTGGCCAGGAACTTCCTGGCCGACGTCAGCGAGCAGGCTGACAGCTTCCGATACCTGATCCGCGACCGAGACTCCATCTTCACCGATGCGTTCGACGCCGTCTTCACCGCCGAGAACATCGAGATCAAGAAGTCGGCACCACAGGCTCCGAAGATGAACGCTTTTGCCGAACGTTGGGTGAAGACGGTCCGCGCCGAATGCACCGACCGCATGCTCATCACCGGAGATCGTCATCTGCGGGCCGTCTTGAACCGGTACACGGAGCACTACAACGTGTTAAGGCTCTTTGATTTTGTAGGTGCCTGCTCTCGTTGGTGGCAGGCCATGGGAGAGAGAGCCGGATAGTCGAACTGTCCAGCTGTGGCGCCTACCACCTCCGATCCAGACGGTCGCCACGGAAGTAGTCGTTGTGGTCGGCACGGGGACCAGCTCCGACCGCTGGGTAACGTCCGATGGTGAGATATGCGTCCGGTGGCAGGGCGTTCTAGCGCTGCTGGAGGGTGTGCGCGGCCATGGGGTGACCGCGCACCACGTCGCTTCAGGTCAGGTCAGTCCGCCGCTGATGAGCAGGTGCTGTCCGCTGATCCAGCGGGCCAGTTTGCTGGTGAAGAACTCGACGGCGTCTGCGACGTCGTCGACCGTTCCCATGCGCGAGCCGATGGGGCTGGCGTTCTGCACGAGCGCGCGCAACTGCTGGTCGGCGTTGTTGCTGGAGAAATAGCCCGCGCCGTCCGTTGCGCTGGCGACGATGGCGTTGACGGTCACTCCGCGTTCGCCGATCTCCTGGGCCAGGACGCCGACCAGATAGCCTGCCGGCAGCTTGCTCGAGCCGTACAGACCGAACCCGGCGACGGGCCGGAGTGTGGAGCCGGAGCCGATGTACAGGATGGTGCCGCCGTTGTCGACGTGCCGTGCGGCCTGCTGCAGTGTGAAGAACGCGCCCTTGGTGTTCACGTTGTAGATGCGGTCGTACTCGGCTTCGGTGACGTCCAGTACCGGGCCGAGGCCCTCGTCCAGACCGGCGTTCGCCACGACGATGTCGAGGCTGCCGAACCGTGTCCGCGCCGTGTTCAGCAGCGCCTGGATCTCGGCGGGCTTGGATATGTCGGCTTGGACGGCGACCGCTGGGGAGCCGGCGGCTTCGATCGCGGCGACCGTTTTGGCGGCGCCTTCCGAGTCGCGGGAGTAGTTGACCACGACGTGCGCGCCGAGCAGGCCCAGGCGGTGGGCGATGCCCTGTCCAATGCCGCGGCTGGCGCCGGTGACGACCGCTACCTGCCCGGTCAGGTCCGTCACGCTGGATGCTTTTTCCCGGCTCGAAGTGTCGTTTGCAGTGGTGTTCATGGTGACCGTCTCCTCTCAGGCGCCCGCGCCGCCGTCGACCGGGATGATCGCGCCGGTCACGTACGAGGCCCGGTCGCTGAGCAGCCACGCGGCCACCTCGGCGACCTCGCGGGGTTCGGCCATGCGGCCCAGCGGTGTGGCGGCGTTGTTGGCGTCGATGATGCCGGGGGTCTGTGCCTCCCACTCCTGCATCATTTCCGTGGCGGTGCCGCCGGGGGTGATGCCGTTGACCCGGATGCTCTCAGCGGCCCACGTCACCGCGGCGGTCTCGGTGAGGCTGTTGAGCGCGCGCTTCATGGCGCCGTATGCCGGCAGCGGGGGTACGGCGCGGCGGCTGCCGATGCTGGAGGTGTTGACGATCGCCCCGCCGCCGCTGCGCCGCATGAGCGCGGCCTCGGCGGTCATGGCGGTCCAGTGCGCGCGGAAGTTCACGGCGAACTGGTCGTCGATGTCCTCCTCGGTGGTGGTGTCCAGCGGACCGGGCTGGTGCTGGACGATGCCGCCGTTGTTGAAGGCGCCGTCGAGCCGTCCGTGCAGTTCCTCGACGCGGTCGATGGCCGCGCGGATGCTCGCACGGTCGGCGAGATCCACGGTGATCGCATCGGCGGTGCCGCCTTCGGTGCGGATCTCGGTCACGATGCGGTCCAGAGCGCCGGTGCTACGGGCGGCGAGCACGACGGCGGCGCCCTCGGAGGCGAACAGCCGGGCCGCGGCCGCGCCGATGCCGCGGCTGGCGCCGGTGATAAAGATGACCTTGCCCGTGAGCAGGCCGATCGGGCCGGCGTTTGCGCTGGTGGTGGTGCTGGTGTTCTCTGTCATGCGTCCACGGTCGATCCTGTCGGGGACCGGATCCAGGCACAGCCGGTACTACGATCCGCCACTGGAAAGCGTGCACACTGGGGGAATGGACAGGCAGGAACTCGGGGCGTTTCTCCGCAGCCGACGCGAGCGGCTGCGGCCGCAGGACGTGGGCCTTCCCTCCGGTCCGCGGCGCAGGACCCCCGGGCTTCGCCGGGAGGAGATCGCGGTGCTCGCGCACATCTCCACGGAGTACTACGTCCGGCTCGAACAGGGCCGGGCACCCAGGCCCTCGGCCGAGGTCCTCGCCGGGATCGCCGACGCGCTGCGGCTCACCGACGCCGAGTCCGACCACCTGCACGTCCTCGCCGGCACCGCACCGGCCCGGACCGGCCTGCACCGCCGCGACGTCCGCCCGAGCATCCTCGCGCTCCTGGAACGGCTCCCGCAGACCGCCGGATTCGTCATGTCCGCCGCGTTCGAAGTACTCGCCTGGAACGACCTGGCGGCCGCGCTCATGGAGGACTTCGCCAAGCTCCGCCCCAAGGACCGTAATCTCGCACGCCGGGCCTTCCTCGGGCCGGAGCGCGCCGACGCGAGGTTGTACGGGATCTCCGACGCCGCCGAGTTCCGCCTCCAGGTAGTCATGCAACTGCGCGCCATCGTCGCCCGCTACCCAACGGATCCCGTAGTGACAGGCCTGATCGGCGAGTTGCGAGCGGCCAGTACCGACTTCGACCGGCTCTGGCAGCGCCACGACGTGCAGGCACCGCCGACGCTCACCAAGACCTTCCACCACCCGGTCGTCGGACCGGTCACCGTCGACTGCGACACACTCACACTCGCAGACCGCGACCAATACCTCGTACTCTTCAGCGCACCCCCTGGATCCCCCGGCGCCGAGGCCCTGGCCTTTCTGAACGTACTTGGAGCCGGGGCCAGTAATCATCTGCTGTAGCGTCACTGACTGCCAGAACGAATGCCGTCACCAGCAGCGGGCAAGAACGTGGTGGATCCTGGACATCAACTGGCATCCCCCTCACGCGACCAGACTACGAACCCACCCAAAACCACCAGACGTGCCATCAACGAGAGCAGGCACCTACAAAATCAGAGAGCCTTAACATGCCCGACGCGGTCCAGACCGGTTTGCAGCCTGGCAATGACGGCGCGGGCTTCGTCGGCCTCACTGGGCAGGTCGAAGCGAGCAGCGGTGCGGCGCAGAATCTGCGCCTGCCGAATACCTCTTCCGTGCGGGTCAACGGCATATGCAGGCTTGGTACGGAGGCTTTCGACCGGGCATCGAATCTCGTGCTGTGGTCTTGGCGAAGTCTCGGGCATGATGGCCGGTTGTGCTGTTGCGTCTGACCTATCTCGCCGCGACCAACGCGTTCGCCGCGCTTCGGCTGCTGCCGATGAGCGACCGGGACAGGATGCGGAGATCTTGGCTCTGCGCCATCAGCTTGCGGTTCGGCAGCGGCAACTCGGTCCTTCGCGGGCCAGGTTTACCCCCGCGGACCGGGCCTTCCTTGCGGCGCTGCTGCAACCTCTGCCCCGTGATTCACTGCGTCGGCTGCATTTGATCGTCAGCCCAGACACGGTCCTGCGATGGCATCGCGATCTGATGCGCCGGCGCCACGCAAAAGCCTGCCGGCCCCGCCGAAACGGACGCCCGCGCACGGTCGCCTCGATCCGGCGGCTGGTGCTGCGTCTGGTTCGGGAGAACCCGAGTTGGGGTTATCGCCGTGTGCACGGCGAGCTGGCCATGCTGGGCATCAAGGTCGCTGCCTCGACCGTCTGGGAGATCCTCAAGGACGAGGGCATCAACCCGGCATCGGAACGCACCGCCACGACATGGGCCGGCTTCCTGCGCAGTCAGGCCGACGTGCTGCTGGCGTGCGACTTCATCGAGACCGTCACGCTGACCGGGCAGCGCCAGTACATCCTGGCCGTTATCGAGCACGCCACCAGGCGGGTCCGCGTGCTGGGCACCACGGCCCATCCCACTGCTGCCTGGGTCGCGCAAGCGGCGCGGAACTTGGTCATGGATTTGGAAGACGCCGGAGCCGCGGTCAAGTACCTGATCCGGGATCGGGACGCGAAGTTCCCGCCGATGTTCGATGAGATCCTTGCACAGGCTGGGGTCCAGGTCGTGCTCAGTGGGATCCGTATGCCGCGGATGAACTCGGTGATGGAGCGGTGGGTGCAGACCTGTCGGCGCGAGTTGCTGGACCGCACCTTGATCTGGAATCAGCGTCACCTGCTGTACGCCTTGCACGAGTACGAGACGCACTACAACGGCTACCGCGCTCACCAAGCGATGCAGCAGGCTGCGCCACTATGGGCAGTACCCGCACCGATCACCGACCCACAGCGCATCACCGAGCTTGACATCCGTCGACATAACCGCCTTGGCGGCGTCATCCCCGAGTAACAACACGCGGCCTGACCTGCTTGGACGACATTATCGGCAGGCGCAATGTTGCTGGAGCAGCATGACGTACCGCAGGGATCAATGCCTGTCAGTACACGACATCACGCATCAAAGTCAGTAGCCCCAGGATTCCGGCCGACAAGAAGGACAGAGGGTCTGCCCGAGATCCAGACGAGAACGGCTCTTTGCGATTGGCCACTACGCGACGAGCGCCGCTGCCGGCGCCGCCGGGATTCGAACCCGGGATGACTGGTGTCAGGAAGAAGTACCCGTGCTCTGCGCACCGGACAGACCCTACTGCGGGACCAAGATAGCGGTACCGGAATCGGTGTCGCGAACCGGTTTCCGACACCGCCGCAACTGGTGTCGGCCGCACACCTGATCGGCCGCGCCCTTCTGCCACTCGATCATGGGAGGGTTCGTGGAAACACCGTTCGGCCCCTCGTAGACCTGCGGCAGCGACACGGCGGTCTGCGTACCGCAGTCTGGCCGGGGTGCAGCTCGATCGGCGGTAGCCGGCCCGGGACCGGGTCGAAGCCGTTGGGCCCGTCGGGATCCGCGGGGCCGAGCAAGAGCAGGCCGGACGCACCTCGCGAGGGAGAGCCTGCGGGGTTCAAAAACCCTGCTACGGGGTTTCACCTGCGCGAATACGTCCCAAGCTGGCGCCCGATGCCGGATCATGAATGGTTGTGTCCGCGCGTCTGATCTACCTTCTGTTCTGTCGGATAGCCTCGTGGCTGGTGTTGTTGGGTCGCAGTAGCGCGGC
>JABFWL010000386.1 GCA_013362315.1 Catenulispora sp. | reverse complement strand
TCGGTGACGTCGCTGGACTCGGCGTAGTAGCCCTCGACGTACGTCATGCGCTCTTCGGACAGCGACTTGAAGAACGTGTAGATGTACTCGTTGTACGGCCCCTTGCGCGACGCCTGGAACCGGCAGGACAGGAACAGCTCGTTCACCCAGTCCTGGGTCCGCGTCCGGACCAGTTCCTCGATCAGCGGCCGCTCGGCCCGGAACCGGTAGCGGCACTCCGCGACGCCGTCCCAGGAGCCGATGGTCCGGGTCAGGAAGTCGAAGACGATCCGGTCGTCCACCGCGCCGCTGGCCGGGTCCACCGTCTCCAGCAGGATCCGGCCGTTCAGCCCCGTGCACGTGTAATCCGCCCAGGCGAGCAGCGGCTCGACCCACTCCTTGAGCTGCCCGACCAGGTCCGACTTGTCCTGGGGCAGAGCGCCGTGCATCGCGTCGATCTGCGCCTGCGCGCGCGCCTGGTACGCGGTCAGGTAGGCGCGGCGCTGCCCGTAGATCTCCTCGATCTGCGCCTGCGGCACCTGCTCGATCTCGCACTTTCCGTCCGCGCCCAGCACCACCGTCGTGCCGGGGATGAACAGGTGCCCGTTGTCGTGCCCCTGGTCCCGCATGAACTCCAGGAACGCCAACTGGCTCGGGAAGACGTTGGTCGGGTCGTCGTCGAAGTCGTTGATCCCGAACAGCCCGTCGCGCTCGTCCAGGAAGCAGGGCGGCCCGGCGAACGGGAAGACCTGCCGGGCCCCGTACTGCTCGACGTAGCGCAGCGCGCGCGCCATGCCGTTCTCCCGCTTGCGGCGGCCGACCGTGGCCTTCATCCGCTCCGGGAAGTCGTAGACCATCGGGTACCAGATCGCGCCGGAGTACTGCAGGAAGTGCGCGTCGTAAGGCCCGCTGTGTCCATTGGCGCCAGAGGCGAAGCCCGCAACCGCGCCGTCCTCGACCGGGCGCGCGTCGTTCTGGTTGAAGATCCGCACTTCGCCGTCGTCGATCGCGATGCCGCTGTCGCCCATCGGGCCGTCGGTCGGGGTGACCAGCGCGTCGATGAGGATCCGCAAGCCCCCGGGCAGCTCGGTGACCTCGCGGTTGCGGGTCTGCACGAAGTTCCGGAAGCCGAGCTCTTCGAGTTCGTTGCGCAGGTCCGGCACCGGGAAGTCGGGCAGCAGGACCGTGGTGTCCTTCGACATGTTCGCGGCCAGCCAGCGCGGGTCGAAGTGGTCGTGGTGCAAGTGCGAGACGTAGAGGTACTCCGCGTCCCGGATGCCCGCCGGGTCGGCGTCGGAACCGAACGCCGAGTTGTCCGGGAACGGGAACCACGAAGCGAAGTACGCCGGGGTGAACCACGGGTCGCAGACGATCCGGCCGGCGGCAGTCTCCACCAGCATCCCCGCGTGACCAATCGACGTGATGCGCATCGATCCAACGTATCGCACCGCCGGACCCCCGACCGGTACTCTGCCAGCGGGGCGGATCACAGTGGCCGGCCCACGCGCGTGCGAGTCTTATGGATACCGCGGCGCGAAGCGCCTCCTTAACGGGTGGCGGTGGGTGGCGGGTGGGAGGAACCAGGGGGCAGTGAGTCAAGTGATCGTGGACGGGGTTCTGCTCGGCAACCGCACGGACAGCGACCCGGCGCTGACCGTACGGCTGGCCGGCCTCGCCGACGAGCTCGGCTACCGGGAGATCTGGCTGGGGGAGTCGACCGGGCATGACGCCTTCGCGCTGGCCGTGGCGGTGGCCGCGGCCGCCGGCGGGCTGCCGTCGGCCTCCGGGGACGTCGAGGGTTCGGCCGCCGCCACCGCCCGGGCCCGCGCCGCCGGAGCCGCTCCCGCCACCGCCGACGAGCTTCACCGCCAGGACCACAAGGACGGCAAGGACCCGCGCAGCGTGCACCGCGCCGCCCTCACCCTCGGTCCGCTGCCGGCCGGCGTACGCGACCCGGTCACCGCGGCCCGCGGCGCCGCCAGCGTCGCCGCGCTCACCGGCCGCCCGATCAACCTGGCGCTCACCGCCTCCACCGGCCTGGTGGTCGTCGACTGGCACGGCCGCCCGCGCACCGACCCGGCCACCGTGCTGGCCGAGTCCCTGACCATCCTCGGCCCGCTGATCCGCGGCGAGAAGGTCAGCTTCCAGGGGGTGTCCGTCCGCTCCCGCGGCTTCAGCTCCCGGCTGGAGCCCTCTCGGGCCTCGCTCACCGTCCTGGCCTTCGGCGTGGAGGCCAGCGAGGTGGCGGTCGGCCGCGCGGACCGGGTCGCGGTGCCGCTGGCCACCGTCGAGCACGCCGCCCGGATCAAGGCCCGGTTGGCGCTGACCGCCGACCGGATGCACCGCGCCGTGCCCCGGCTGGCGGTGTTCCTGCCGACGGTCGTCGACCCGGACCAGGCCTCCCTGGACTGGATCCGCCGCTCCCTGCTGCCCTACCTGGACGCCGACGGCTTCGGCCGGATGTTCGCCGAGGCCGGCCACGGCGAACTCGTGGACCTGGCGCGCGGCGGCGCGCACGAGCGCTCGCTCATGGCGGCCATGCCGGAAGAGGTGCTGCGCTCGATAGCCGCGATAGGGGACCTGAACCAGGTGTGCACCGCCTTCGACGACTACCGGCACGCCGGAGTCGACGAGATCGTCATGCTCCCCGAGAATCACGACGCAGGTGTGATTGAGCACACGATCCGGGCACTAGCGAAGTAGGGCCCACCCGTCGCCCCCCACCGCCCCTAATACGGAGGCGCTTCGCGCCGCTAGTTTATTTGGCAGAATCCTTGTTGCAGCGTGTCCCACAACACACGCGAGTAAATCGCAACAAAGGAGTTGCCACATATGACGGAACCAGGCGTGCCACCGCACACCCTTCCGCACCACGACCTGCCCGAGCTGACCGCGGAGATCCTGCGCGGCGGGGCGGAGAAGTACCACGCGGCCAACGAGAAGCGCGGCAAGCTGTTCGCCCGCGACCGGGTCGCCCTGCTGGTCGACGAGGGTTCGTTCGTCGAGGATGGCCGGTTCGCCAACGTCATGGCCGGGGACCTGCCGGCGGACGGCGTGGTCACCGGCACCGCCCGGATCGGCGGCCGCCCGGTGTGCCTGATGGCCAACGACTCCACGGTCAAGGCCGGATCCTGGGGCGCCCGCACCGTCGAGAAGATCATCCGGATCATCGAGACCGCCTACCGAACCGGCGTGCCGATGGTGTACCTGGTGGACTCCGCGGGCGCGCGGATCACCGACCAGGTGGACCTGTTCCCGGGCCGCCGTGGCGCGGGCAAGATCTTCCACACCCAGGTCCGGGCCTCCGGCTCGATCCCGCAGGTCTGCGCGCTGTTCGGGCCGAGCGCGGCCGGCGGGGCGTACATCCCGGCGTTCTGCGACGTCGTGATCATGGTCGAGGGCAACGCCTCGATGTACCTGGGCAGCGACCGCATGGTGGAGATGGTCACCGGCGAGAAGACCACCCTGGAGGACATGGGCGGCGCGCGCGTGCACTGCGCCGAGTCCGGGGTGGGGCACTTCCTGGTCAAGACCGAGCAGGACGCACTGGAGACCGTCAAGCGCTACCTGTCCTATCTGCCCTCCAACTGGCAGCAGGACGCCCCGGCGGCCGAGGCCGCGGACTCCCCGGCGAACATCGACCTGGCGAGTCTGGTCCCGGCCAGCGAGCGCCAGGCGTTCGACATGCGGCGGTTCATCAAGGGCCTGGTCGATGCGGACTCCTTCTTCGAGATTCACGCGCTGTGGGCCAAGGAGCTCACCGTCGGTTTCGCCCGCCTGGACGGCAAGCCGGTCGGCATCGTGGCGAACAACCCGATGTTCAAGGGCGGCGTGCTGTTCGTCGACTCCGCCGACAAGGCCACCCGCTTCATCCAGCTCTGCGACGCCTTCAACATTCCGCTGCTGTTTCTGTCCGATGTGCCCGGCTTCATGGTCGGAACCGCGGTCGAGAAGCAGGGCATCATCCGGCACGGCGCGAAGATGATCACCGCGGTCAGCGAGGCCACCGTGCCGAAGATCTGCGTGGTGGTGCGCAAGGCCTACGGCGCCGGGCTCTATGCCATGGCCGGCCCCGGCTTCGAGCCGGACGCCACCATCGCGCTGCCGACCGCGAAGATCGCGGTGATGGGCGCCGAGGCGGCGGTGAACGCCGTCTACGCCAACAAGATCGCGGCGTTCGATGACCCTGACGACGCCGCCGCCTTCGTCGCCGACAAGCGGGCCGAGTACGAGACCGACATCGACTTCGTACGCCTGGCCTCCGAGCTGGTGATCGACGACATCGTCGAACCGGCCGACCTGCGCTCCGCCCTGATCGCCCGCTACCGCGCGGCTGAGGGCAAGGACCGCTTCTTCTCCCGCCGCCGCCACGGCGTCACCCCGGTCTGACGCGGAGGAACTGCCATGGATCACCGTCTGAGTGAAGAGTACGAATCCCTGCGCGCCACCGTCGAGGCGTTCGCCCACGACGTCGTCGCCCCCAAGATCGGCGACTTCTACGAGCGCGAGGAGTTCCCGTACGAGATCGTGGCCCAGATGGGCCGCATGGGCCTGTTCGGCCTCCCCTTCCCCGAGGAGTACGGCGGCATGGGCGGCGACTACTTCGCTCTGTGCCTGGCCCTGGAGGAGCTGGCACGCGTCGACTCCTCCGTCGCGATCACCCTGGAGGCCGGCGTCTCCCTGGGCGCGATGCCGGTCTACCGCTTCGGCACCGAGGAGCAGAAGCGGCAGTGGCTGCCCAAGCTCTGCTCCGGCGAGATGCTCGGCGCCTTCGGCCTCACCGAACCCGGCGGCGGCTCCGACGCCGGCGCCACCCGCACCACCGCCGTCCTGGACGGCGAGGAGTGGGTGATCAACGGCAGCAAGGCCTTCATCACCAACTCCGGCACCGACATCACCGGCCTGATCACCGTCACCGCCGTCACCGCCGTCAAGGCGGACGGCCGCAAGGAGATCAGCACCATCATGATCCCGGCCGGCACCCCCGGCCTGACCGTCGCCCCGAAGTACAGCAAGGTCGGCTGGAACGCCTCCGACACCCGCGAACTCTCCTTCACCGACGTCCGCGTCCCGGCAGCGAACCTCCTCGGCGAACGCGGCCGCGGCTACGCCAACTTCCTGCGCACCCTCGACGAAGGCCGCATCGCCATCGCCGCCCTGTCCACCGGCCTGGCCCAAGGCTGCGTCGACGAGTCCGTGAAGTACGCCCGCGAACGCGAAGCCTTCGGCCACCCCATCGGCACCAACCAGGCCATCCAGTTCAAACTCGCCGACATGCGCCTGCGCGCCCACACCTCCCGCCTCGCCTACTACGACGCCGCCAGCCGCATGCTCCAAGGCGAGCCCTTCAAGGCCGAAGCCGCAATGGCAAAGCTCCACAGCTCGGAGTCCGCCGTCACCAACGCCCGCGAGGCCACCCAGATCCACGGCGGCTACGGGTTCATGAACGAGTTCCCAGTCGCCCGGATGTGGCGGGACTCGAAGATCCTGGAGATCGGGGAGGGGACGTCTGAAGTCCAGCGCATGCTGATCGCTCGGGACATGGGGCTGCCCGAGGCCTGAGCGAGGACGAAGGAGGCTCCGGCGTCTCACCGCCGGAGCCTGCCTCACCCTGTCTCACTCAGCTCCCACCGCCGCTCACGCCGGGTGCCACGAACCGGCGGTGCAGAGGTCGGAAGCCGACCTCT
>JABFWL010000335.1 GCA_013362315.1 Catenulispora sp. | reverse complement strand
GGGACCCGGGCCTGGAAGTCGCCTTCGGCGGCCGGCGCCGCCGGCTCGCCCTCCTGCACCGCGTGCCCGGCGGCGCGCCATGCCGCGAAGCCGCCGTCCAGCACGCGGACGTCGGTGTGGCCGTGGTGGCGCAGCAGCCACCAGGCGCGGGCGGCCTGGGTGCCGTCGCCGTCGTCGTAGACGACCACCGGCAGGTCGCTGCGCACCCCGGCGCGCCGCATCGCGGCGGCGAACCGCCCGGGGTCCGGCAGCGGGTGCCGGCCGCGTGCGCCGACCGGCGAGTCAGGGTGCTCAGCCAGGTCCTCATCCAGGCTGACGTAGCGCGCGCCGGGGATGTGCCCCGCCAGATAGACCCCGTGCCCGTATGCGCTCGGTTCGCCGAGCTTCCAGCGGATGTCGAGGAGGATCGGCGCGGTGCCGCAGGCGAAGTCGGCGGCGAGCTGCTCCACCGGGATCAAGGGAGAAGTACAGCTCAGAGCGGAGGTTCCGGGTTGGCGCATGGGCGCCATCCTGGCACTGAATCCCTCATCCGATCCAGATGAGGCGGCTATCCGTCTGAGGCGAACACCAGCAGCGGCACCTCTTGTTCGGACGCCGACAGCGAGCCGTGCATCCCGAACAGCCGCGACTCCAGCTTCTCCCGGCGGGTGGCGACCACGGCCCAGTCCGCCAGCAGGGCCGCGACCACGTCGCCGATGCGCGGCGCGACCTGGTCGGTGACGCCCTCCGGCGGCCCGAACCAGCCCTCGTAGACGGCCTCGTCGCGGGAGCGGACCACGGCCACGTCCTCCAGCGCCTCGCGCCAGATCTGCAGGACGTCGCGCGCGGCGCCGGGCTTGGCGTAGACGTGCCGGGCCCGGCCCTCGCCGCCCAGCAGCCGCAGGCCGACCTGGAGCTCGGGGTCCTCGTCGACGTCGACGCGGCGGTCGGCGGGCACGTCGACCATGCCGTGGTCGGCGGTGACGTAGAGCGCGGTGCCGGCCGGCAGCCGCCCGGCGAGCTCGCGCACCGTGGCGTCGACGGTGGCCAACTGCTCGCGCCAGCTCTCGGAGGCGACGCCGCTGACGTGGCCGGCCGCGTCCAGGTCGGCGTAGTAGAGGTAGACCAGGGCGCGGGCGTCGCGCTCGGCGGCGTCCCGCAGGATCTCCAGCGCGCCGGAGACCCGGTTCACCAGCGACTCGACGCCGCTGAAGACGCCGCCGCGCAGCACCGCGCGGGTCAGGCCGGAGTCCTGGAACCGGGCGGCGGTGACCTGGGTGACCTCGATGCCGGCCCGGCAGGCGCGTTCGAACACCGTCTCGCGGGGCTGCCACTGGAGCGGGTCCACCGGGGCGTCCCAGCGCAGCAGGTTGATCAGGTGCGGGGTGCCGGGGACCAGGACCCGGTAGCCGAGCATGCCGCTGGCGCCGCTGGGCAGGCCGGTGCCCAGGGAGCCGATGCTGGCGGCGGTGGTGGAGGGAAAGCCGGCGCTCAGCGCGCGGCCCGCGCGCAGGGCGGCGGCCAGGAACGGCGCGGTGGCGGCGTTGCGCTCGATCAGCCGGGCGCCCATGCCGTCGACCAGGAAGACGCAGGCGCGCCGGGCCGGGGCCAGGCCGAGCGGGTTCGGGGCGTCGGCGACCCCGAGCGCGTTCAGGACCGCGGGGAGCAGATCGGACAGGGCGCCGCGGCCGTAGGCGGGCAGGACGAGCCGGGCGTTGTCGTCTCCGGTGGAGGTGGCAATGGAAGCGGCGGTGGCAGTGGCGGTGCTGCTACCGGTGCCGGTCGCGCTGTCGGTGGCAGGACCGCTGCCAGGGCCGGTGTGGGCTGTACCGGCTGTGCTGTTTTTGCTGGCTGTGGTGCCGGGATTGCCGGGGTCGCCGCTGTCGCTCACGCGCCGCGCGCCCTCAGCGCCCGCTCCGGGCGCCGGCCTCGGTCACCACGTCGGTGAGCGCGCGGGCGAAGGCCAGGGTCTCGCTCACCGCGTCGGCCCCGTCGGCCTCGGCCGAGACCCGGATCATCACGTCGTCGGCGGTGGCGGTGCCGGTGTAGCCGTGGTCGGCGTCGCAGTGCGGATCGCCGCAGTTGGCCGGCTCCAGGTCCAGCCGGCTCACCACGCCCCAGCCGATGGTCAGCACCACCTCGCGCGGCGGCGTGCCGGGCTGGTGGCTGGCCGGGTCCTCCACGACCCGGCTGACCACGACCGAGGAGATGCGGTGCAGCGGCACGGTCTCGGTGGAGGTGGTGGCGTACGCCTTGGCCCCGGCCGCCGACTCCGGCGAGCCCGGCGGCACCGGCGCCATCGGATCGTCCGAGCCGTACTCGTCGGTATGCCCGGCGATCAGCCGCGTCGGGGTGACGGCCAGCACGGTGACGTGCCGCCGCACCTCGTCGGCGTCGAAGGTGGTCTCCTGGTGCACGAGGTGGCCGAGCACCGCCTCGGACCCGACCGCGTCCTGCACCGCCTCGGCGACCAGCGCCGGATAGTAGCCGCTGCGCTCGATCGCGGCGAGCAGACCGGGATGGGCGGGACGGGGCAGGGGCGACTGCGAGTTGGGCATGAGTCCATCCTGGCACCTTCCAGGCCCGGTGCGGGACTCATGCCGCACGGAAGTGGGAACCTCCTGCGCCACACTGTCAGCCCGGCGCGCAACAATAGGGCGTCACCCGCATCGCAGCGCGAAGAGCAGGAGCCGCACGAGAGATGGCACGCCGCAGCACCACCCCCGAGCCCGACGAGGACTTCGAAGAGCGCATCATCGACGTCGACGTCGCCGACGAGCTCTCGGACTCGTACCGGGAGTACGCGTACTCGGTGATCTACTCGCGCGCGCTGCCGGACGCGCGAGACGGCCTCAAGCCGGTCCACCGCCGGATCCTGTTCCAGATGAACGAGATGGGCCTGCGGCCGGACCGCGGGTTCGTCAAGAGCGCCCGCGTCGTCGGCGACGTCATGGGCAAGCTGCACCCGCACTCGGACACCGCGATCTACGACTCGCTGGTGCGCATGGCGCAGTCCTGGGCGATGCGGATCCCGCTGGTCGACGGGCACGGGAACTTCGGCTCGCTGGGCGGCGACGACCCGCCGGCGGCCATGCGCTACACCGAGGCGCGGCTGAGCCCGGCGGCGATGATAATGACCGACTCGATCGACGAGGACACCGTCGAGTTCGGCCCCAACTACGACGGCCAGGAGCAGGAGCCGCAGGTCCTGCCGGCGGCGTTCCCGAACCTGCTGGTGAACGGCGCGGCCGGGATCGCGGTCGGGATGGCCACCAACATGGCGCCGCACAACCTCGGCGAGGTGGTGGCCGCGGCCCGGCACCTGATCAAGCACCCGAACGCCACCCTGGACGACCTGATGCGGTTCGTGCCGGGGCCGGACCTGCCGACCGGCGGGCAGATCATCGGCGAGCAGGGCATCCGCGACGCCTACGAGAGCGGCCGCGGCGTGTTCAAGATGCGCGCCACCGCCCGGATCGAGAAGGTGACGCCGCGCCGCGAGGGCATCGTGGTCACCGAGCTGCCCTTCAACACCGGCCCGGAGAAGGTCATCTCCAAGGTCAAGGAGCTGGTGCAGAGCAAGAAGCTGCAGGGCATCACCGACCTGAAGGACCTCTCCGACCGGTTCAACGGCCTGAAGCTGGTCATCGAGGTCAAGGCCGGGTTCAACCCCGAGGCGGTGCTGGAGCAGCTGTACAAGCTGACGCCGCTGGAGGAGTCCTTCGGCATCAACAACGTGGCGCTGGTCGACGGCCAGCCGCTGACCCTGGGCCTGAAGGAGCTGCTGGAGGTCTACCTCGACCACCGCTTCGAGGTGGTCCGGCGCCGCACCGAGTTCCGCCGCACCAAGCGCCGCGACCGGCTGCACCTGGTCGAGGGCCTGCTGATCGCGCTGGTCGACATCGACCGGGTGATCCGGATCATCCGCGAGTCCGACGACGCCGCGGCGGCGAAGGAGAACCTGATCGCCGCCTTCGCGCTGTCGGACAAGCAGGCCACGTACATCCTGGACACGCCGCTGCGCCGCCTGACCCGCTTCGACTCGATGGAGCTGGAGTCCGAACGCGACAAGCTGACCGGCGAGATCAAGGACCTCACGGCGATCCTGGACTCCGACAACCTGCTGCGCAAGGTGGTCTCCGACGAGCTGAACGCGATCTCCAAGCAGTTCGCCACGCCGCGCCGCAGCGTGCTGGTCGAGGGCACGCTGCCGGTGTTCGAGGCGCAGCCGCTGGAGATCTCCGACGACCCGGTCCGGGTCCTGCTGTCGGCCACCGGCCTGCTGTCCCGGACCAACTCCGGCGTCACCACGCTGGGCTCCGGCGGCGAGCGCACCAAGAACGACGCCATCGCCTCGGTCGTCACCTCGACGATAAGAGGCGAGGTCGGCGCGGTCACCACCGCCGGCCGGCTGATCCGGTTCCCGGTGATCGACCTGCCGGTGCTGCCGGCCGGGGCCTCGAAGACCGCGCCGAGCCTGTCCGGCGGCGCGCCGGTCTCGGAGTTCGTGCGCCTGGAGGAGGACGAGCGCGTGCTGTGCCTGTGCTCGCTGTCCCCGGACTCCCCGGGACTGGCGCTGGGCACGGTCCAGGGCGTGGTCAAGCGGGTGGTCCCGGACTATCCGCGCAACCGCGACACCTTCGAGGTCATCACCCTCAAGGACGGCGACGCCGTGGTCGGCGCCATCGAGCTGCGCACCGGCGCCGAAGAGCTGGCCTTCATCACCGACGACGCCCAGCTCCTGAAGTACTCGGCGGCGCTGGTGCGCCCGCAGGGCTGCCCGGCCGGCGGCATGGCCGGCATCAGCCTGGACCAGGACGCCTCGGTGATCTTCTTCGGCGCGGTCGACCCCGGCCGCGACGGCCTGGTGGTCTCGATGGCCGGCAGCGACGACGCCCTGGTGGACACCGCCACCACGATCAAGGCGACCCCGTACGACCTGTACCCGACCAAGGGCCGCGCCACCGGCGGCGTCCGCTGCCAGCGCTTCCTGAAGGGCGAGCACCGGCTGGTGGCGGCGTGGGCGGTGAACGCGCCGGCGTACGCCAGCTCCGAGAGCGGCACGCCGCTGGCGCTGCCGGCGGTGGATCCGCGCCGGGACGGCTCGGGCACCGCGGTCGAGGCGCCGATCGCGTACGTGACCAGCCCGGTGGACTGACCGGCAGATTGGTCGACAGCCTGACCGGCAGCCGCTGTCGGCAGGGCCCTGATGACGCCACCGGGGCCTTGACCGCCTACCAGCGGTCAAGGCCCCGTCCCCAAGTGGCGGGGAGCGCTGCGGCCGGGGCCGAGACTCGCGGGCGGCCGGCGGCGCTCCCCTCATCGGCCGGTGGTGGAGTCCATACCAGGTCCCGGCCGGAACCCGGAGCCACTCTCGGGGGCCGCCGAGAGTGTCCGGGGTCTGTGATCGTTCTTCAAAGCCGACTGTTCTTCTAAGCCGGAACTCCGGCCGCCGCCGACAACCCCGGCGTCTCGCCGCCGGTATCGCCCTCGGTGTCGGTGTCGGCGATCACCCGGCCGTCGCCGATGGTGATCACCCGGTCGGCGAGCTCCATCATCAGCGGGTCGTGCGTGGCCACCAGCGCCGTCACGTTCTCCGCCGCGACCACGGCGCGCAGCAGCCGCATCACCGCCCGCCCGGTCTCGGAGTCCAGCTGCCCGGTCGGCTCGTCGGCGATCAGCACCCGCGGCGAGTTCGCCAGCGCCCGGGCCAGCGCCACCCGC
>JABFWL010000294.1 GCA_013362315.1 Catenulispora sp. | reverse complement strand
ACCAAGCGCCGCTAGCTCAATTGGCAGAGCAGCGGACTCTTAATCCGCGGGTTCGGGGTTCAAGTCCCTGGCGGCGCACCCGTAGCAGACCCCAGTTCACCTAACGTGAGCTGGGGTTTCGTGTTTTAGATCTTGAAGTGGTTGAACCTCTTGACGCCCCGTCAGGCTGGATGGTCCAGGCGTGGTCCAGGGTGCGTTCCGACTGCGTTCCAGAACTCAATGTTCGAACCCTGACCTCCTCGAGAACTCCAGTGGATTTTCGGCCCGCAGGATCAGGGGGTATCTGGGCTCTGGGAGTTCGGCGGCCCAGGGTTCGGACGGGTGGGTACCCCTCCTGGCCTGCGGGAAGTCTCCTACTCCCCAGCGCGTCAGCCAGGCCATAAACGGTCCGCTGGTGTGGTCGATGCATCCTCCGTCCAGTTCAAGCCGTCGCGGCAAGCGGCTTCACGGTCCGCCTGCTGCGCCCAACCGGCGAGGACGCAGGACGGGCGCCGTTGATCGCGGCGGCGATGGCCGCGGCTGCGGCGTGTTTCAGCTCGTCGTAGACCGAGGTGTAGATGTCCCGGGTGATGGCTGTGCCGGAGTGGCCGAGCATGTCCGAGACGACCTTGAGATCCACCCCGGCGGCCAGCGCCAGTGACGCGGCACCGTGTCTCAGGTCGTGCAGCCGGACCGGCGGCAGCCCGGCCTCCCGGGCCAACTGCTGGAACTGCGCGGTGACCTTGGCCGGGTGCAGCCCTGCGCCGTCGGCGGTAGTGAACACCAGCCCGGTCTCGGTCCACGCCGACCCGGCGCGCTCGCGTACGTCCTGCTGCCAGTCCCGCTGGGCGCGTAGCGCCTCGGCGACCTGGTCGGCCAGTCCGACGTCGCGTTCGCTGGCGTCGGACTTCAGGTCGGTCTCCAGCACCTCCCAGCCATTCTGCACCCGCTGCTTGGCCGGGGAGAGCATCCGGGCATCCAGATCCACATCGATCCACCGCAACCCGCACGCCTCACCCCGGCGCAACCCGGTACACGCCACCAACAGATACAGCGCATACCACTCGTGCCGCACCGCCCGGTCCAGGAACTGGCGGGTCTGCTCGGCCGTCCACACCATCACCGCCGACGGCCTGTTCCCCGTCGCCTGCCAGTACGCCACCCGCTCGGCCGTCCACACCAATGCCTTCGGCGACCTGCCCGACCCGATCTCCGCCAGCGCCGCCACATTCACCGTAACCAACTGCTGCGCGCACGCCGCCGACAAGGCTGAGCGCAGCGCAGACCGCAGCCGAAACCGGGTCGCGGCGTGACACGGCGGCCGGAACGCCGGCAACCCGGCCAGCCGGTCCTTCGCCTCCCGCCACGCCGCATGATCCCCACGCGCCCATGCCGCCTTCCGGGCCGCGTCCGCCTCCCGGCGCGCCGCGTTGTTCGCCTCCGCCGCCGCAGCCTCGCGGGCGATCGCGTCGAACATCGCCGTCACATGCGCCACCCGAAGCCGGTCCAGGGGGATCCGGCCCAGATGCGGGATCAGATAGGTCCGCACCTGCGAGGCATACATCCGCCGGGTGGCCACGCTCAAGGCGGTCTTGCCCGCCAGCCACTCGTTCAGCCACTGCCCCACCGTCAGATGCTCGGTCACCGGCACACCAGCTAACACTGCGCGCCGCATCGCCTCGAACTCCGGCAGCCCCAGCCCCGCCTTGTGATCGAGCTTGATGCGGGCGGCTATCTGCACCCTGAGGTCGGCCACCGCCTGCGGGTCCTCGCCGAGCTCATCGGCGATCCCCAACAGGCGCCGCACCGCAGCAAGCTGGTCCTCAGCCTCCGCACGGGTAGCCAGGCTCCCGAAGGACACCACGACCCGGCTGCCGACGGCATCGGCATGGTCGTACTGGAAATACCAGGTGCCGTGCCGCGGATTCCACCCGAAACCACGACGCAGCCTTGGGCACTTCACACCCAGACGCCGCACCGCCAGCTTCCCATCGGCGCCAACCAACTGCACACCGTCCGGTCCGAGCACCGGCTCCCGGCAACCACACTTCTTGAACACCGAACCCGTAGACGCCGCCATCACCGAGCCCTGTACAGGCGGTCCGGCCGACGCAGCACCGGACGACCAGCAGCCGGATTCTCCCCAATCGGCGCCTCCGGACCGGCCGCGCCCAGTCCGGCAGCAACAGAGCTCGCCGGCAGTCCGAGCAACGCCAGCAGATCCGCAGTCGGGACACGCCAGCTCCCACCGATCCGTATCACCCGGCAGGGGAATCCGCCCCGGTGGGCGAGCCGGTAGGCCCGCGTCCGACCGATCCCCAGCAACCGCCCCGCCGACGGCACATCCAACACCACCGGAAGATCCGCCACCTGCGCAAGGCGCACAGCCATACCGCCGCCGACACCGCCCGGATCCCCAGCAACGTCCGCCTGCCGAGCCATCTCCACCGCCTCCTCACCCCGTCCCGTCCAGACTGCCGAAGCAGCCGAAGAACCCGATGAACCCCCACCCGCACCACGGGAAGACCCCGCGAAGATTCACCCGAGAGAGGACTTGATATCGCCGAAACAACAGCCCGGTCAAGTCTTCAACCACACTCCCGTCGCGAGACTCGAACCCTTGACCAGCAGATTTCTTGAACAGACGACACACTTGAGCCACAAGCAGGGCAATACCCTGTGGCGACCAACCAGCGGTTTTCACGACCGCCGCCCGAATACATTCGTCCGCGCTGGTCGACTTTCGCCCCTGAATTCTGGATGCTGCACAATCGCCAGACGCCAGCGGCAGCCCCACGCGCCAGGCCACGGGAGCAGCCCGGCCTGTGGTAGCGGGGCGGATGCGGCGCACCGTCACCCACCCGCCCCGCCCCCATCTCTACGCCTCGGCGCGTTCGGTGTGAACCGTCCCGGCCTCAGCTCACGACGTTGAACCCGTCGAGTGTCGTGAAGATTCCGGACAGCTTGGTCACCACAACCGTGTGCGTGCCGTTGCTGAGACTGGTGCTCGTGAATACGGGGACGTTGCTGTGTCGCTGGCCGTCGGCCGGGACGGTGCTGACGATGCTTTGGGGACCGCCGTCGATGCTGATGCCGATGTTCCCCTGGTCGGTGTACTGCTCACCGAACACCTGGACGCCGGTACCGCCGAAGGTGAACGTCGCCGTGGACCCGTTGACGGTGGCGTAGTGGATGTCGTCGCCGTAGTCGCCCAAGCCGCGAGGCGGCCCGCCCTGGGTGAAACCGGCATAGCCGATCGCCGGGTCGGTGTCGTCCAATCGGTTCGTGGTAAGGACCTGGAAGCCGTCCAGGGTGCTGAAGATCCCGGACAGCTTGGTGACGGTGACGGTATGGGCGCCGAAGGGCAGCCCCGCGGTGGTGAACACAGGGGTGTTCGTGTGTCGCTGACCGTCGCTGCTGACCGTGTTGACGACGAACTGGGCTCCGCCGTCGATGCTGACGCCGATGTTCCCCTGGTCGGTGTACTGCTCACCGAACACCTGGACGCCGGTACCGCCGAAGGTGAACGTCGCCGTGGACCCGTTGGCGGTGGCGTAGTGGATGTCGTCGCCGTAGTCACCCAAGCCGCGAGGCGGCCCGAAGTGGGTGAAACCGGTATAGCCGATCGCCGGGTCGGTGTCGTCGAGTCTGGCGCTGTTCAGCACGGCGAAGCCGTCCAGGGTGCTGAAGATTCCGGACAACGCGGCCACCACGATGGTGTGTGCACCCGGAGCCAGGGTGGTCGTCGTGAACAGCGGAACGTTCGAGTGCCGCGTACCGTCGACCGGTACAGCGCTCACAACGGTCTGCGTTCCGCCATCGATGCTGACGCCGATGGTGCCCTGGTCGGTGTACTGCTCCCCGAACACCTGTATCCCGGTCCCGGTGAACCGGTATGTCGCGGTCGCTCCGACCGCGCCATAGTGCACGTCGTTCCCGAAGTCGCCCACTCCGCGCCCGCTGGACAGGTTGTACCCGTTGTAGGTGATCGAGGGGTCGGTGTCGTTGACTCGGGTAGCCCCGGCCGGCAGGCCCACGGTGATGTCGGAGGCCTGAGTTCCGGAAGGCACTGGCATGGTCAGGAATCCGCCGGAGAGGTAGGAGACCCCGGTAGCGAGCGTGCCCTTGATGTACACCGGTATGCCGGGGGTGAAGCCGGAGCCGGCAACCAGAGCCTGGCCGGAGGAGAACCCGGTGTAGTCGATCCGGATCGGCAGTGCGGCCTCCAGCGACTGGTACTGCGTTGTGGGTCCGGCGTTGGCCAGCACGGTGCTGGGCAGATCCGCCGGGCCGGGGTTCGCCGGAATCGGCGTGTTCCCGTAGTAGGTCGTGTTGCTCGTGTTGTTGGGATAGCAGCTGCTGTCGCCCGTGTCAGCCGCCCAGTTCCCCGTGAATGTCACTCGGGAGCCCTGCGGTGTCGGCCAGTTGCAGGAGAACGAGTGGGCGTTGTGGAACTCGACATTCCCCGACATCGTGATCCACTGCGAGCCGACGTCGGGGGCCTCGGCGTAGCCGTTGCGCGAGCCGTCCAGCACGTTGCCGGTGATGCTCAGCCCGTTGGCGTAGGAAGCCGCGGTGTTGACCGAGCCGTCGCTGTTCAGGATGGTCGCGCCGTCATGCCCCTCGGTGTAGATCGCGCCGCCGTCCCCGGTGTAGACCTGCATGTTGTCGTGGATGTGGTTGTTGCTGATGACGACGTTCGAGTTGATGTTCCCCGAGGTCTGGTCGTTGTGGGTCGGGGCCTTGGAGACGTCGTCGACGTGGCCTTGCCAGGCACCGGAGGTCAGCCCGTCGTAGGGCATGCCGGAGATGTCGTTGTGGCTGATCGTGGTGTGCTGGGTGAACATCAGCGTGACGCCGACGGTGCCCAGGTAGTCCAGGCCCGCACGGTACAAGACGTTGTTGTCGATCGTGTTGCCGGTCATGATCTCGTTGACGCCACCTGCACCGAACTGATCGTTGGCCGAGGCCGTGGGATCGGCCGAACAGTTCTGAATCACCGTCGACGCCGGATCGTCGCTGCTGCCGGGGTTGGGATCCGAACCGCAGCCCAGCCAGACGCCGGCCGCTCCGATCTCGGTGAACAGGCTGCCGCGCACGGTGTTGTTGCTGCTGCCGTACTTCATGCCCAGGCCGGTGCCACCGAGGTCGTCGAACTGGTCGGACAGGAAGCTGACATTGCGCGCCGCGGTCAGCTGGACGTTAGCCAGGGGCTGGGCGAACGCTGCCCATGGGCAGGATCCAGCGGTGGGAGTCGCGAAGGTGCACTCCCCCTGTGTGGCGGGTTGCACGACTCCGCCGGACACCGTGTTGGGCTGGTTGACCATCAGCCCGGCCTGCACCTGGACAAAGCCGGTGGGAGTCGACGGATCGTTCCAGGTCGCGGTGGTGAACCGGATGCCGGTGAAGGTGATGTCGTGCACCGGGCTCGCCAGCGTCCCGGCTACCGACAGCAGGGACTGGACCTGCGGCACCTCGACATCCAGCGCAGCCATCTGCTGTCCCGGCGCGGGCTGGTAGTACAGCGTGTTGCTTGAGTTGTCCAGGTACCACTGACCGGGGTGCAGCCAGGCGCGGGCGTTCTCCAGCAGCGTCGGCCCGGTGTTCGGTGCCAGGTTGTACGGCGAGACGTTGTCGGCGCCGTTGTTGTGGCCGTACACCGTGGCCGACTTGTTGGTCAGGTTGTTCCAGCACGGCTGGGCCATCCGCACCGTCGCCGTTCCCGCGCTCGCACCGGCGACGATGCTGTCCACGGGGCACTCGGCCGCGGCCCAGTCCATGGGAGCCATGGGCGACCAATTGAACTGGATCTGGCGCACCTGGGCCGCGCTGAGCCCCGATGCCAGGGACAGCAGCGCGTTCGCGGTGTTCGCGTCGCTGACCTGGAACCCGGTGGCGTCCCACGACGACAGCGTCCAGCCCAGCGAGCCCGGACTGGCCTGGGCCACCGGGATGTCGACACCGTTGATGTAGAGCTGCCTGGTCTGCGTGCCGGCCGGCACCGCCGCCGACATCAGGCTCGTACCACCCACCGGAGTCCAGCCGGTCACTTGGTACCCGCCGGAGACCGCCGGGTGCGCACCCGGCGCGGCCTGCCACACCACGGGATGCCCGGCGCTGCCGGAGTCGGCGGCGCCGAACGCCAGCCCGCTGGACAGCCGATACGTCCCGTCGCCGACCAGCACCGACACGTCGGCGCCGGGGTTGGCGCTCAGGAAGCTGCGCGCCTGGGCTTGGGCACCGGCTAGAGAACAGGGCGATGCCTGTGAACACGACGCCGCGGCCGAGCCCGATGGCGAGGTGTAGAACGTCGCCGACGCGGCGGCTTGGGCCGTGCTCGGGAGACCGATACTTCCGATGAGCAGTCCTGCTGCGGCGAGGAGCGTCCCGCCTCGAAAACGTGCCATGTCAACCTCTCAGGGTGGGACCGACGCGTGCGGTCGACGTCCAGCGACCGCACGCGTCAGTCGTCATGCTCGGGTGGGGCAGCCGATCACTACGGCAGGACCCACTTCTGGTTGGCGCCGCCGTTGCAGTCCCAGATCTGCAGCTGGGTTCCCGAGCCGCCGTTGGCGGCGTCGTCCAGGCACCTGCCGGAGTTGGGGTTGAGCAGCGAGCCGTCTGGCTGCGGCCGCCAGTTCTGCGCGACCGTCCCGTTGCAGGTGTAGAGCTGGACCACGGTGCCGTTGCCCGTCCCGGCCGCGTTGACGTCCAGGCACTTGCCGAGGGCCTGGATCGTGCTGTTCGTTCCGACGGTCCACTGCTGGGCGTTCGTGCCGTTGCAGGTGTAGACCTGCACCGGTGTCCGGTCGGCGCTGTTGGCGTAGCGCACGTCCATGCACAAGCCCTGATACCCGGGCACCGGTCCGGTGCGGGACGCGGCGGGCGTCCACACCTGGTTCGCGGCGCCGGTGCAGTCCGAAAGCTGAACATGGGTGCCGGCTGGGCCGGAGTTGGGGTCGGTCAGACACCGTCCCGAAGCCGTGTTGAGCAGTGTCCCGTTCGTCTGCGGCGCCCACTGCTGCGCGCCGGTGCCGGTGCAGGTGGACAGGTCGACGTTGGTTCCGTTCGCGGTGCCACCGGCGGCGGCGTCCAGGCACTTGCCCATGGTGCGCACGCTTCCGTCAGGTTCGGCGGTCCAGCGCTGGGCGTCGGTGCCGTTGCAGGTGTAGACCTGGGCCGGCGTGCCGTCGGCGCTCCTGGCCGCGAACACGTCCAGGCACAGGCCCTGGTAGCCGACCAGCGACGTGGTGGGAATCCCCGAGCCTGCCGGGGTGACCGTCCAGGTGAAGCTGGTGGTGGCGAACGCACCCGTGGCGTCAGCCGCCTTGACGGTGACCGTGCTGGTTCCGGCGGTCGTCGGGGTGCCGGTGATGGCTCCGGTGCCCGGGTTGATCGCCGTCCCGGAGGGCAGCCCGGTGGCGGTGTAGGACGGCGACTGCCCCGCGGTCGTGTCGGCGGCGGTGACCGTGACAGATGCGCCGGCCCCGGCGACGCCCTCCTGGGGACCCGGGTTGGCGATCGTGACGGGCTGGCCGAGTTGCGCGGTGGTGACGGTCAGCGAACCGGACAACGGCAGGTTGCGGCTGGAATCGCCCACGGAGATCGTGTAGCCGCCGGTGGCGGTGGCCCAGCCGTTGCCGCCGGTGTTCCAGTAGTGCAGGTCGGTCTCGGTCAGCGGGAGGGTGACCGTGGTGCTCTGGCCGGGTGCCAGATCGACGCGGGCGAAACCCTTCAGCTGCTTGGGCGGCTCGCCGACCGCCGACGGGGCGGTGACGTACAGCTGCGCGACGTCGGCTCCGCTCCGGGTGCCGGTGTTCGTCACCGTGGCGGTGACCGTGGATGCGCCGCCCTTGATCAGCGGGCTGATCGACAGGTTGCTGAACGCGAAGCTGGTGTAGGACAGCCCGAACCCGAACTCGAACAGGGGTGCGATGTTCTGGGAGTCGTACCAGCGGTAGCCGACGCCCAGCCCTTCGGAATACTGCACGCAGGTCGGCTGCGTGCAGCCGGGAACGGTGCTGGTGCCCGGCCACTGGGCGGCCGTCGGCGCCGGGACCTGCGAAAGGCTTGCCGGGAAGGTGACCGGCAGGTGCCCGGAGGGGTTGACGTCCCCGAACAGCAGCCCGGCGATCGCGTTGCCGTCCTCCTGACCCGGGTACCAGGCTTCGAACACACCGGCCACCGAGTTCAGCCACGGCATCGTGACCGCCGAGCCGGTGTTGAGCACCACGACCGTGTGCGGGTTGGCAGCGGCGACCGAGGAGATCAACGCGTTGTCCGAGGCGGCCAGGTCGATGTTCGCCTGGTCGTCGTTCTCACCTTCCGATTTGCCGACGAACACCACCGCGACTGACGAGGACGCGGCCAGGGACGCCGCGGTGCTGCTGTTGGTCCCATCGTCGTAGCCGACTTTGACGCCGCTGGTGTTGGCGCGCGCTGTGATGCCCTGCAGCGGGGTGACCGTGCCGCTGGAGGTCACGTAGCCGCTGGCATTGGGGTTGCCCTGGGTGATCGGCTTCGTGGAGGCGTCGGCGCCGATGACCGCGATGGAGGACACGGCCGATCCGAACGGCAGGACGCCGCTGGCGTTCTTCAGGAGCACCGTGCCTTCCTGGGCGAGTCCTCTGGCGGTCGTCACGTGGTTCGGGCTGGTGGCGGTCTGGTCGGTCGATCCGGAGGTGGGTTTGTCGAACAGCCCGAAGGCGAACATCTCAGTCAGCACCTGGGAGACGAGGTTGTCCACGGTCGACTTCGGCACCGAACCGCCGTTGACCGCGCCGACCAGCTGGCTGCCGTAGTCGCCGTCGCTGCCGGGCATGTCCTGGTTCAACCCGGCCTGGGCGGCCCGCACCGTGGCGTCGAGGGAGTTCGTGGGGTAGATGGAGCCCCAGTCGGAGGTGACGAACCCGGTGAAGCCGAACTGCTGGCGCAGCACCGAGGTCAGCAGATGCGGGTTCTGGCATGCTGCGACACCGTTGACGAAGTTGGTGGCGCACATCACTGAGGAAACCGCGCCCTGCTGGACGGCGGCCTGGAACGCCGGCAGGTAGATCTCCTGCTCGGTGCGGTCGTCGACCTGGGCGCTGACGGTGTTGCGGTTGACGTCCTGGTTGTACGCGGCCAGATGCTTGACCTGGGCCATCACACCCGTCGATTGCACACCGCGGATGTTGGAGGCGCCCAGCTGCCCGCTGAGGTAGGGATCCTCGCCGAGGGTCTCGTAGTTCCGGCCGAACCGCGGGTCGCGCACGATGTTGACCATCGGGCCGAAGTCGATCGTGGCGCCCTTGGCGGCCTGCTCGGCGCCGATGGTCTGCCCGTAGCGCTGTTCAGCGGTCGTGTCCCAGGTGGCGGCGACGTCCACCGCGGTCGGGAACTGGGTCACACCGGTCATCCATCCGACCCCGTTGGGGTTGTCGTTCAGGTTCATCGCCGGGATGCACAACGATCCGATCGCCGGGGTGAACCCGATGTAGTTGGATCCGGTGCTGCCGGTCAGCAGCGTGACTTCCTGTGTGAGCGACATGTGGGACAGCAGTTGGCTGACCCGTTGCGGGATCGGGGCCGACGAACCGACCCACGGACAGGCCGTGGACCCGGCCGTGGGTGGCGCAGGTGCCGCAGGGGCGGCCGCGGCGGCCGGAGTCGTGGTGCTGGCCAGGAAGAGGGCAGCTGCCGCAAGGGCGAGCGCGCCGCCGCGGGCGCGGTCGAGTCGCGCCCGCGGAATGGGAGTTGCCATTGGTGCTCCTTGAGAGACGGAAAGCGGCGCGATGTCGAGGTGCGGGTGTCCGCCGTGGGGCGTTGCCGTCCACGGCGGACACGCCTGCCGGTGTCAGTCCTTTCAGTCCTTGATGAGGTCGAACTCCTCCCAGGTGTCGATGGCCGTGCGGTTCGCTATCAGAGGCGAGGAACCGGCGTTCTCGGCGGTGACGATCATGTTGTTCGCATGCGCGCGGAAGGCGACGCTGCGATCGACGTTCTGGATGAGGTCGAACTCTTCCCAGGTGTTGATCGCCGTCCGGTTCGCGATGAGCGAGGAGGAACCGGCGTTCTCGGCGGTGACGATCATGTTGTTCGCGTGCGCGCGGAAGCTGACGCTCCCGTCCAGGTTGCCGATCAGGTCGAACATTCCCCACGTGTCGATCGCCGTCCGGTTCGCGATCAACGGCGAGGAGCCCGCGTTGTCGGCGGCGACGATCATGTTGTTCGTATGGGCCCGCAGGCTGATCACCGGGGACGGGCCGCTGAAAGCCATGGCGAAGACGTGGATCGTGGGAGTGTGCCCGTCAGGGCCGCCGGTGTTCGGCAGCACGACGGACGCGACGATCTTGTTCGAGGCCAGGGGAACGGTTTCGGAAAACACATCGGCGGTGTGTACGTACGTGGTGTTCCCTGGCCGGTTCTGGTAGGCGGAGTTCACGGCCACGGCCCCGCCGGTCGGTGGCGTTGTGGAGAACCAGTCGGGCGAGGTCAGGGTGTAGCTCTGGGTGCTGCCGTCGGTGTAGACGATGGTGCCGGGGGCGGTGACCGGGCCGTAGGTGCCGGTCAGCAGGAATCCGAGGCTGGTGCCACCGCCGGGCATGGCGATGATCTGCCCCTTGGTGACCGTGTTGTCGGCGGTTCCGGCAGCCACGTTCGCCATCGTGAACGTCACGCCCGATGAGGTTATGGTTGCTCCCGGCGCGGCGCCGGCGTTGCTCATCGCGGTCTGCGACAGGCTCGCGGTGCCGCCGTCGAAGTTGCCGGGCGCGGTGTTGGTGTCCGCCGTGATGCCGACGTTGTTGAACGATGCGGCCAGGTTCCGGTAGACCACAGGCGCGTCCAGGCCGATCTGGACGGTGCCCAGATGGCTCGCCTTGGTGGCCGGGGCGCCGGTCAGGACACTGAACGTCATCCCGGCAACCGGTGCCGAGACCTGCTGGACGAGGTAGGACTTGCCGGCCGTGGCGGGGATCGAGAACTGGCCGGCAGTGGTCGGACTGACCACGACCGTGGACTCGTCGGTGCCGTCGACGACTTCGACGCTTTGCCCGGGCCACGGGTTGCGGACGGTGATGCCGGCGGTGGATCCGGCGTGGATGCCGACGGTGCCTATGACGCCGCCGTGCACCTGGACCGAAACGGTGCTTCCGCCCTGGATGTACTGGGTGCCGTCGGCATCCCAGCCGGCCGGCAGGGCCGGGGCGATGCGCAGGACACCGTCGTCGTCCTGGACCAGGGCTTCGTTGACGGCGAGTGCGACGTTGGCCTCCTGCTCGATGTAGGGCTCTGATCCGGTGCCGCCCAGCCAGGAACCCAGACCGTCGGGGTAGGCCTGGTACTTCTGGGTCAGCGTGCTCAGCTGGGAGGCCACTTCGGAGCCCAGGCCCAGGCGGGCGGCCTGGACGGCGTCGAAGCTCCAGTCCGGGAACGACGCGTTGACCCGGTGGTTGTACGTGCGCTGGGCCAGGGAGAACAGCGGCGAGGTGTCGCCGATGAGGTTGTAGGGCCAGACCGATTCCAGGTCGTCGTTCTCGTTGTTGTGGATGGCCGCGGTCGGCTGGGAGGACTGGCCCAGCACGTCGGTGCCGGAGGAGTCCGCCGAGGCGGTCAACAACTGCTGGTGGGTGGCTTGGTCGGTGCGGGGGTAGTCGGGGATCTGCGGAATCGCCGTCTGCAGCTGGGAGACCAGCGAGGGGTCGGTGTTCAGCGTCTGGGCAGCGGCGATGGTGGCCGGGAACAGCGCCTTCATCGCGTCGATCATGTTGACCGGGTCCTGCACGTCCCACTGGTTCTCATGCACGTTGGCGACCGCATGCCGCAGTCCGTCCGAGCCGACGGTGGTGTAGGCGAGCAGGAACGTCGCCGCCTGCTGCATCAGCGGATAATTCTGCTGCAGGAAGCTGCGGTCGCCGGTGGTCAGGTACTGCTGCCAGACCCACAACCCGATCTCGGCGCCGCTGGAGACGGTCCGGGCGTTGTAGAACGAGCCCTGTTGCGACGGATCGGCACAGCTCATCCCGGAGATCGAAGGCGGGGAGCCCCCCTCCTCGTAGCCCACGCCGTTGAACCGCATCGTCTCCGGCACGCAGATCCCGGGCCGTCCGCCCATCTTCGCCGTCGTCCAGGCTTGGATATTGGCCAGGTTCGAGGTGTAGAGGTTGAAAAGCCCTGAGTTGAGCGTGAACGCGCCGGCGCCGATGTTCGCAGCAGCCTGGCCGCGCAGGTTCCAGAACCAGAAGGCGGCCGGATCAAAGTTCTGGGAGTCCTGCGAGAAGTTGAACAAGTCCGCGACGCCGGCCTGAGAGCCTGGCAGCGGGCCACGAGACTCCTCGGCGGCAGTGAAGTAGTACAGAGTGCGCAGTTTCTCCATGTAATTGGCGACGCCGTCCGCCGAAGACAGCTTCACTAACCCCAAGTTGGCCCAGAAGTTGTGCCACCAGGCCAGATGCGGCGCCTGAAGCGCGCTGGAAGTCGCGGACGCGTCCGCGCCGAGCAGCGCGGCCGCGGTCCCAGCGGCGTCTCCCCCAGCCCAGGACGGGCTGCCGACCAGGACGCGGAAGCTGCCGTCCGCGTTGGGCGTGAAGTTGACCTTGACCGTCTCGGAGTCTGCGACCGATGCGGTGACGTTGCGGCCGCCGGCGGTGAGCGCGGCCAGCGAGCCGAACGTGCGGCCCGATCCGGTGGTGGCGTTGTTGTCGACCCAGGTCTCGGCCAGCGTCCCGACACCGCCGCCGGCCGCGGCCGCCGGGGTCCGTCCGGACCACAGGTTGACCGTGGCGCTCTGGACCGAGTTCGGGTCCGCGCCGGTGACATCGACGACGAGTTCGTCCTTGTCGGCGCGCACATAGACCGTCGCGGTCATCCCGCCACCGGATTCGCGGAGAACCCCGTCGTAGGGGTCGACGACGGCCGAGAAGTCGACGGCACTGGTGATCCGGGACAGCCCCGGGATCTGCACCCAGCCGGGAGACTTGCGACCGGGGAGCGTGTCGCTTCGGTTCAGCTGAGCGGTGAAGCCGTTCTGGGCCCACACTGCCGCACCCAGCGGCCCGTTTCCCAGCGGCATCGACTGGGCCGCAGCGGTGTTCGGGCTGCCCAGGACGATGTCCGCCTCGCGAACCAGATTCGCGGTGCCGACCCGGAACGCACCATTGGACCAGGCGGTCGTGACGGTGACCGCGGACGCCCGCGTCGCAGCAGGCGACGACCATGCGGCAGCCACCGCCGCTGCGCCGAGCACGAAGGCTGTCAAAGCCCTGACTAGTGGAGCATCTCGCATGGTGCGGCCTTTCTGCCGGCAGGAGCCAGGAGGACACGGACGGGTTCGCGATGTGGGAGGAGCCGGTCGGCGTCGAGGCGCCGACATCCGCACCAGAGAGGGCGTGCGTTACCCGGGTGGAAAGAACCCGTTCATCCGGCGCCTGCGATGGTAGGTCGTATGGTCGCGCCGCCATACATCCGATGTCAAGGGTTCATTTCGAGCGGCTCACATCACGAGACTTCAACAGATCCGCACGTAAAGGATCCGACAACCCCACCTGTCACCATCGGCAATCAAGCGAGTGATCGGATGTTTGATGGAGCGGAGCCATGACCGGCGTCACTGCCGGCGCGAAGATCACGGCCAGCGCGGCAGCCGGCGCAGAACGGGCTGGGCGGATTCGGGCGGACCTCGGAGGATGGGCCATTGGTGAGGTGGGGGGCATGGTGCGTCCTTCCTTCGCCGGCGGCTCAGCCGGCAGTCCAGAGGGCGGGTTTTGATGTGCGAAGATAATGTCAAGCGACCGCCGCGTGAAGCACGTGTTACAGATTCATGCGATCCGAAATCCGGATCGCCACGACGCTCCGCGCGACTCGATACACCTTCGGTGCAGCACAGGCACGGGATCGCCGACATCACCGGGGCCGAATGACGACCGGGGTAAATGTGCTGTCGCCATCTGGATTCCAGATCACAGCGATCCGTAACATGCTCTTCACCCGGCCGAAGTATGCATTTACCGTTCCGTTCAAGGCCGTGCCGGAGATACCGGCTGAATCAGCCCCATGACACTGCGCCGACGCCGAATCGTCCGTCTTCAGCGCTCCTCGAGCTTCCGCCGCGGCTTCATCGGTTCTCGCCCACGAAGGCGCGCCGCGCCGAGGCACATGGTGACGCCGACCACGGCCACCACGGACCGGGCGCGTTCGACCATCGATTGCCACTCGGCGGTCGGGCACGCCAACTCACCCATCGCATGGAGGGGAACATGCCGAACCACTCTCAAGCCAGACCGCAACCCACCACAGCAAGTTCCGTCCTGAACCGCCTCATCCGCTTCGCCATCGTCTGTGCACTGGCCACGCTGGTCATCGTGCCGGCCTCCGGATGGCCGGGTGCGGCGCCGGCCCATGCCGACACCGGCCTCGATGCCGGCCAGTACCACGGCCTGGTCTGGTCGCAATGGTCTGAACGCGACGACAACTACTGCGACTGCGACCTGCTGCTCGACGGGCTGAGCACCACTGACACCTACGCCACGGTCCAGCCCAAGACCGCCGCCATCGTCGCCCAGTTCCAGAGCCTCGGCGTCAACACCATCCGGATCCCGATCAACTACAAGACCGCGACTGATCCCTGGTGGAACACCTACCGTGGTGTCATCGACCAGGCGACCGCCCAGGGCGTCAACATCATCCTGTCCTACTGGACAGAAGGACACGACGCCGGCTACAGCGTCGGCCTGGACCCCGCGAATCTCAGCACTGTCGCGACCAGCAACTTCGGCAAAATGTGGACGGCAGCCGTCAACACCTACCAGAACAACCCCCGGGTCTACTTCGACCCGATGAACGAACCCCATGCCTACAGCGCCACCGACTGGCTGAACATCGCCGCCACCTGGATAGCGGACAACTCGGCGGTCCCCAGGAACAGGATGCTCATCCCCGGCGTGCGCTACGACGAGGACGTCACACCTCTTTGCAACGACTCCCGGTTCGCCGGGACCTACCTGGCCCTGCACAAGTACTGGTTCTTCGGCGGTGGGACGAGCTATGACAGCTGGGTCAAAGACTTCAACTCCAGCATAGGCCAGTGCGCATCGCGCACCATCGTCGAGGAGTTCGGATCGCCGGTGGATCTCAACACCCACCTCGACTTCAACGACGCGGCCAGCACCGACAATCGGGTGGCCTTCCTGCGTGCCATGACCGACACCATCCGTAAGGAGAACCTGGGTGCGATCTGGTGCCACGGCGTCGGCGGCCGCAACACCTACACCGACGGCATCGGCGCCTATGACGAACTCAATATCCTGAGGAACAACAGCAACACCGGAAGCGTCACGCCGTTCTGGACCCCCAACCTCAGCGCGCTGGAGCGCGTGAAGTACGCCTGGGGCGAGGGCTGGGACAACCTGCCGGAGCGGCAGGCTGCGAACGCCGGAGTTCTCCAAGGCGGAGCACGGCTCGAACCCCACAGCGGCGCGTGGAACGGGCAGAACGTCGGCTACATGGTCAACGTCGGCGACGGCGTCACGTTCCAGAACCTCAGCGCCTCCCCGCTGCTGGACGTCGACTACGCCGCGGCGGCATCAGGCACCTTCAGCGTGTACGTCAACGGCGTCAAGAACCAGAGTGTCAGTTTCCCCTCGACCGGAGACTGGGGCACGTTCGCCACCAAGACCGTCCATGTCACCGTCCCGGCCGGCGCCAGTATCACGCTGCGGAACGACAGCGGCGATACGGCCGTCAACGTGGACTACATCCAGCAACGCGGCGCCATGACCGTTCGCCAGGGAGCAACCGTCGGCCAGCTGCGCGGCGGTGCACGCGTCGAACCCCACAGCGGCGCGTGGAACGGGCAGAACGTCGGCTACATGGTCAACGTCGGCGACGGCGTCACGTATTCGAACCTGGGTGTCTCCGACAGGCTGGACATCGGCTTCGCCGCAGCGGCCTCCGGCACGTTCAGCCTCTACGTCAACGGAGTCAAGAGCCAGAGCGTCGCCTTCACCGCAACCGGCGACTGGGGAACCTTCACGGAAAAGACAGTCACCGTGAACATCCCGGCCGGAGCCACCGTGACCCTGCAGCACGACGCTGGAGATGTGCCCATCAACGTGGACTACATCCAAGAGCCGCAACAGGCTGAATACGGCACCCTCCTCGGTGGTGCGAAGGGTGAAATCCGGAGTGGCGCCACCGACGGGATCAACGTCGGATACCTGGCGAACGTCGGCGACGGCGTGACCTTCAACGGCCTTCACGCCTCGAACAAGCTGGCTATCGGCTACGCCGCAGCGGCCTCCGGCTCGCTGAGTCTCTACGTCAACGGAGTCAAGAGCCAGAGCGTCGCCTTCACCGCAACCGGCGACTGGGGAACCTTCACGGAAAAGACGGTCAGCGTCAACATCCCGGAAGGGTCCACCGTGACCCTGCAGCACGACTCCGGCGACACCGCTGTCAACGTGGACTTCGTCGACCAATAGCGCCGCCGACAACACAACTGTCACGCAAAAGAGGCGCTCCACCCAAGGTCCGGTTCCCCGCCCACCCACACATCGGGTCGGAGCGCCGCGAAAGAAGGCATCGTGCGGCCCGCAACCCCTCTTTGCGGACCGCACGATGGATTGCGGGGCGCCGGCGTCCCACCTCAGCCGGTTGCCATGCCCGCGGCCTGAGGCTGCGGATCCGACGGACCGCGCCTGGCGGTCGACCGCCGCCGCAGCCACCGCGCCAAGCCGTCGGCGGACGCGGCGAGGAAGATGAACGCTCCGGTGACGATCTGCTGGTCGTAGTCCTGCAGACCGAGCAGGCTCATGCCGTTGGACAGGAATCCGAGGAAGAGCACGCCGATCCCGGTGCGCAGCAGGCTTCCCCGGCCACCGGCCAGACTGGTACCGCCCAGGACGACGGCACCGACGACGTTGAGCAGCAGCGGGCTGCCCATGCTGGCGCTCGCGCCGGCCAGGCCGGAGGTCAGGACGACGCCGGCGATCGCCGAGAACAGTCCTGCGACGGCGTAGACGCTCAGGGTGGTGCGCGCGACTCTGATACCGCTGATCCGCGCGACCTCCACGTTCGCGCCGACATGCAGCACGCGGCGGCCCCACTTGGTACGGGTCAGCGCGACCTGGGCCAGGACATAGAGCACCACGGCCAGCCACACGGAGTCCGGAACTCCCCCGGGCCCGTCGATGCTGAACTGGATGAAGCCGGTGGGCACCGGTCCGATCGTCTTGCCGTGGACGAGCAACGTGGTACACCCGCTGACGACATAAAGACCGGCAAGTGTCACGGCAAAGGGCACGACCTTCAGCTTCGCCACCGTCGCGCCGACCAGCGCTCCGATCGCCGCGCCCGCGAACAGCCCGCCGGCGATACCCAGCGCCAAGCTCCCGGTGGTACTCATCACCCACGCCGAGGCGACGCCGCTGGCTCCGATGACGCTGCCGACCGACAAGTCGATGCCCCCGGTCAAGATCACGAAGGTGGCACCGATCGCAGCGATCGCGACCACCGCCGACTGGCTGAACACGTTGATGATGTTGGATTTCGCCAGAAGGCCGTCGGTCAGGAAGCTGAGCACCACGATCAGCAGGATCAGTGCCGGCAGCATCGCCAGGTCCGCGAGCCATCCCGGGCGTCGGGAAGGGGCACGAAGCCAGCTCGCCGGCCGGCCACGCCTGGCGGGCGTCGCGCGGACGACGTCCGCCGGCGCCTTGGAGGATGCAGTGGAGGACCCGCGAGCCGGGCCCTCCACACGCGCACGGTCAGGAGCCACAGCCCCACACCTGCGAGCTGGTCGTGGCGAAGTTCGCCTGGTTGAGGGTGAGGCCCTTGGCCTGGACGGTCTGCGGATCCACCTTGCCGCCTCCGGTGGCCGTGGTGACCGCCGCGATGGCCTGCTTGCCGAAGTCGGCGACCGGCGTGGCGATGTCGGCGTCGAGTGTCTTGGCCTTCATGGCTTTGCAGCCGTTCGGGTCACCGTCGATCGTCACCATGAACACGTGCTTGGCGTCGCCGATCGGTGCCAGCCGGTTGGCCGCGGTGAGCGCCGACTGCACGGACGGCAGCAGGAAGTCCGACGGACTGTAGATCGCGTTGATGCCGGGGTCCTTCTGCAGCGCGTTCGACGTTCCGTCCAGTGCCTGGTCGGGCTTCCAGTCGGTGGGGACCTGGGAGACGATCGTGACGTTCGGGTTGCCGACGAGCGCGGCGTTGAAGCCGTCGCGGCGGCCGATCGCGTTCTGGTCGGTCAAGCCGCCCACCAGCTCCAGCACCTTCAGCGGCGTGGTCTTGGCCGCGTTGATGAACTCGGCTGCGACCGCGGCGCCGTCGGCCTTCGGGTCGCCGGTGATCTGGAAGCTGACGGACTGCTGGTCGGCGACCGCCCGGTCGATGGTCAAAAACGGCACGTCGTGTGCCTTGGCCAGGCTGATCGAGGACGAGATCTGCTGCCCGTCCTGGGCGATCGCGATCACCGCGTCGACCTTCTTGGCCTGGATCAGGTCCTGGATCTGCGAGGCCTGCTTCTGCGGATCCTGGTCGGCGACGTCGAACACGACCGTGTAGCCGGCCGCGTCGGCGGCGCTCTGGATCGCGTTCTTCTCGGCGGATCGGATCGAGTTGAGCAGGTCGAAGCTCACGCCGATCGTGAGCTTCTTGCCGTGGGCCGCGGCCGACCCCCCGGAGGCGGCGGACGACCCGGGGGACGTGCTCGAGCTCTTGGTCGAGCTGCAGCCCGCGAGGACCAGCGATGCAGCGACGACCGCGACGGCGTAGCGCGAGATTCCGACAGATTTCACGGTAACTCCCCTCACTTCGTTATTCTTGATCACGCTGAACCCGCGGTGTCGGCGCGACCGGCGTTCGCCGGCCGTCGACGGCTGGTCAGCCCGACTGTGCGAGCGAGAACCCGCCACCGGGCACCGGCGGCGAGGACCGCGACGAGCAGGACGCCGCCGCGGACGATGTCGAAGACGTAGGGCGAGGACCCGGAGAAGACCAGGCCGGTCTGTACGGTGGTGAGGACCAGGGCGCCCAGGACCGTGCCGCCGATGCTGCCGCGCCCGCCGAACAGGCTGGTCCCGCCCAGGACCACCGCCGTGATGACGGTCAGTTCGAAGCCCTGCCCGATGGAGGGCTGCACGGCACCGAGCCGGGCGGTCTGCGTCAGTGAGGCCACCGCCGCCAGCACTCCCGCCAGCGCATAGGCCCCGATGAGAACGGTGCGCACCGGGAGCCCGGCGTCCACGGCGGCGCCGTGGTTGGACCCGACGGCCTGCACGTATCGGCCGAACCTGGTGCGGCTGAACACCAGTCCCCCGCACAGCGCGGTGACCGCGGCGAGCAGGATCGGGGTGGGCACGCCGAGCAGGGATCCGGTCCCGATACCGCGCAGCCCCTCCGGGAGGCTGATGTCCTGCTGACCGGTGATGTGGCCGCCGGCTCCGCGGAACGCCTGCATCGTGGCCAGCGTGACGATGAGCGCCGGGACCCCGGTCATGGCGACGGCGAGGCCGTTGACCAGGCCCATCAGCAGGCCGGTCGCGCCGATGGCGAGGAAGACGCCGATGGCCGGCTGGTCGATCAGGGCACTGCTGGACTCCACCGCGGCGGCCAGGAACAGCATCGAGCCGACCGACAGATCGATCCCGGAGGTCATGATCACGTAGGTCATGCCCACCGCCGCGATGGTCAACGGACTGGCCTGGACGGCGATGTTGCGCAGGTTCGCCACCGTGGCGAAGCCGTCATACCAGGCGGCCAGGATGACGAGCAGTGTGACCAGCACCGGCAGCAGCGGCTGCCGCCGCAGCACCGAGCGGGTCCAGATGCCGACCGAACCCGCAGAAGGCAGCGAGGTCATCGCGCACCTCCGGTGGCGAGCCGGATCACGGACTCCTGCGTGGCCTGCGACCGGTCGAGGACGCCGGCCAGGTGGCCGTTGTGCATGACGCCGACGCGGTGGCTCAATCCGAGCACCTCTTCCATCTCCGAACTGATGAGCAGCACCGACGAGCCGGCCCGCGCCAGGTCAACGAGCAGCCGGTGGATTTCGGCCTTCGCACCGACGTCGATGCCGCGAGTCGGCTCGTCCAGAATGATCAATCGGGGCTCCCGGGCAAGCCATTTGCCGATGACGACTTTCTGCTGGTTGCCGCCGCTGAGCGACCCGCCCTGCGCCCCCAGGCCGCCACGAGCCACCAGGTGCACCTTCTGCCCGAGCCGAGTGGTCAGGCCGCGTTCGGCGCCGCCGTCGAGCCACCCGAGCCACCCGGCACGGCCCACCGAGTCCAGGTCGACCATCGACAGGCTCTCGGCGATGGGCCGCTCCAGGAACAGCCCCTCGCCACGGCGGTCCTCGGTGATGAAGGCCATCCCCGCGGCGATGGACGCGCCCACGTTGCCCCGGCGCAGCTGCCGGCCGGCCATCTCGACCGTCCCGATCTTGCCGGCCAATCCGAAGACCGCCCGGGCGACCTCGGTCCGTCCCGAACCCATCAGCCCCGCCAGGCCGAAGATCTCGCCGGCGGCGATGTCGAACGAGACGTCGCTGATGCGGCCACCGTCGCCCAGCTTGCGCACCGACAGCATGATCGTGGACTGCGGCTTCGGGAGCGGGGGGTGCCCCTGAGCGAGTTCCCGGCCGACCATGAGCGACTCCAAGGTCCCCCGGTCGAGCTGCCGAGTCGGCTGGTCGGCGACGACCCGGCCGTCACGCATCACCACGACCCGCTGACTGAGTCGGAAGATCTCCTCCATGTAGTGCGAGATGTACAGGATCGCGACACCTTCGCCGCGCAGCTGTTCGACGATCCGCATCACCAGCTCGCGCTCCGCCAGGTTCAGCGACGCGGTCGGCTCGTCGAACACGATGGCTCGCGGCTCGGCGGCCAGAGCCTTGGCGATCTCGACAAGCTGTCGTTGCCCGGCGGACAAGTCACGCACCAAAGCTTCGGGGCCGAAGCCCGCACCGACCCGCTTCAGGATCGGGGCCGCGGCGCGCCGCAACCGGCGCGGCCGGACGATCACGCCGGGCTCGCCGCTCAGGTGGCCGAGCAGCACGTTCTCAGCGACCGTCAGATCCGGGAACAGGCTGGTCTCCTGGTGGACGGTCGCGACGCCCGAGTGCTTGGTCCCCGCCACCCCCTCCGCGGCGAGGGCGACACCGAACCTGACCCCGCCGGAGTCCGGGCGGATCAGCCCGCCGACGATGTTCTTGATCGTGGACTTGCCGGCCCCGTTCTCGCCGGCCAAGGCGACGACCTCGCCGGCGGAGACGGTGAAGGAGACGCCGTCGACCGCGACGATGCCGCCGAACGCCTTGGAAACGCCTTCGACCGCGATCGCCGACACCGGGCTCAGCACTGTCGGCTCGCCACTGGACGGTGTTCGGACATCACGCCTCCCAAAAAAGTTCCCGTTTACATACGGTCAGCCTCGCCAAGCCGTCTATCGGCGATAAAGGCATTCGATGGTTTTGATGAATGCATCGTCTTGCTGGGATGCACCAGACGTTACGCTGAGGAACCGAACGCGTGAAGCGCGTGTTTCAGCAGGTCGCAATCCGGAATCCGAATCGCTGCCTCGGAGCGCGGCGCGAGCGGCCCGGCCAGCACCTATCCGCGATACGGATGGCGCCGTTCTGTTACTCGCGCTTCGCGTCGTCGCAGGTATCGACCTAGGGTCGGCGGTATGACAATCCCGCTTCAGGTCTCTGAAACCGGACTCCGCAGAATTCAGGACGACCGCTTCGGCATGCTCGCACTCCGGGGGCGCGACGGCCTCATCACCACGATCCGCATGGAGCTTTCATGACGGGAACGCAAGGCGCCGGCGGCGTCGTGCTGCTGGTGCCCAGGGTGGGGCTGGACGACGTCGGGCTCGTCCAGGTCGATGTCAGCGCCGGGACGCCGGTCCACACGCCGGACGGACCGGTCTCGGCCTCGGCCGACATTCCCGCCGGCCACAAAGTCGCAGTACGTGCCATCGCGGCCGGTGCGCCGGTGCGCAAGTATGGCGAAGTGATCGGCATCGCGCGGGAGGACATCCCGCCCGGCGCGCACGTGCACACCCACAACCTCGGCATGGGTCCATACAGCATGGGCGAGGAATCCTCGCCCGGCACCGCGGTACCCTGGCAGCCCCCGGCCGAACCGACGCGCGACCATTTCCTCGGCTACCGCCGGTCCGGCGGCCTGGCGGCGACTCGCAACTACATCGCGGTGTTGCCGACAGTGAACTGCTCGGCGACGGTGGCCCGGATGATCGCCCAGACCGCGAACGCCCGCTACGCCGGAGTGCCGGACTTCGACGGTGTCATCGCACTGACGCACGATCTGGGCTGCGGCATGGCCGAGGGCACGGCGGGCGATGACATCCTGCGCCGCACGCTGCGCGGCTACGCGGAGCACGTGAACATCGCCAGAGTGCTGACAGTGAGCCTGGGCTGTGAGATCAACCAGCCGGAGAACGTCTTCGGAGCCGAGGTGATGACCGAGACCCTCGGCATCCAGGACCTCGGAGGTACCGTCGCGACGGTCAACGCCGGGCTGGAGCGGATCGACAAGCTGGTCGCCGAGGTCAGCGGCCTTGCGCGGGAGCCGATCCCGTTGTCGGAGCTGACACTGGGCTTGCAGTGCGGAGGCAGCGACGCATACTCCGGGCTGACCGCGAATCCGACCCTGGGCGTGGCTGCGGACCTGCTGGTCGCCGCGGGCGGCCGGGTCGTCCTGGGCGAAACGCCGGAGATCTACGGCGCCGAGCACCAGCTGCGCCGCAGAGCCGCCACCCCGGAGGTCTGCCAACGGATCGACGAGCTCATCGACTGGTGGCATGACTACACCGCGCGCAACGGCGCGGAGCTGGACAACAACCCGTCCAAGGGCAATCGGGCCGGCGGCATCACCACCATCTGGGAGAAATCGTTGGGGGCGGTCCTCAAAGGCGGCACCAGTCCGCTCAACGCCGTCGTCGCCTACGCCGAAGCGGTCACCGCGCCAGGGCTGACCTTCATGGACACCCCCGGCTACGATCCGGTCTCGGCGACCGGGATGGTCGCCGGCGGGGCGAACCTGCTGGCGTTCACGACTGGTCGGGGTTCGGTGTTCGGCTCGCGGCCCACACCCTGCCTGAAGATCAGCACGACGACCCGGCTCTACGATCACATGCACGGTGACATGGACTTCGACGCCGGACCGGCGATGGCCCGCGAAGATCAGCTCCGTTACGGCGTCGCACTGTTCGAAACGCTGGTGGACATGGCGTCCGGGGCTCCGAGCAAGTCCGAGGCGCTCGGGTTCGGCAACGAGGAGATCGTGCCGTGGCGGATGGGAGCAGTCGTATGAGCGACGGTATCGGCTTCACTGTGAACGACAGCCAATCACCTGTGTTCTGGGACGGCCGGGCCATCCTCGGCGAGGGTCCGCTGTGGGACGGGCGGACAGAGACGCTGTACTGGGTGGACATCGCTGCCGGGCTCATCTACGCCCAAGGCCACAACCCTCGGCAACACGCTCGGATCGACGTCGGCGCCCAAGTGGGCGCGCTCGGGCTCACCGAGGATCCGAACGTGCTGATAGCCGCCCTGCGCACCGGCTGGCATCTCCTCGACATGACCAGCCGTGGCCTGACCTTCCTGGCCGACCCCGAGGCCGACCGGCCGTCGTGTCGTTTCAACGACGGCTCGGTCGACCCGGCCGGCCGGTTCTGGACCGGGTCGCTGGAGGACGGCGAGACCCGGCCGGTGGGCCGCCTCTATCGCATCGACGACACCGGCTCCTGGACCATCGCCGATGAGGGCTTCTACTGCTCGAACGGAATCGACTGGTCGCCGGACGGCCGGTGGATGTACTTCGTGGACTCCCGCGACGACCTGATCTACCGGTACGAGTTCGACAGCTACTCCGGGACCGTCCGCGACCGCCAGGTGTTCGCGAACACCTCCGAGCTGGCCGGTATCCCGGACGGACTCCGGGTCGACTCGGCCGGTGACGTCTGGTGCGCCTTCTGGGACGGAGCCCAGGTCGTCCGTTTCACCCCGGACGGCGAGGTCGCCCAGCAGATACCGGTGCCGGTGCTGCGTCCGACCAGCGTCGCCTTCGGCGGGCCGGACCTGCGCACCATGTTCATCACCTCGGCGTCGATCGAGTTGACCGAGGACCAGGTGCGGCAGTGGCCGCTGTCCGGCGCCGTGCTGTGTCTGGAAGTCGAAACGCCGGGCCTGCCCTCGAACCACTTCCACACCCTCCGCACACCTCGCAGACCCCACTGTTCAGAAGAGGTCACCCCATGAGATTCAACGGCAAAGTCGCCGTGGTCACCGGAGCCGACTCCGGTATCGGACGGGCGACGGCCGAGCGGCTGTTGCAAGAGGGCGCGAAGGTCGTCGCAGTCGATGTGAAGAACACCCGGCGGTGGCCTTACGAGCTCAGCGCCGGAGAGCGCGTGGAATGCATCGACATGGACGTCGCCGACCCGGACGCGGGGCGGCAGCTGGAGGAGTACCTGAGCTACCAGTTCGGCCGCGTCGACATCCTCGCCAACGTGGCCGGGATCCTGCACATCAGGCCGTTTCTGGAAGTCACCCGGGCGGACTGGGACCGCGTCATCGCGGTGAACCTGACCGGCGTGTTCTTCCTGAGCCAGGCCGTGGCCCGGATCATGGTCGCGAACGAGACCCCGGGGCGCATCGTCAACGTCTCGTCGGTCCACGCCGTGGTCTCCGAACCGAACGCGGCACCCTATACCGCGACCAAGGGTGGGCTCGAAGCGATGACCCGCACGATGGCGTCGGAGCTCGCACCACACGGGATCACCGTGAACTGCGTCCGGCCGGGCGCCACGAAGACCAAGATGAGCGAACCTCTTTACACCGCGCAGATCGTGCGGTCGCTGATGGAGAAGATCCCGTTGGGAAAGATCGCACCGCCCGAGTGGGTGGCCTCGGCCATCTGCTACCTCGCCTCCGACGAAGCCTGCTACACCACCGGCGCCTGCCTGGACGTGGACGGCGGCTACGCGATGGACGGCTCGCTGCCCGGGCGGGCGTACGCATGAGCACCGGCACATGCGCGGTCGCCGCCGTGACCGGCGCCGCCTCCGGCATCGGCCGGGCGACCGCCGTGCGCCTGGCCCACGACGGATTCGAGGTCGCCATGCTCGATATCGACGACGCCGGGCTGGCCGGGACCCGCGACCTGATCGAGGCCGGCGGCGGGAAGGCGCACGCCTTCTCAGTCGACCTTTGCGACCCGCTGGCCGTGGGGGCGGTGGCCCGGGAGATCGCCGTCACCGTCGGGGCCCCCGAGGTGCTGGTGAACGTCGCCGGCATCGGACTGCTCGCGAACGTGCTGGAGACCAGCGACGAGGACTGGGAGCGCGTCTTGGCGGTGAACCTCACCGGACCGTTCCTGACCACCCGCGCCACCTTGCCGCTGATGCTGGACCGCGGCCACGGGGTGATCATCAACATCGCCTCGGTCGGCGGCCAGGTCGGCCTGGCCGGCCGCGCCGCGTACTGCGCGTCCAAGGCCGGGCTGGTCGGTCTCACCAAGGCCGTGGCCGTCGATCACGCGGCCGAAGGCATCCGCTGCGTGGCGATCTGCCCGGGGACCGTGGGGACCGAGTGGATCGGGAAGATCCTGGCGAACGCCCCGGATCCGGAGACTGCTCGTGCGGCGATGGCCGCCAGGCAGCTCGACGGCCGCATGGGCACCCCTGAGGAAGTCGCGGCCATGGTGGCGTTCGTCGCCGGTGCCGACGGCCGGTTCGTCAACGGCGCGGCCCTCGTCATCGACGGCGGGCTGACCGCGGCATGAGCACACTGGCCACGGATGCCGCGCCCTCTCTGGGCGCCGACCTGGGTCGGATCGTCGGAGCGCCGAACGTGGAAACCCGGCCCGCGGCGCTTGTGCCGTACCGCACCGACGCAACGTTCGGGTTCTCCGGCATTCCCTGGGCCGTCGTCCGGCCGGGCGACACCGAAGAGGTGTCCCGGGTACTGCGATTCGCCAACGACCGCGGCATCCCGGTGGTGCCACGGGGCGCCGGCACCAGCCTGGCCGCGGGTGCCGTACCCACCCATGGCGGGATCGTGCTCGCGCTGACACGCATGAACCGCATCGCATCCATCAACCCCATCGACCTGACGGCCGTCGTGCAACCGGGCGTCACCACCCAGGACCTGGCACGCGCCGTCGCCGAGCACCGGCTGTACTACCCGCCGGACCCCGGAAGCCAACGGGTGTCGACACTCGGCGGCAATGTCGCCACCAACGCCGGGGGGCTGCACGGGCTGAAGTACGGCAACACCGCGGGGTACGTCCTCGGGGTCGAGGCCGTCCTGGCCGACGGGCAGGTGATCCGCGCCGGCGGGCAGCTACTGAAGGACGTGGCCGGTTTCGACCTGGTGCGGCTGCTCACCGGATCGGAGGGGGCGTTGGCGGTGCTGACCGAGCTGACGCTCGCGCTCCGGCCGGCACCGGCCACGCGTACGACCGGACTGGCGTACTTCGCCGACCTGAAGGCTGCCAGCAATGCGGTGCGCGGTGTGGTCGCGGCGGGGATCCTGCCCGCTACCTTGGAGTTCCTCGACGCCAAGTGCATCCGCGCGGTGGAGGACTACGCGCAGCTCGGCCTGGATACCGATGCCGGGGCGATGCTGCTGTTCGGTGACGACGGCAGCGCAGCGGAGGTAGAGCGCACAGTGGCGGAGATTGCCGACCTCATGCGCGAGTTCGGCGCCACTTCGGCGCAGGTAGCCACGGCGGCGGCGGAATCGGAGGCGCTGCTGTCGGCCCGCCGGTGCGCGCTTCCGGCGCTGTCGCGGCTCGGCGGCGCGACCATGCTGGAGGATGTCGGCGTTCCGCGGTCGCTGCTGCCGGAGCTGGTCCGTCGGATCGACGAAATCGCCGACGAGAGCGGGGCGACCGTCGCCACGTTCGGGCATGCCGGGGACGGCAACGCCCACCCGGTCGGTTGCTTCGACCCCGGCGACCATGAGCAGCGCTCACGGGTCGCGGCCGCGTTCGACGACATCTTCGCCGCTGCCGTCGAGCTGGGCGGCACCATCACCGGTGAGCACGGTGTGGGCGCCGCGAAGCTGCCGTATCTGGAAGCGCAGCTCGGGTCGGCGCAGATGGCCCTGCTGGCCCGGATCAAGCAGGCCTTCGACCCTGTGGGGATCCTAAACCCCGGGAAGCTGGGATCATGAGTGCTGGCGACATCTTCGACGCCGAGGAGCTGGGTACCTGCATCTCGTGTGGTTTCTGCCTGCCTTCGTGTCCCACCTACAAGCTGACCGGTGACGAGGCGTCCTCACCACGAGGTCGCATAGCGCTGATGCGCGCCATCGATCACGGTGAGGTCGATGTCTTCGACGTCGCCGCTCGTGAGCAAGGCTCCTTCTGCCTGGGCTGCCGCGCCTGCGAACCCGTCTGCCCGGCCGGTGTGCCGTATGGCAACCTGATCGAGGACCTGCGGAACGCGCAGTGGAAGGGGCGCCGTCGACCGCTGCGGATCCGGCCGCTGCTGAGCTTCGCCGACCGCGGCCGGCTGATCCGCCTCGCGGGACGGCTGCGGCGCCACGCCAGGTTCTCTCCGCCGAGCGCCTCTCCAGCTACCGCGCCGGAAGGCAGCGACGAGATTCTCATGCTCGGGTGCTTCGAGCGATCGCTGTTCCCCGCGGTGAGCCGGGCCGCGGCGGCGACCCTCCCCGGCATCGAGGTCCCGCAGGATCAGGGCTGTTGTGGAGCACTGCACGCACACAACGGCGACGTCGAGCGCGGCGAGGAACTGGCCAGGCGGCTGGCCGACCGGCCGGGACGGATCGTGTCCACCGCCGGCGGCTGCGCCGCGCACATCGCGGCGGTCGCCGGACGCGATCGGGTCGTGGATTACTCCGAAGCATTGCTCGACCGCGGCTCGCTGCCCGGTCCGATCCTCATCGACGGCCGCCCGGCCCGCATCGGTCTGCAGGATTCCTGCCACCTGCGCAACGGGATGGGCGTCAGCGCGGAACCCCGAAAGGTCATCAGCGCGCTCGGTGCCTATGTCGAGGTCCCGGGTGCGGGCGACTGCTGCGGTGCCGCCGGTACCTATGCCCTCCTGCGCCGGAAAGACAGCCGCCGGGTGGTGGCGCCGAAGATAGCCGCGCTTGCCGTACTCGATCTAGACTTCCTCGTCGTGGTCAACCCTGGATGCCAGCGTCAGATGATCGGCGTACTGCGCCGTGCCCGCCTCCGTGCGCGCGTCGTACACCTGGCCGAACTCGTCGCGCTGGCCGCCGCCGAGGCGGAGGCGCCATGAGCACGCCGACCGGTCCGGATGTCCCGGCCGACGACGGCCCGGCTGCGGACCTCGACAAACATGTCGACCCCCTCGACCTGACACCGCGCGATCCCCGTGATGCGATGTCGCTCCAGACCGCCTGGCTGCGCAGCTTCCTCGCGGTCGCCGACAGCGGCGGCTTCGGAGCCGCGACGTTGGCGTTGCACCTGTCGCAGTCGCGGGTCAGCGCACACATCGCGGCGTTGGAGCACACCCTCGGGGTCACCCTGTTCGACCGCAAGGCCCGGCCCATCTGCACCACCGAGGCCGGCGAGCTGTTCCGCGGGCACGCCATGACCGCGCTGCTGGAGTTGCAGCGCGGCGTCGAGGCGGCCCGCAGCACCCTGGACAACCTGGTCGCGCACGTAGCGATCGGCAGCTACCCGAGCGTCAGCTCCACCTATCTCCCCGCGATCCTGCGTGAGCTGAAGTCGAAACACCCCGACGTGACCGTCGAACTGTTCGAGGGCACCGCGGCGACCCTGGAGGAGATGGTCACCAAGGGCACCGTCGACTTGGCATTCCGGCCGCTGCTGCCGAAGATGCGCGAGGCGACGCTGTGCCACCGCCCGATCTGGCGCGAGGACATCGTCGCGGTGATGCGCGAGGATGATCCCCTGGCGAAACTATCGTCGGTGAGCATCGAGAACATCCTGGAGCGCCCGCTGATCGGCAACCCCTCCGGCACCGAGGAGGACGGCGGCGGGTTCGACGTGCGCAACACCCTCGGCGAAGCCGCCGGACGCGCCGACATCGCCTACCTGACTGACCAGCCCGCTACCCTCGTCGCCCTGGTCCGCGCGGCGTTCGGCATCGGCGTCATCAACCGGCTCGCCCTGCAGACCACCAGCACCGAGGGCCTGACGATGCGCACCATCGACTCCACCACCGCACACCGCGACGTCGCACTGTTCTGGACCCGGCGGCGCGCCAAGAGCGCCGTGGTCAAGGCGTTCCTGGACGCTCAGGCATCAGCCCAGCTACCGCCCGGCGTGCAGGCGTTCAAGACGGCATGACCGCTATCCGATTTCCGGATCAGTCGGTCCCGCTGGGAGCCGTTCTGGAGAGGCCGGCTCGGACTCCCGCCGAGCCGGCCGACGCGGCCGTCCCCGTTCCCTTCGTCGCCACGGGCGGCGTCGACGCCTGACGTACGCCGTTGACCAGTCGTTATGCGACGTCGCGCTGGACCGAGGTCTGGAGAGCCGCCGCCGTGGCGAAGGCGAACGCATAGACGGCCAGGACCACGCCTCCACCCCAGCGGGGCAGCAAGTCCGGCACGATCTTCGTCGCGGAGCCGCCCAGAGCGCTGCCGGCGTTGAACGGCAGCCACCGCCCCAGACTCCCCACCAGCTGCCCGATGATCCCGCCTGATCACCGCCGACGACGACCTCCCCGGGGTCCGCATCCTGATCCTGACCACGTTCGAGATCGACGAGTACGGTTTCAATCCGGTAGGCGGATAGGCGCGGAGCACCAGAAATCTGCGCGCCCGCGCGCGAGGCCGACCGAGGCGGCGGCGGTGCCTCGCCGGGATTGCTGCCTGCTGCGATCGTTACGTCGCCGCGTCCGGGGCCGGATGGGCAGCGCACCTGTGCCTTCTGAGTCGGTGACGCATTTCGACGTCGATGTCGCCGAGTGCGGCGCGGATCTCGGGGAGGTTGTTGTCGGGGTCGGCGGTCAGCAACAGCACATCGAAAGTCTGGTTCACGGCGGCCAGGCGTTCGGGCACGCCCGGCGGCAGCACGCCCCAGTCGGCGAGCGTGCCGTTGACGTCCAACAGGAGGTATTCCAGGTGGCGGGCCATCTGTCCCGGGACGTGCAGCGTGAGCCCCGTCATCGGGTCCGCCCGGCACGGTCGGCGGCGGTCTTGGTGCCCACGAGGAGGATCAGCGAGATCGCGGCCAGTTCAGCGGTGACGCGAAAGGCGAGGACGGCGCCGAGGGAGAGGCTGAACAATGCGCCGATCACGCGGCTACGAGCCTTCAGATAAACAACCCGCGGATGAAAAGCCCACGGCCTTCGGGTCGCAATCATCCTGGACCACCCTGGACCACTCCCCCGCTACCAAATGCGTCAGCGCCACAGCGCCCACCAGCGGACTTCGCGCGATCCTCTCTTAATCCGCGGGTTCGGGGTTCAAGTCCCTGACGGCGCACCCGTAGCGAAAGCCCTGGCAGGGTATCTGACCAGGGCTTTCGCTTTTTTGATCTTGCTATGGTCTAGACAATCTGACGGGCCGTTGATCTTTTGGTCCAGGCGTGGTCCAGGGAGCGTTCCGACTGCGTTCCAGAACTCGATATCCGAGCCCTGACCTCCGCGCAGGCTCCAGTGGATTTTCGGTCCGCAGGATCGGGGCCATCCGGGCTCTGTGAGTTCGATGGTCCAGGGGTGGTCCAGACTCCGGCCGGGTGTATCGCGCCTGACCTGCAGGAAGTCTCCGGGCGCCCAACCGGTCGGCCAGGCCACAAAAGGTCCGCTGCTGTAGCCGATGCGACCTCCGTTGACGTTCAACCCGTCGCGGCGAGCGGCTTCGCGGTCCGTCTGCCCCGCACTGCTGGTGCAGCTATCGGGCGGCGGGCGCCGTTGATCGCGGCGGCGATGGCCGCGGCTGCGGCGTGTTTCAGCTCGTCGTAGACCGAGGTGTAGATGTCCCGGGTGATGGCCGTGCCCGAGTGCCCGAGCATGTCCGAGACGACCTTCAGATCCACCCCGGCGGCCAGCGCCAGCGACGCGGCACCGTGTCTCAAGTCGTGCAGCCGGATCGGGGGGAGCCCGGCCTCGCGGGCCAGCTGCTTGAACTGGGCGGTGACCCGGGCCGGGTGCAACCCCGCACCGACATCGGTCGTGAACACCAGCCCCGATTCGACCCACGCCGACGCGGCCCGCTCCCTTGCTTCCTGCTGCCACTCCCGCTGGGCTTGCAGCGCCTCGACGACCTGATCGGCCAGGCCCACGTCGCGTTCGCTGGCATCGGACTTCAGGTCGGTTTCCAGCACCTCCCAGCCGTTCTGCACCCGCTGCTTGGCCGGGGAGATCATTCGGGCATTGAGGTCCACATCGATCCACCGCAGCCCGCAGGCCTCCCCCCGGCGCAGCCCGGTACACGCGACCAGCAGATACAGCGCGTACCACTCATGACGCTGTGCCCGGTCCAGGAACGCCCGGGTCTGCTCGGCCGTCCACACCATCACCGGCGACGGCTTGTTCCCTGTCGCCTGCCAGTACGCCACCCGCTCAGCCGTCCACACCAATGCCTTCGGCGACCGGCCCGAGCCGATCTCCGCCAGCGCCGCCACGTTCACCGTCACCAGCTGCTGGGCGCAGGCCGCCGACAGGGCCGAGCGCAGCGCAGACCGCAGCCGGAACCGGGTGGCCGCATGACACGGCGGCCGGAACACCGGCAACGAAGCCAGCCGGTCCTTCGCCTTCCGCCACGCCACACGATCCCCACGCGCCCACGCAGCCTTCCGGGCCGCGTCCGCCTCCCGACGCGCCATGTTGTTCGCCTCCGCCGCCGCAGCCTCCCCGGCGATCGCGTCGAACATCGCCGTCACATGCGCCACCCGCAACCGGTCCAGAGGGACCTGGCCCAGATGCGGGATCAGATAGGTCCGCACCTGCGAGGCATACATCCGCCGTGTGGACACGCTCAAGGCGGTCTTGCCGGCCAGCCACTGGGTCAGCCACTGCCCCACCGTCAGATGCTCAGTCACCGGCGCACCGGTCAGCACCGCCCGGCGCATCGCCTCGAACTCCGGCAGCCCCAGACCCGCCTTGTGATCGGCCCGGATCCGGGCGGCTATCTGCACCCTGAGCCCGGCCACCGCCTTCGGATCGTCACCGACCTCATCGGCGATCCCCAACAGCCGCCGCACCGCAGCAAGCTGGTCCTCAGCCTCCGCACGGGTGGCCAGACTCCCGAAAGACACCACCACCCGGCTGCCGGCGGCATCGGCGTGGTCGTACTGGAAATACCAGGTGCCATGTCGCGGATTCCACCCGAAACCACGACGCAGCCTTGGGCACTTCACACCCAGACGCCGCACCACCGGCTTCCCGTCAGCGCCCGTCATCGGCAGACCAGTCGGCCCCAGCACCGGCTCCCGGCAACCACACTTCTTGAACACCGAACCCGCACTCACGCTCGATCACCCCTGCTCCTGCGCGAGCCGGCACCGCCGCCTCGCCGGCGCGCGATCACCACGTGATGATCCGCTCTCCACCTGTGGTCTCCCCCGGGCCAGCCGTCTACAGCCGGCGCAGACTGCGCGGGAAGTCCCAACACCGCCAGCAGATCGGCCGTCGGCACCTTCCACTGACACCCCACCCGCAGCACCCGACACGGAAACTCCCCCGCCGCAGCCAGCCGATACGCCACCGTCCGCCCGATCCCCAACAGGCGCCCCGCCGACGGCACATCCAACACCGCAGGCAGTCCACCGGCCTCCGGCAACGCGGGGCTCCCAAGCGCCAGCGCGGACCGTCGCGCCTCCGCCGAATCCGTCCTCACCATCGCGATCACCCACTCTCCACCCCCCAGGTTGGTCCCGCGCCCGAAGACCCAGCTGAGCCGTGCGAAGAATCAGTCCCGGAACTGCCGAAACTCTGTTCAAGAGTTGACTTGTTACTGCCTCGCCGACTTCCCGGTCAAGTCTTCGAAAGCCACACCCTTAGTCACCTGCAACGCTACGACCAGCGGAATTTCTGGGGCGATGCAAATCAGTGTCGACTCCCCGGCATCAGCGAACACCCAATCGATGTCGCCGTCGGCACGTAGGCTCGGTGCGACAAGACCGGTTCCTCTCGGAGCTGAGTCGATGTTGCAGGCCGGACGAGGGGAGACAGCGTGACCGACGTGGTAGAGCCCGTGACCTACCAGTGTCCCTTCCGAGTGAAGGTCGCCGAGTTCGGAGTAGGGCTGCCAGCGGAGCGACCTTGCTCGGGGACACATTGCCAACGGCCAGGTCGACAGCGGCCGAGCCTGTCGAGCAGGGGGCTGTAGAACCCAAGGGCCGGTCCTGGGCGGTAGGCAGGGGCCGAATCGGCGGGTGGTAGTCAGACGCTGACGCCTTATCGGCATGTTGTGTTGAAGAAGTCTTCAACGAGGGACATGATGGAGGGCGCTCCGCCGGGTACGGCGGTCCTCGGCGTGGACGTCTGGAGGGAAGTGGTCGTGCAGCAGCTCGCGGCTACCGTCTCGGATACGGTCCGGCAGGCTCGGCGGTCTCTTGATGCCGCGCGTCTGGCTGGTGACGCCGCGCAGGTCGAGCTGCACCTGGCCCGCCTGACGTATCTGGCTGAACTGGCGTCCGAATACGGGATCAAGGTGTCCTGCCTAAGCTCTCGTGCCGCGATGGCGAGGTGAAATCGACGGTGGCGCAGGTTCCGCTGTATCAGGCCAAGGCGGAGTTCTTCCGGATGCTCGCGCATCCGGTGCGCATCCGAGTGCTGGAATTGCTGTGCGAGGGCCCCAAGCCGGTGCGCGACTTGCTGGCCGAGATCGAGATCGAGGCGTCGAGTCTGTCGCAGCAGTTGGGCGTGCTGCGCCGCTACGGGATCGTGACGGCGATCCGGGAGGGCTCGACGGTGGTGTACGAGCTGGCCGGCCCGGACGTGTCGGAGCTGATGCGGGCCGCCCGCCGGATCCTCACCGAGCTCCTGGTCGGGCAGCGGGAGCTGCTGGCCGAGTTGCAGGCCGCCGATTCCTCTTAAGGAACGGCGGCTTTTCTGATTTCGCCGCACGGCCTTCGCGCGCCGTGGGGCATGTCAATCCCCTGGTGAGGATGGCGATGAGAGGTCTGCTGAGAAAGATCCGTGCGCTGGGCCGGGTGGCCGAGCCCGCGCCGGCGCGCTCGGCCGGGCTGCCGCCGCAGCGGGCGCTGGCCGGGTCGGTGCAGGTGCGGTGTGTGGACGCGGGTTCGTGCAACGGCTGTGAGATCGAGATCGGTCAAGCGTTCGGGCCGGTGTATGACGCCGACCGGTACGGGGTGCGGCTGGTGGCCTCGCCCCGGCATGCGGACGTGCTGGCGGTGACCGGCCCGGTGACGCGGAACATGGCGGTGGCGCTGAAGCGCACGTTCGCCGCGACGCCGGAGCCGCGGCTGGTGGTGGCGGTTGGGGACTGCGCGATCGGCTGCGGGGAGTTCGCCGGCGGTTACGGCGTGGTCGGCGGCGTGGATGAGGTGGTGCCGGTGGATCTGCGGGTTCCGGGATGCCCCCCGGAGCCGGAGGCGATCGTGGCGGCGTTGCGGCAGGTGACCGGGCGGTGAACTTGATCGGTGCCGGGCTGGCCTGTTCGGTCGGGCTCACCGGGGCGGCTTCGGCGGCCGGTCTTGCTCTGCCCCGCAGGTCCCGGGCGACGGGCGTTGGCGTGTTGACGGCTGCGCTGGGGGCGGCCGGGGTCGTTGTCGGAGTCGCGGCACTGTCCGGGCGGACGTTCAGTGCGTGTCTGCCGGACGTGCTGCCGCTGGCCGGGGTGTACCTGGGGGTCGATGCGCTGTCGGGATTGTTCATCACGGTCGCCGGGGCGGTGGTCCTGGCGGTCGCGGTGTACGGCATCGGCTACCACGGGCACGGCCATGACCCGGGCCGGGCAGCCTCCGCGCTGTTTCCGCTGTTCGCCTTGGCCATGCTGCTGGTGCCGGCGGCGGCGAGCGTGTCGACGTTCCTGGTGTGCTGGGAGCTGATGGCGGTCACGTCGCTGCTGCTGGTGCTGACCGAGCACCGTCGGCGCGAGCAGGTCCGCGAGGCCGGGCTGTGGTACGCGGTCATGACCCAGCTCGGGTTCGTCCTGATCCTTTTCGCCCTGGTGTGGCTGGCCGCCGCCGCGCACGGCGAGACCTTCGCGGCGATCCGTGCCGCCGCCGGCCACTTGTCGCCGGCGGTTCGCGGGACGGTGTTCGTGCTGGCCCTGGTCGGCTTCGGCTCGAAAGCGGGCATCGTGCCTTTGCACGCCTGGCTGCCGCGGGCCCATCCGGAGGCGCCGAGCCCGGTCTCGGCGCTGATGAGCGCGGTGATGGTGAACCTCGGCGTTTACGGTCTCATCCGGGTCGGGATGGGGCTGCTCGGTGGCGGTCCGCGCTGGTGGTGGCTGCTGGCGATGGCCGCCGGCGCCGTCTCCGCGGTCTACGGGATCTTGCAGGCTTCGGTGACGTCGGATCTGAAGCGTCTGCTGGCGTATTCGACCACGGAGAACATGGGGCTGATCGTGCTCGGCGTCGGCGCGGCGGGCCTGTTCGGTTCGGCCGGGAAGCCGCAGCTTGCTGGGATCGCCTTGGCCGCGGCGCTGCTGCATGTGGTGACGCACAGCGCGTTCAAGGCCCTGCTGTTCGCCGGCGCCGGCTCGGTGCTGCGGGCCACCGGGACCCGGGATCTGGATGCGCTGGGCGGTCTTCGGCAGGCGATGCCGGTGACCACGGCGGCATTCGCGGTGGGCGCGCTGGGCGCGGCGGCGCTGCCGGGTGGGGCCGGGTTCGTCTCCGAGTGGCTGCTGTTGCAGTCGCTGATCCACGGGCTGGCGGTGCCGGGGATAGTGGTGTCGGTGGTGCTGCCGATCGCGGTGGCGGCGGTGGCGTTGTCGGCGGGGCTGGCGGTGGCGACCTTCGTGAAAGCCTTGGGCACCGGGTTCCTGGCCCGGCCGCGCAGCGACGGCGCAGCGCGGGCGGCGGAGTCGCCGGCCACGATGCTCGCCGCGATGCTGATGCTGGCCGGGGCCGCGACCGTGCTCGCTGTCGCTCCCGGTTTGGCGGGTTCGTGGCTGGCCCGAGCGGTCGCCGGCGTGACGCCGGTCGGTCCGGCGGTCGCCGATGCGGTGCGGACGAAGCTGACGGTACTCGGGTCCACGATGTCGCCACTGGTCGTGGTCGCGGGGACGGTCGGAGTGACGGTGGTGCTGGCCGGGCTGCTGCGCCTGGTCGTCGGGGTGCGGCGGCGGGCCGTGCCGTTGTGGGATTGCGGTGCCGGTCCGCCGAGTGCGCGGATGCAGTACACGGCGACGTCGTTCGCCGAGCCGTTGCAGCGGGTCTTCGACGACGTGCTCGCCCCGGAGTCGGATGTCGACGTGACCCCGGTGGTGGAGTCGGCGTATCTGGTGGAGCGGGTGTCCTATCACCGGGTTGTCCCGGATCGGATCGAGCACCGGCTGTACGCGCCGGTGCTGATCGCGGTGCGCTGGTGCGGGGAGCGGGCGCGGGCGCTGGCCAACGGCTCCGTGCACCGCTACCTCGGGTACGCCTTCTCCAGTCTGGTGATTCTGCTGGTGGCGCTGGCGGCGGTGAAATGAGCGGCACGATGGTGACGGGTACAACGACGACCGGGGCCGGGATCGCGGTCTCGGTGCTCCAGGTCGCGCTGACGGTGGTCGGTGCGCCGCTGCTGGTCGGGATGATGCGGCAGGTGCGGGCCCGGATGGAGGGCCGGGCGGGGGCCGGGGTCGGGCAGCCGTGGCGGGATCTGCGCAAGCTGATGCGCAAGAAGCCTCTTGACCCGCACGGCACCGGCCCGGTGTTCCGGACCGCGCCGCTGATCCAGGTTGCCACCACGCTGATGGTCGCCGCCGCGATCCCGTTCGTGTCGGTGGACACCGGCGTCGGCGAGGCCGCGGATCTGATCGCCGTGGTGGCGCTGCTGACCTTGGGGACGGCGGCGTTGGCGCTGGCCGGGCTGGATACCGGTACGGCGTTCGGCGGGATGGGTGCGAGCCGGGAGATGACGATCACCGCGCTGGCCGAGCCGACGGTGCTGATGGCCGCGTTCGCGCTGTCCACGCGGGTCGGCTCGACGAACCTGCCGGCGATTGTGGACGCCGGGTTGAAGGACGCCGGCCGGGTCGTCTCGCCGGTCAGCGTGCTGGCGGCGTTCGCGCTGGCGGCGGTGGTGCTGGCCGAGGCCGGGCGGCTGCCGGTGGACAACCCGTCCACGCACCTGGAGCTGACCATGGTGCATGAGGCGATGGTGTTGGAGTATTCCGGGCCTGATCTGGCGCTGGTCGAGCTGGCGGCGGCGATGCGGCTGTCGGTGCTGCTGGGGCTGTGGTCGGCGCTGTTCCTGCCCTGGGGCACCGCCACGTCCACTGGTGTTCTCGCCGTTCTCGGCGCGACCGCGCTGTTCGTGGTGAAGGTCGGCGTGCTCGGCGCGGTGCTGGCGGCCGGCGAGGTGTTCATGGCCAAGCTGCGGCTGTTCCGGGTCCCGGAGCTGCTGGCCGGGTCGTTCCTGCTGGCCGTGCTCGCGGTCGCGGCGTCGTTCTTCCTGGAGTGAGTCGAAGGCGGGTGAGGCTGTGAGCGGTGCGGCGAGTGTGCAGGTCCTGGATTTCGCCTGCGGGGTGTTCCTGCTGGCCGGGGTCGGGGCGCTGTGGCGCCGGGCGCTGTCGGCGGTGATCGGGCTGCTGGCGGTGCAGGGCGCGGCCCTGGCGGTGGTCGCCGCGGCGCTGGGCGCCGACGAGCATCATCCCGAGTTGTACGCGGTCGCCGCCGGGGTGGGCGTGCTGCGGGCCGGGGTGCTCCCCGGCCTGGCCCGGCGGGCCCTGGCCGCCTCCGGGGAGGATCGGGAGAGCGAGCCGCTGGTCAACGTCGCCTCGTCGCTGCTGGTCGCCGCCGCGCTGGTGCTGCTGGCCTACGCGGTGGCCCAGCCGCTGGCCCGGCTGGAGGGCTCTCAAGGCTCCCGTGCGCTGCCGGTCGGTCTGGCCTCGGTGCTGATCGGTCTGTTCATGCTGGTGGCCCGCCGCAAGGCCCTGTCCCAGGTGGCCGGGTTCCTGCTGCTGGACAACGGGATCACCGCGGTGGCGTTCCTGGCCGCGGCCGGGGTGCCGCTGCTGGTGGAGATCGGCGTGTCCTTCGACCTGCTGCTGGTGGTGCTCGTGCTGCGGGTGCTGACGGTGCGGATGCAATCGGCGTTCGGCACCACCGACCTGGACGATCTGCGGGAGCTGCACGACTGATGAATACCCTGCTCCTGCTGGCCCCGATCGTCGTGCCGGCCGCCGCGAGCGGCGCGTACCTGGTCCTGGGCTGGCGCCGGTCCACGGCGCATCTGGGCACCGCCTCGGCCGCGCTGATCTTCGTCGTCGGCGTCATGCTTGCGGTGCGCACTGTCCGCGACGGTGGTTTCGACGCCCTGTCCGGCTGGCTGTCCGGTGACCCGCTGGCCGGGTTCCTGCTGATGGTCATCGGCGCGGTCGCGGTCGTCGCCTGTGCCGCCAGCCGCGGCTACCTGGCCGGCGAACGCGCCGACGGCCACGGCGACGGGCCTGGCGAGCGCCGGTACGCCGTGTTGGTGCAGGCGTTCCTGGCGGCGATGGCGTGCGCGGTGGTGGCCGGGAATCTCGGCCTGATCTGGGTCGCGATCGAGGCCACGACGACGGTGACCGCGTTCCTGGTCGGGCACAAGCGCTCCCGCGCGGCGGTGGAGGCGGCGTGGAAGTACGTGGTGATCTGCTCGGTCGGCATCGCTCTGGCGCTGCTGGGCATCGTCATCCTGTACGCCGCGGCCCGGCACGCCGGGCTGTCGGAGGCCTCGGCGCTGGACTTCGACGCCCTGGCCGGCCACGCCCGCCGGCTGGACCCGGCGGCGACCCGGATGGCGATCGCGCTGATCGTCCTGGGCTTCGGGGCCAAGGCCGGGCTGGCGCCGCTGCACTCCTGGCTGCCCGACGCTCACAGCCAGGCCCCCGCGCCGGTCAGTGCCTTGATGTCCGGGGTGCTGCTGTCGGTGTCGTTCTCGGTGATCCTGCGTACCAAGCAGGTCGCCGACGCGGCCCTGGGGGCCGGGTTCGTGCGGGCCCTGCTGCTGATCGCCGCCCTGGCCACGCTTACCGTGGCGGCGCTGCTGCTGATCGGGCAGCGCGACTTCAAACGCATGCTGGCCTACTCCTCCATGGAGCACATGGGACTGATGGCCCTGGGCGCCGCGGCCGGGACCCCGCTGGCGCTGTCGGCGGTGCTGCTGCACATCGCCGGGCACGGCCTGGGCAAGGCGGTCGCGTTCTGCTCATCGGGGCAGATCCTGCACGCCGAGCACACCAGCCGGATCGAGGACGTGACGGGCCTGGCGGCGCGGGCCCCGGTTCTGGCCGGGACGTTCGGGGCGGCGGTGCTGGTACTGCTCGGGTTCCCGCCGTTCTCGCTGTTCGCCTCCGAGGTGGGTATCGCCCGCGCCGGGTTCGCCGCCGGCCTGGGCTGGCCGACCGCCGCCGCGTTCGCGCTGATGCTGGTGGCGTTCGCCGCGATCGGCGCGCACACGCTGCGGATGCTCGCCGGCCCCGACCCCCTGCACGGCAGCGCGCCCGGGAGCGGCGCGGCGCTGCGCGCTCAGGCTCCGCTGATCAGCGCTCTGCTGGTGGTGGCGGTCATCGGTGTCGCGGCCTGGCCGCTGGCTCACCTGCTGTCCGCCGCCGCCCCGGTCTCGATCCCCTGGAGCACCCGATGAGGATCATCGACGTCGGACCCGGCGACCTGGCGGCCACCGCCATCGGGCTACTGGACGCCGATCACCGCCTGGCCCTGGTCGCGGCGCACCACGACCGGCCGCAGACGGCCGGCCGGGACGCGATGCGCGTGGTCTACCTGTTCCTAGGCCCGGGTGACTCACGCATCGAGCTGCGCCTGCGGCTGGACGGGCACCGCCCGCAGGTGCCGAGCCTGGCCGGGCTGTCGTTCCCGGCCGGGCGGTTCGAGCGCGAGATGCACGACCTGTTCGGGATCCGCAGCCTCGGGCACCCGATGCCGCGCCGCCTGGTCCGGCACTACGGCTGGCCCACAGGCTGGCACCCGATGCGCCACGACGCCGGGCCCGCCCCGGAGTTCGGCGAAACGCTCGGGCTGTATCCGTTCCTGGAGGTGCAAGGGCCCGGCGTCTATGAGATCCCGGTCGGGCCGGTGCACGCCGGACTCATCGAACCCGGACACTTCCGGTTCTCGGTGGTCGGGGAGACCATCCTGAAGCTGAAGGCCCGCCTGTGGTTCGTCCACAAAGGCATCGAGAAACTCTTCGAAGGCAACCGGCCCGCGGACAAGCTCACCTTGGCGGAGAAGATCAGCGGTGATACCGCAGTCGGGCACGGCCTGGCCTTTGCCCGCGCCGTCGAGGACGCCTTGGGCATAAAGGTGCCCGCCGAGGCGCACACGATGCGCGCGATCCTGCTGGAGTTGGAGCGGCTCTACAACCACATCGGCGACATCGGGGCGCTGTGCAACGACGTCGGCCACGGCATCCTGCACCAGCACGCCGGCCGCGTGCGCGAACAGCTGCTGCGGATCAACGGCGAGGTCACCGGGCACCGGCTGCTGCGCGGCGGCATCGTCATCGGCGGCGCCCAGGTGATCTCGCTGCCGGATCCGGACCGGCTGTCCGCCCTGGCCGCCGACGTCGCCGAAACCGTCGACCTCGCCCTCGGACACACGGTGGTGCGCGACCGGTTCACCGGCACCGCCGTGCTCACCCTTGAACAGGCCCGAGACCTCGGGACGCTCGGCTACGTCGCCCGCGCATCGGGCCTGGATGTCGATGCCCGCCGCGACCATCCCGGCAGTGACCCGACCTCGGCGCCCCCGCTCGTGTTGCGCGAGGGCGGTGACGTCCTGGCACGCTTCGCTGTCCGGGCCGGGGAGTACCAGCAGTCCACCGAGCACATCAACACCCTCACCGCGCGGCTGCACGGTCCAGGGCGGCACGTCGCTGCCGAGCGCGGCGACCCGGGAACCGGCCGCAGCGGGGTCCGGACCGGGGTCGGGATCGCCGAAGGGTGGCGCGGCACGATCGTGCACCGCGTCGAACTCACGCCGGACGGATCGCTGAGCCGGGTCAAGGTCGTCGACCCGTCGTTCTTCAACTGGCCGGCGCTGCCGGTGGCGCTGCGCGGGGCGATCGTGCCGGACTTCCCCCTGGTCAACAAGAGCTTCAACCAGTCCTACGCCGGCAACGACCTGTGAGAGGTGTCAGCCGAGGTCAGGCTTTGCGGACCACGCTGGACTTGAGTGCATCGCGCCCAAGCCGTCGATCTTGCAGTCGATGTCGTGGCCGTCCACACCGGCCACCAGGCGGATGTTGCGCACCTTCGTCCCCGCCTTGATCCCGGTGGGATGGCCCTTGACCTTGAGCGCCTTGACCACCGTCACGTCGTCGCCGTCGGCCAGGACGTTGCCGACCGAGTCCCGGATCGCCCCGTCGGAAGCCGTGTCGGCCGTGTTCTCCGCGGAACCCGTCGCGGCCCACTCGTGGCCGCACTCGGGGCAGACCAGCAGGGCACCCATCTCGTAGGTGTAGGCGGATGAGCATTCGGGGCATGGTGGCAGGGTCTCGTTCACCTGCGTGATCCTACCTTGGACCACATGGCGAATTGATGATTCCTTCAATTCGCGCGATGATGGTCGGCGCAGACACCGGGTTCGCCTCCCGACGGCTAGCGATTGAGGGTGCCTGGTACCGGTGCCATGCGGCCGGCCACGCCTGTCGGGGGTGTGGCCGGCGCCCCTGGATGAGTGGAAGTACGCGTGAAGGACAGTGAGGACGACGTGAACGTGGCGCAGACCGACGAGTTCGCCGAGGCGCTGCTCGCGCGGGTTGCCGACGCCCGGCTGCGGCTGGCCGAGGCCGCCGCCACCGCCGACTCCCACGCGGTGGCCGAGGCCTTGGACGAGCTGGAGGACGCCCTGGGCCTGGCCCGGGAGTCCGGTGTCGAGGTACCGCCGATCCAGCGCGACGGGACGGAGCAGTGAGAAGCGTGACGGTTCCGCTGTACCAGGCCAAGGCCGAGTTCTTCCGGATGCTCGGACACCCGGTCCGGATCCGGGTGCTGGAGCTGTTGCAGGACGGGCCGATGCCGGTGCGCGACCTGCTCGCGGCGATCGAGGTCGAGCGCTCCAGCCTGTCGCAGCAGCTGGCTGTGTTGCGCCGATCCGGCATCGTCACCGCGGTCCGGGAGAGCGACACCGTCGTGTACTCCCTGGCCGGGCCGGACGTCGCCGAGCTGATGCGGGCCGCCCGCCGGATCCTCACCGAGCTGATCACCGGCCAGCAGGACCTGCTGGCCGAGCTGCGGGAAGCCGATGCGATAGCCGGAACCTCCGCGTGAGCACCGCGCTGATCGCCGGCCGGGTGAAGGACGTCCTGCCGAACGCCGCCACGCTGGGCACGATGCGCCGCTCGCCGCGCCGCGATCTGATCTCCGGGCTCACGGTGGCTGTCGTCGCGCTGCCGCTGGCGCTCGGGTTCGGCATCACCTCCGGTGCCGGAGCCCAGGCCGGACTGGTCACCGCCGTGGTCGCAGGCGCCCTGGCCGCGGTGTTCGGCGGCTCCAACCTCCAGGTCACCGGACCCACCGGGGCGATGACCGTGGTGCTGGTCCCGATCGTCCACAGCTACGGCATCGACGGCGTGATGACCGTCGGCCTGATGGCCGGGATCATCCTCGTGCTGCTGGCCCTGCTGCGCGCCGGCCGGGCCATGTCCTACGTCCCGGTGCCGGTCGTCGAGGGATTCACCCTCGGCATCGCCGGCGTCATCGGCCTTCAGCAGATCCCCGGCGCCCTCGGGGTGAAGACCCCGTCCGGCGACAACCCGGCCGTCGTCGCCGCCAAAGCCGTCGGCGATTTCGCCGCACACCCGCACGTCACGCCGATCGCCATCGCGATCGGCGTCGCCGCCGTGATGCTCCTGGGCGCCAGGCTGCGCCCCACCGTGCCGTTCTCGCTGCTGGCCGTGGTCGCCGCGACCGCGGCGGTGTGGGGTCTGGGTCTGTCGGCGGCGAGCATCGGACACCTGCCTTCGGGCTTGGCGGCTCCGTCGACGTCGTTCTTCCAAGCCTCGCACCTCGCTTCCCTGCTGCCCTCAGCGCTGGCGGTCGCGGCGCTGGCCGCGCTGGAGTCGCTGATGTCCGCTTCGGCGGCCGACGCGATGAGCGTGTCCGAGCGGCACGACTCCAACCGGGAGCTGTTCGGCCAGGGCCTGGCCAACATCGCTGCCCCGCTGTTCGGCGGCGTCGCCGCGACCGGCGCGATCGCCCGCACCGCCGTCAACGTCCGCACCGGCGCCGCGTCCCGGCTGGCCTCGCTCGTCCACGCCGCAGTCCTGGCGGTCATCGTGTTCGCCGCCGCGCCGTTGGTCGCCCACATCCCGCGTGCCGCCCTGGCCGGGGTGCTGATCGCCACCGCGGTGCGAATGGTCGAGGTCGGCTCCATCAAGGCCCTGGCCAGGGCCAGCCGCGGCGAGACCGCCATACTCGTCCTGACCGCGACCGTCACACTGGCCTCGACCCTGGTCAACGCCGTAGTCGTCGGCATGGTCGTGGCCGCCGCCATCGCCGTCACCAAGGTGTCGAAGGCGGCGCGGCTGGAGCAGGTGCCGCTGCACGCCGACCTGCCCCCGGCCGACCACCACGCCGAAGAGCAGGCCCTGCTCGGCGAGCACATCATCGCCTACCGCATCGACGGACCCCTGCTGTTCGCCGCCGCCCACCGGTTCCTGCTGGAGCTGACCGAAACCGCCGACGTGAAGGTGGTGATCCTGCGGATGTCGCGGATCAGCGTCATCGACTCCTCCGGCGCCGGGGTGCTGGCCGACGCTATCGACAAGCTGACCCGGCGCGGCGTGCTGGTCCTGGTCTCCGGCGTCCGCCCGGAGCACAGGCGGCCACTGGACGCGCTCGGGACACTCGACAGGCTGTGCGAGGCCGGGCACGTGTTCACCACCACCCCCGAGGCCATCGCGTTCGCGCACGCACACCTGTCCGGGACCGGGATCATTCCGGCCCCGCGCACAGGCGAGACGACCGGGGCGCGTGGGTGATGACCGAAGACTTCGCGCAGATCCATCTTGCGCCGCTGCTCCGCGTCGAAGCGATGTACCTGCTCGGCGACACCGGCGTCGGCTTCGTGATCTGCGCGAAGGAGGGGATGACGACCCGCCGCCCCGGCATCCACGCGGTCGAGCGCGGCGCGGTCGTCATCCTCGCCCTCATGACCGCCGAACTGGAGAAGCAGCTGGACGACGAGCTGCCGGTCACTTATCTCGTCGAGGCGGTCGATGAGGCCACCGGTGCCGGCTGGTCCGTCTCGGTTACCGGCCCTGTCGAGATCGTCGTCGATCCCGTGCTGCGCGCTCACTACCGGCGGACCCTGCCCGGGTTCGAGTCCGACCGAGGCGTCCGGGTCCTGCGGCTGATACCGCGGCTCGTCGACGGCCACCGCTTCCACCGCATCTCCGCTGCCCTGTGACACCCGACCCCGCGAGGAGGACCCGATGGGACGAGGCCGAGCCAAAGCCAAACAGACGAAGATCGCCCGCGAGCTGAAGTACACCGACACCGGAACCGACCTGGCCCGCCTACAGGCCGAACTGAAAGCCGTGCAGACCCCCGAACAGCCCGGAACAGCGCAGGACACCGACGACATCGACGGCTCCGCCTGAAACACCCGCCCGACCCCTCGACGAAGGAACCCCGCCGCCTTGTCACTGCAATGGCACTACCAATCCCGCCCCGACGTCGGCATCCTGGCCTTGGCCGGGAAACTCGGGGTCAAGGACGCGCCCATCCTGCACGGCGCGATCGGCTGGACCCTGTACCACGGAACCGGCCCGCTGATCCTCGACCTGAGCGCCCTGACGGCATGGACCAGCCTCGGCCAGGCCGCGGTCATCGAATCCGCGCTACGCCTGGCCAAGGCCCAGCGCCGACTGGAGATCGCCGCCCTTCCCACCGGGTACCCGGACCTCGTCACCGACACCGAACATGCCGCCATCCCCGTCCACACCGACGTCCTCAGCGCCCTGACCGCCAACCACGCGACGATCGAACCCGCCGGAGAGCTCCGGGAATGGCGCAGCGCCGGCTGGCCCGACTCCGACCCGCGCACCCGACAGCCAGGCTCGGCAAGACGGCCGTGATGCACAAGCCGCTCACCATCGCAGAAGCCCAGCCCGCGCCCACCTACCCCAGAACGGACACCACCATGGCAGTCACCCGTAGCGAGATCGCCGACACCATCGCCGACACGTCCCTCCCAGCCGACCGCTCCGACCTGCTCGCCGCCGCAACCACCGCCGGCGCACGACCCGAAGTGATCACCCTGTTGGAGACCCTGCCCGCCCGGACCTTCGGAACCCTGCGCGACCTGTGGCCCTACCTCCGCCACGTCCCCATCGACTGACAGCGATACCGCCGAAACGCGGCTGTGTGCCTGGTCCCGGTCCCGCGCCGGCGCTCCTCGCGCCGGGATCCGCCAGACTCCTGCGGTGACTGCCTTGGATCAAGCCGCCCGCACAGACCTGCTGCGCCGGGGATTCGCCCTGGAACACGCGACGTTGATCTCAGCTCACGTCGAGCATGGTCAAGAAGGCCTGACGCAGGACGGCACCCCACGCCCGACTGCGTCGAAAGCCGCCATCGGGCAGCCGATGCACCCCAGTGCCCAGCTGGCTAACCGCAGCTCTCGGGTGCGAGCAAGTGGAGCCATTGCCGATCGTCGCCCCTTGTGCGGGTGGTCGCAGCACGGATCAGTCTGACGCTGGCCAGTATCGCGAGCGGGACGGCGAAGGGCGACCAGCGGAGCCAGAGCGCGATGTGTCCCCGCTCCGCGGCGTAAGCGAGCTTTCGCAGCGGCCACTGCTTGTTCGACCGGTCGATCTCGACCGTAATCAACGGGCCGGTTCGTCCTGGTCGACGCCGGGGGGGGTGGGGGCCTCGATCCGGCTCTGCCAACCTTGCTCAGAGCCACCTCGACCGTTGCCGACGATTGTGGTCCGCCGACGTGGCAGGCTGAAGTTGAACAGGTTGAGCCTCGACTGTTCGGAATGTCTTGCCAGCCGCAGGTCGCGGCACTGTGCACTGGCAAGGTCCAAGCGGAAAGGACAACGGCCCACACGCCGCGGCCAAGGCGTACAAGATGGTCGCGCCCAAGAACTGGGCGGTGCAGCTCAGCAACACCGCTTTGAAAGCCTTGCCTCGGCCCCGCCCGCGGCTCGCGCTGGTACGTGAGCTGAACGGTAAGAAGGGCGAAATCCTCGCGCCGTTGATGGCGGTGGTCGTGGCACGCCGGGGTCGAACTGCTCGGAGTCCAGGCGGATCACGGACGTGACGCCGTACCAGTTGTCCTCGACCCACTCGTCCCGACCGCCGATTACCGCACCTATGGGTCGCAGGGCAATCCGTTCGGACATCAATCCCCCATCCTGAAGCTACTCGAACGCATGCTTGATCAGTGGCCGAATACCGGGGCCGCGGAAGGGTCGGGCCGTCCGGCCGGCAGAAGCCGCAGCGACAGCACGGCGGCGGTCAAGGCGAGGACGTAGGCAACGGTGAACGCGGTGCGCAGGCCATGCACGCTGCCGGCGGCCAGGCTGGAGACCGCCAGCGCGGAGGCCAGCGCGACTCCGAGCGCCGCGCCGAGTTCGTGGCCGGTGTTGACGATCCCGGACACCAGGCCGGCTTCGCGGTGGTCCACCTGGTGCATGGCGGAGATGGAGGCGCTGACGAAGACCGCGCCTGCGCCCATGGCCAGCAGGACGAATCCGGGGACGACGTCGGTGAACAGGTGCGCGTCGCGTGGGATGCGCGCCATCAGCGCCGCACCGATGCCGGCCAGGGTGAACCCGGTTGCGGCGACCCGGCGGAAGCCGAGGTGTCCGATGGCGTGCGCGGCCAGATGGGCGCCGGCGACGGTGGCGACGGTCACCGGCAGGAACGCCAGTCCCGTGCGTAGGGCGGAATACCCCAGCAGCCGCTGCAGGTCCAGGGAGATCAGGAAGAAACCCGTCAGCAACAGAGTGGACCCGCCCAGCATCGCCGTCACGCCGTCGGCGATCTGGCGTCGGGCCAACAGCGACAGCCGAACCAGGGGCACCTCTGCGGCATGTTCGACGACGACGAACACCACGGCGGCCGCAGCGGCCGCGCAGAGCGGAACCAGAGCGCTGATGCTGCCCCAGCCGGTGTGCCCGGCTTGGATGAGCCCGTAGATTCCCAGCGCCGCCGTGGCCGTCACCGTGACGGCGCCGCGCAGGTCCAGACCGCGAAGCCCGTCTCCGGGGGTGGACGGCACCACGGTGGGAACCAGCGCGAAGACTGCCGCGCCGATCGGGACGTTGATGTAGAACACCCAGGCCCAGCCGGGGCCGGCGGTCAGTGCGCCGCCGAGCAGGACGCCCAGTGCCGCCCCGGACCCGCCGATCGCGCCCCAGACGCCGAGTGCTCTATTGCGCTCGGAGCCGTGGAACGTCGTGGTGATGATGGACATCGCCGCCGGGGACAGCAGCGCTGCCCCCACGCCTTGCGCGGCGCGGGCCGTGATCAGCATGCCGCCGCTGGTCGCCAGGCCCGAGGCGAGCGACGCGGCGGTGAAGATTCCGAGGCCGAGCAGGAACGTGCGGCGGCGGCCCAGGCCGTCGGCCAGGCGTCCACCGAGCAGCAGCAGTCCGCCGAAGCACAGCGAGTAGGCCGCGACGACCCAGGTCAGCGAGGTGTCGCCGAGGGACAGGTCGCGGGCGATCGAGGGCAGCGCGACGTTCACCACGGTGATGTCGATGATCAGCATGAACTGGGCCAGGCACAGCAGCCCGAGGGCCCGCCAGCGTCCAGGATCAAGGATCTCGGCTGTCGGCGTGTGGGCGGGGTGGGCGATCGGTGGGTGGTTCACGGCGCACCTCTCAAGGTCGAGCGTTGCTGTTCGGATTGGCAGGGAAAGGAGAGCGCTTGGCTGATCATTCGGCGGTCCGGGACAGCGCCGGGTGGTCGAGGCGGGGTGAGGCGTCGGCGGGTTCGTGGATGCCGTAGCGGCGGTAGATCCCGGCCAGGCGTGGCGGCGCCCACCAGTTGCGCCGGCCCAGCAGCCGCATGGTGGCCGGGACCAGCAGGGCCCGGACCAAGGTGGCGTCGATGAGGATCGCGGTGATCATGCCGAGGCCGATGAACTTGGCGAAGACGATCTGTCCGGAGGCGAAGCCGGCCATCACGACGATCAACAGCAGCGCCGCAGTCGTGATGATCCGCCCGGTGCGCTGCAGGCCGACGGCGACCGCCGCGGTGTTGTCACCCGTGGCGTCGTAGGCCTCGCGGACCCGGGACAGCAGGAACACCTCGTAGTCGGTGGCCAGGCCGAACAACACGGCGAGGATGAACACCGGCAGGTTGGGCTCGATGTCCCCAGTCGGGGTGAACCCGAGCAGGCCGGCCAGGTGGCCGCCGGCGAAGATCCAGGAGACGACGCCGAACGACGCGGCTAGGGAGACCAGGTTCATCGCGATCGCCTTGAGCGGCAGCACCACGGACCCGAAAGCGAGGAACAACAGCACCAGCGTGACCGCGGCCATGATCGCGGCCATCCACGGCAGCCGCGCGCCCAGACTTTGCAACTGGTCCACGTCGGCGGCCGACCGGCCGCCGACCAGCACCCGGACGCCGGAAGGCTCGGGCAGCGCGCGGATCGCCCGCACGGCCTGGTAGGCCTGCGCCCCGGCCCGCGGACCGCTGTAGTCGACGGTGATCAGGGTCGCGGTGCCACGGGCGGCGGCCGTCTGCGCGCCGGTGACCCCTGACAGGGCTTTGATGCGCCCGGTGACGTCGACGACGCGGTCGGGCGAGGCGCCGTCGATGAGGACCTGGATCGGGGCGGCCTGTCCTGTCGGGAAATGGGTGGCGATCTGCTCGCTGACTAGCCGCGGCTGCGAGCCGGCGGGGAGGATCCGCTCGTCGGCCCCGGCGAAGCGTGCGCCGGTGAGGGGCGCCGCGAGCACGGCCAGCGATGCGAGAACCGCCAGGGTGTAGAGCACGGGGCGGCGCATCACACTGTGTGCGAGGCGTGCCCAGCCTCCGGCGTCACCGGTTGCCGCTGCTGCGGTGTGTCGGCGGGGCCACGGGAGCCGGGGGCGCGGGACGGGCCAGGCGTTGATGCGCGGTCCCAGGACGGCCAGCATCGCGGGCAGCACGGTCAGCGCGCCGAGCATGGCGATCAGGACGGCGGCGGTGCCGCCCAGGCCCATGGACCGCAGGAAACCCTGTGGAAAGATCAGCAGGCTGGACAGGGCCAGGGCGACGGTCAGTCCGGACACCAGCACGGTGCGCCCGGCGGTCGCCATGGTCACCGAGATCGCCTGCGGGGTGTCGCGGCCGGCGGCCAGTTCCTCGCGGAACCGGTTGACGATGAACAGCGCGTAGTCGATGGCCATGCCCAGCCCGAGGACGGTGATGCTGTTGACCGCGAAGGTGGACAGGTCGGTGACCGTGGCGATGCCCCGGGCCGCAGTCAGCGCACCCAGCACGGCCAGCGCGCCGATCAGCAGCGGCATGCCGGCAGCGACCACGCCGCCGAAGACGACGACGAGCAGGACCAGCACGACGGGCATGGCGATCATCTCGCCGGAGCTGACGTCGTTCTTGGTGAGGTCGTCGACGCCTGTCTCGAACGCGACGACGCCGCCGACGCTGGTGGCGACCCCGGGCGCGTCCAGCGCCGGGCGCAGCGTCTGGTAGGCGCGGCGCTTGCCGTCGTCATCGGCGGCCCGCAGCCGGATCGCGGCATACGTTGCGTGCCGGTCGGTGGAAACCAGCGCCGGATTGCCGGTGTCCGCGTAGGTCAGGACGCTGTCGACCTCCGGGCGCTGCCGCAGCGCGGCGAGCGTCGAGGCGACCGGTCCGGCGAAGGCCGGGTCGTCGATGGTGGCGGTGCCGGCCGAGTACAGGACCACGATGTCAGGGGTCTGGTTGCCCAGCTCGGCCGCAATCGCCGATGCCGCCCTCGCCGATTCGCTGCCCGGGTCGTCGAACCCACCGCTCTTCAGCACGCCGAACACCCCGGTGCCCCACAGCACGCCGGCCGCGACCACCACCAGCGCGGCGGCCAGGACGAAATGCCGGAACCTGACCACGATCGTGCCCCACCTGATGAACATCGCCGCCTCCGCAGGCTAGAATGAGCATGTGCTCATAGAGTATGAGCACATGCTCATACCTGCAAGGGCGACGCCGTGATCCCCCGATCCGGCCGGCGAGATCGGAGAGAACGATGTCCCCCCGAGGCGTGGCGACCCCCAACGTCCGCGAGCAGCTGTTCGCCGCCGCCGAACGCGTCCTGGCCAGGGAGGGGCCGGCCGGACTGACCAACCGGGCCGTCACCGCCGAGGCCGGTTTCGCCACGGGCCTGCTCTACAAGCACTTCGCCGACATCGACACCTTCATCGCCGAACTGGTCCTCGACCGGATGCGCCAGAGCGCACAGACCGCCGCCGCCTTGACCGACCGAGTCGGCCAGGGCACCGTCGCCGCCAATCTCACCGACGCGGTGACGAGTCTGCTCGGGCCGCAGGGCCCTGCCATGACCGCCGCCGCGATGAGCCGGCCCGGGATCTCCGGGCAGGTCCGCGCCGCGATGGAACAAGGCGCGCCGAGCTTCGGCGCGATCGAGGCGTCCATCACCGGCTATCTCGACCAGGAGAAGGATCTCGGCCGGATCGGGGCGGACACCGACACCGAAACCCTGGCGCTGGCGATCGTCGGGACCCTCCACCACCTGCTGATGACCGGCTGGGCCGGCACACCCGACCCCGCCGCCAGGGTCCGACGACTCATCGCCGTCCTCGACGCCGGCATGGCACCCGGCGGCGGACTCTCATCAGGTTCCTGAGTATCCGTTCTCATTTTCTGCGTGCCCGCCCTGGGGCGACCCGGACGAGACGCGGCCCCTGCCCGCGGGCCTCACCCGCGACGCGACGCACGGCCGACGCTGGACACGGTTCCGTTGAGTCGGGAGCGGCGTTCTCGGGGCGGAATCACGTGGAGATCTACGCCTGAGATCCGCGAGCCGCCCGGCCGCCTCGCTGGAGGAAGTCGCGTTCAGCGTCGGTCGGCGCCATCTCGGCCGCCCGATGGTAGGCATCTGCGGCCTCGCCGTCGCGGCCCACCCGGCGCAGCAAATCGGCGCGTGTGGCGTGGAACCGGTGGTAGTTGTCCAGGTCGAGTTCCTCCACCAAGGCCAGGGCGGCGGCGGGTCCGTACACCTCGCCGACGGCGATGGCGCGGTTGAGGGCCACGACTGGTGTCGGTGCGATGGCGAGCAGCTGGTCGTACAGGGTGAGGATCTGTGGCCACTCGGTCTGTCCGGCGGTCGGGGCGTCGGCGTGCACGGCGTTGACAGCCGCCTGCAGCTGATACGGGCCGGGTTGGTTGCGGCTGATGCAGCTGCGGACGATTCCCTGGCCTTCGGCGATCAGGGCTCGATCCCATCGGGTGCGGTCCTGGTCGGCAAGGAGTACCAGGGTGCCGTCCTGCCGCGTCCGGGAAGCGCGTCGGGATTCGGTCAACAGCAGCAGCGCGAGCAGGCCGGCCACCTCGGGCTCGTCGGGCATGAGGGTGGCCAGTATCCGGGCAAGCCGGATCGCCTCAGGGCACAGTCCGGGTTCGGCCGGCCCGTCCAGACCGGCGGTGTAGACGAGGTAGACGACCGTCAGCACCGGGCGTAGGCGGTCGGGCAGCTCGTGATCGGCCGGCACGCGATAGGGGATCCGCGCAGCCTTGATCTTCCGCTTGGCCCGTACGAGGCGTACCGCCATCGTCTGCTCGGCCACCAGGAACGACCTTGCAACGTCCCTGGTGGACAGCCCGCCGAGCAGCCGCAGCGTGAGCGCCACCTGAGCCTCGGTGGACAGCGCCGGGTGGCAGCAGGTGAAGATGAGCCGCAGCCGGTCATCCTCCACGGTGTCCGTCTCCTCAGCCCCACCAGGATCGTGCTCGTCGGATGAGAGCACCGCTGCCTCCCTGAGCAGTTCCCGTCCTCGCGACTCTCGGCGCAGGCGGTCGATGGCGCGGTTGCGGGCGGTGGTCGTGAGCCAGCCGCCCGGGTTGGGTGGCAGGCCGTCGCCCGGCCATTTGGCAAGGGCGACGGCGAACGCCTCCTGTACTGCGTCCTCGGCGATGTCGATGTCGCCGAACAGACGGATCAGGGCGGCCACACACCGGCCGGACTCCTCGCGGAAGATCCGGCCGACCTCGGCCTGGTCGGGCCCGAGTGCGGCGCCGAGTTCATCCACGCGTCAGGCTCCGGGCTCGTCCCAGAACGGCCGGACTTCGATCGGCTGACCGATGAGGTCGGTGACCCTCGACGCCCAGCCCAGCGCGGCGTCCAGGTCCTCGGCCTGGATGATGTAGAAGCCGCCGAGGTGCTCCCTGGATTCGGCGAACGGGCCGTCGGTGGTCAGCACCTGGCCGGCGGACATGCGTACGACGGTGGCGGTGGCCGGTTCGGTCAGGCGGCCACCGAAGACCCAGACCCCGGCGGACTTCATCTCCTCCTGGAAGGCCATGACCTGCTTGAAGGACTGCTGCATCTCCTCGTCGGTCATTGGCTCGCGGACCTCGCCGTCAACGCTGTGGACCGACAACAGGTACTTCGCCATGGTGGACCTCCTCGCGCTGAGCGGGCTCTTCCCGCCTCTCATCCCTGCTACGAACGGGCCCTGCCCAGATTGACACCCCGCCGGGAAAAGCGCTCGCGGTGAACTGGCGGGTTTCACCAGCGCACGATACTCTCATTATAGAAGTACTCTCCCGTCAAGAAAGGAGTCATCGCCATGGATGCCACCGAGCTCTTCCGCACCTACCTCGACCGCTTCACCTCCGGCGACACCGCCGGAGCCGCCGAGCTGCTCACCGACGACTTCCGATTCCACGGGCCGATCCTCCAGTCCGAGGGCAAGGCCGCCTTCCTGGCCGGCTCGGCGCAGCTGGGCCCGATCATGCGCGGCTTCCAGATCCACCGGCAGTGGCAGGACGGCAACGAGGTCTGCTCCTTCTACGATTTCAAAATCAAGACGCCGGTCGGGACCGGGTCGATCCCGATGGCCGAGTGGAACACCGTCCGCGACGGCCAGCTCGCCTCGGGCCGCCTCGTCTTCGACACCGCGGCCATGGCCGCACTGATGCCGACCGCCTAGACAAGGACACCGCGATGCCAAGCAGGCCCTGGACTGGGTACGGGCGGTTCTGTCCGCTGGCCCGCGGGCTGGACGTGATCGGCGAGCGCTGGACGCTGGTGATCGTCCAGGAGCTGCTGAAACAGCCCTACCGCTACGGCGCGCTGCTGGACCGGCTGCCCGGGATCAGCACCAGCGTCCTGTCCGACCGGCTGCGCCGCCTGGAGCGAGCCGGGGTAGTGGCCCGGGAGCTTGGCGCCGTCGGTGCCGGCGTGATGTACACGCTCACCGCGCGCGGCCGGGAACTGGAGGAGGCCCTCGGCGCCCTGCGCCGATGGGGCGTGGGATTCCTCGCCGACCCCACAGCCGACGGCTCGGACCGCCAGGACTTCGACGTCACCTACGTCCAGGGCATCGAGGCGGTGACTGACGGCCAGTTCCAGCTCGTGGTCGACGACCGGCCCGCGACCCTGTACTTCACCGAGGGACGGCTGCGCCAGGAACCCGGAGCCGCACCCGGGGCGGAACTGATCGTGCGGACCGACTCGGCATTCCTGGACCGCTGGGCCGCGGGACACTCCGGCTGGGACGAGGGCCGCGCCACCGGCGAAGTGAGCGTCGAAGGCCCTGCTGCGGCGTGGCCACGCTGGCTGGCCGCCACCGGCTACCTCCTGCGAGTCGAACCGGGCACTGACGACGGCCTCGTGATGGAAGAAGGCAGACATGACTGAGCAGCCCACCGACTTCTTCCGGGCGACCAGCGCCGTCGCGCTCGCCCACGCCGACGTGACGACCGGCACGATGATGGGCTTCCCCTGCCTACGGCGTGCAGGCGCGTTCTTCGCCTCCTGCGACCATCGTTCCGGCGACCTCATCGTCAAGCTTCCCCGAAACCGCGTCGAGCAGCTCATCACCGCCGGCGTGGGCCGGCCCTTCGCCCCCGCCGGCAGGACCTTCCGCGAATGGGTCCTGATCGACGACCGCGACAAGACCCACTGGACCGAGCTGATCGACGAGGCCCGTGCCTTCGCCGGCGGGAAGCACTGAGCGCGCCACGGTCTGCCGGGCGCCGGCGGCGGAACGTCTATCGGCTCTCGAGCAGGGTTTTCAGCCGCGCCAGGTCTTTCCGATTGGCCCGGCGCATCGCCGTCGCCATGAACGGCGCGGTGATCTTCGAGAAGCCTGCGGGGTCGCCGTGGTTGCGCAGCGTCATCCGAGTCAGTCCCGCCCCTTCCGGTTGCCAGGTGTACGTGGTCTGCATCGGGAACGGTCCCTGCGCGGTCCGCATGACGAGCCGTCTGCCCGGTTCGAGCTCGACGATCTCGTACGTGTAGGCCAGGCGGCGCCCCAGAAAGTGCGCCACGAACGCCAGCTGGGAACCGACGGCGAGCGGCGGCGGCGTCTGCCACTGGACCGACCGGATGTTGACGTACCACTGCGGCGCGTTGGAAGGGTCGGCCGCGTACTCCGCGACGTCCTCGATCGGCCGGTCGATCACAATCTCCGTGTGGACGTCGACCGCCATCAGGCCCTCATCTCCTCGTGCCAGGTGTCGGGACCCGGGTCTCCGCCGCCAGCGAGGGTCGCCAGCCGGGGCACATAGCGCGTCCAGCCCAGGTCGTGCTGGCCAAGCGCGTCCTCGGGCAGTCCGGTGTGGACGAGCCGCAGCCGGGTGCCTCCGTCTTCGGGCGTGAGCGTGATAGTGACGACGCTGCTGCCGGGCGGCACGCCATAGTCGGCCTCCCAACCGAAGGTGTAGGAGACCTGCTTGGGCGGGTCCACCACCAGGTACTCGCCGACCACGGTCGCCTCGTCGTTGACGACGCACCGGTACGCCCCGCCGGGCCGGGGGTCGGCCTTCACCTCGCGGCCCATCCACCGCTCGTGCTTCGCCGGGTCGACGAGGTAGCCGAAGACAACCTCCGGCGCGGCGGCGATGTGGATGTCGTGCTCGACCCGGTCGTCGATGATCATGTCTGCTCCTGTCTCTCGTGCTCCGCGCCCTCGATCTCGGCTTTGAGCCGGGCCAGCCCGCCGGCCCAGAACCCGTCGATGAACTCTCGCACGCCGACCAGCCCCTCCGGGCGGGCCCGGTAAAGGCGCCTGGTGCCGTCCCTGCGTTCGGTGACCAGGCGGGCCTCCTTGAGCACGGTCAGATGCTGGGAGATGGCCGGACGGGTCACCATCGAATGGTCCAACACCGACGGGGTCATCGAGTTCGGCCCGGGACGCTGCACGCTCCACGCCACCGCCGACACGCTGACGCTGTCCGTCGAGGCCGACGACCCGCAGCAGATGCGGCGCGTCCAGGACGGGATCACGCGGAGGCTGGAACGCATCGGCCGCCGCGACCAGCTGACCGTTGTCTGGAGCCCGGCCCCGCCGGAGACCGAGGTCGCGTCATCGGCCCGACGAAGGCCGGGCCGGGGCGATGCTTGACGCCCTGTATCAAGCCCCGCGCAGCGGTGAGCAGTTGGCTCGCGTGCTGTCCGGTGGATCGAGCGGGGACGTTATCCCGCCGTGGTGTGGTGGAGTTCGGTCGGCGCCGGGGCCGTATCGGCGGATTCGGCAGAGGTCAGCAGCGGTCGCAGCGGTGTGCGCTCGGCCCATCTGAGCAGCCCGGTCAGCGGGTTGCGGACCACCGGCCAGCCCAGCAGCATCAGCGTGCTGCTGATGAACGCGGCGGCAATGACGTCGTGCGGGTAGTGCTGGCCGAGGTAGACCCGGGAGAAGCCCTCCAGCGCCGCCAGGACAATCGCGATCGCTCCAAGCCGCCGGTTGATCAGGAACACGCCGAGCGCCAGCGCGGTGGCGATCGTGGTGTGGTTGGACGGGAAGGAGTAGTCGGTCAGACCCGGGCACGGCTGGACGGTGACGACGTGGGCGAGGGCGTCGCAGGGCCGCGTCTCGGTGAAGACCTGCTTCAGGCCCAGGTTGGCGGCGACCGCGACGACGGTTCCG
>JABFWL010000671.1 GCA_013362315.1 Catenulispora sp. | reverse complement strand
CTGGTGCACGTGCCGCGCGGCAGCTTCGCCGAGCCGGAGGAGATCGCCGCGGCGGTGGCGTTCCTGGCCAGCGACGACGCCTCGTTCGTGACGGCCGCGAACTTCCTCGTCGACGGCGGTATCAGCGGAGCCTACGTCACTGCCCTGTGAAACCCGCTTCTTGTAAGGTCTGAGGCATGACGAGCAACGTCCCCGAACCCATCGACCCGCGCCAGCTCCGCGTGTCGGACAGCGAGCGCGAGACGGTCGCCGAACAGCTGCGGGTCGCGGCCGGGGACGGCCGGCTCGACCTGGACGAGCTGGAGGACCGCATCACCGCGGTCTACAGCGCCAAGACCTATGCCGAGCTGGAGCCCATCACCCGCGACCTGCCGGCGGGGACCGCGGCGCGCGGCGCGGCGAGCGCGCCGGCGCCGGCCCCGACCACCCGCGGGCGGTGGCGGGTCGGGCTCAAGCCGGGGCGCACCAAGACCGTGGTGGTCATGAGCGGCTCGGGGAGCAAGGGCAAATGGGTGGTGCCCAAGCGCTACCGGGCCTTCGCGTGGATGGGCGGCATCGAGCTCGATCTGCGGGACGCCGACTTCGAGGACATGGAGGTCACGATCAAGGCCTCCACCTGGATGGGCGGGATCGGGATCATCGTGCCGGAGGGGTTGAACGTCCACGTGCACGGCTTCGGCTTCATGGGTGCCTACTCCGGCACGCCCGGCGGCGAGGCGGATCCCACGGCGCCCACCGTGCACATCCGGGGCTTCGCCTTCATGGGCGCGGTCGACGTCAAGCGCAAGCCGCAGAAGGCGCCCAAGGAGCTGCACGACGATCGGCGCGAGCTGAGCAGCTGACACGGACAGCTGACACCGGCGGCTGAAGCCCGCCTGGAACACCGCTGGACCGGCCGGTTCGCAGCGGTCTGACACGCCGGACACCGGCGTAAACCATTAACAATTGGTCGGTGCGCGCCGCTAAGTTGCCGACATGGCCCAGATCACGTCACCGGAATTGCCACCCGCGGTCGAAACGGCGCTGATCAAGGCCGCGGGCCTGCGCAAGGTGTTCCCGCCGACACGGCGCGGCGGCGATGCCTTCACCGCCGTCGACGGCATCGACTTCGAAGTCCGCCGCGGCGAGGTCTTCGGCTTCCTCGGGCCCAACGGCGCGGGCAAGTCCTCGACCATGCGCATGATCGGCTGTGTCTCGCCGGTCAGCGCCGGCGAGCTGACCATCCTCGGCATGGACCCGCGCGTGGACTCCTCCCGGATCAAGGCCCGGCTCGGTGTCGTGCCCCAGGAGGACTCGCTCGACCTGGAGCTGCGAGTCCGCGAGAACCTGCTGATCTACGGCCGCTACTTCGGGCTCAAACGCGCCGAGATCGCCGCGCGCACCGCCGAACTGCTGGACTTCGTGCAGCTCGCCGACCGCGCCGAGTCCACGGTGGAGCCGCTCAGCGGCGGCATGAAGCGGCGGCTGACCATCGCCCGCTCGCTGATCAACTCCCCGGAGATCCTGATCCTGGACGAGCCCACCACCGGCCTGGACCCGCAGGCCCGGCACGTGGTCTGGGACCGGCTGTTCCGGCTCAAGCAGGCCGGGACCACGCTGGTCCTCACCACCCACTACATGGACGAGGCCGAGCAGCTGTGCGACCGCCTGGTGGTGATGGACCACGGCCGGATCGCCGCCGAGGGCTCCCCGCGCGACCTCATCGAGCGCTACTCCACCCGGGAGGTGCTGGAGATCCGCTTCGCCCCGGGCAGCGGCGAGCAGGAGGCCGCCGTCGCGAAGGCCGAGGGCCTGGTGCACAGCGGCGAGCGCGGCTCGATCGAGCGCATCGAGGAGTTGCCGGACCGGATCCTGCTCTACGGCGCCGACGGCGAGGCCGCGCTGGCCGCCGTGCACGGCTCCGGGATCACCCCGCTGGCCTCGCTGGTGCGGCGCTCCTCGCTGGAGGACGTGTTCCTGCACCTGACCGGCCGGACGCTGGTGGACTGAGCCATGACCGACAAGTTGTCCGTGCCTGTGACCGGCCTCCTGACCGGCGGGGCGTCCGTAACGCCCGTGATGGCGGACCGGGTGGTGGCCGCGTTCCTGACCAACTACCGTCGCACCTGGCGTGCGTCGATCTTCTCCAGCGTGCTGGCCCCGTTGCTGGGGCTGGTGGCGCTCGGCATGTCGCTGGGCAAGGTCGTCGACGCCGGCCCCGGAGCGCACGCCTTCGGCACCGTCGACGGCCGGCCGGTCACGTACCTGGTCTTCCTGGCCCCGGCGCTGCTGGCGAACACGGCGATGCAGACGGCGCTCGGCGAGTCGATGTATCCGGTGATGCAGGCGATGAAGTGGCAGCGGCAGTACCATGCCGCGATCGCCTCGCCGCTCAGTGCGCTGGACATCTATCTCGGCCACGTCACATTCGTGACCCTGCGGATCCTGATGAACTCCACGGTGTTCTTCGGGGTGATGGCGCTGTTCGGCGCGGTCCACGCCGCCGGGCCCGCCGGGATCGGGCCGCTGCTGGCGCTGCCCGCGGCCGTGTTGACCGGGGTGGCCTTCTGCGCGCCGACCATAGGCTGGGCGATCACGCAGGAGCGGGACACCGGCTTCTCGCTGGTCTTCCGGTTCGTGATGATCCCGCTGTTCCTGTTCTCCGGGACGTTCTTCCCGGTGTCGCAGCTGCCGGCGGTGATCCAGCCGCTCGCGTACGCCACGCCGCTGTGGCACGGCGTCGACCTGTGCCGGGGGCTGGCGCTGGGGACGGCCACGGCCGGCTCGGTGGCGGGGCATGTGGCGTACCTGTCGGCGCTGGTGGCCGCAGGCGTCTGGTACGGCAGGCGGACCTACCGCCGTCGGCTGAACCCGTAGCGAGGAGCCGGACTGTGACGACGACGGAACTGCCCCTGACCACGCCGCTGGCCCGGCTGCTGCTCGGCCGGCGGGCCTTCGGGCCGCTCGGCGGGTCGAAGGCGCCGGTGCTGATCGAACGCAACATGGTGGTGTACCGGCGGCTGTGGCTGATGCTGGCCTCCGGGTTCTTCGAGCCGTTGTTCTATCTGCTGTCCATCGGCGTGGGGCTGGGCAAGCTGACCGGGGCTGTGGACGGCGTGCCGTACACCGACTACGTGGCGCCCGGCCTGCTGGCGGTGTCGGCGATGAACGGCGCGGTGTTCGACTCGACGTTCAACGTGTTCTTCAAGATGAAGTACGCGAAGACCTACGACGCCATGCTGGCCACGCCGCTGCGCGTCGGCGACATCGCGGTCGGCGAGATCAGCTGGGCGCAGCTGCGGGGGCTGATCTACTCCGCGGCGTTCCTGGCCATCATGGTCGCGATGGGGCTGGTGCACTCCTGGTGGGCGCTGCTGGCGCTGCCGGTGACGGTCCTGATCGGGTTCGCGTTCGGGGCGGTCGGGATGGCGTGCACCACGTTCATGCGGTCCTGGCAGGACTTCGACCTGGTGACGCTGGCGCTGATGCCGATGTTCCTGTTCTCGGGGGCGTTCTATCCGCTGTCGGTGTACAGCCACTGGATCCGGGTGCTGATCGAGGCGCTGCCGCTCTACCACGGAATCGATCTGCTGCGGGCCCTGACTCTGGGCCGCGTGCACGTCGGGCTGCTGTGGGACGTGCTCTACCTGATGGTGATGGGCGCGATCGGGGCGCTGGTCGCCGGGCGACGGCTGGAGCGGCTGCTGCTGACCTGACGGTTCGGCGCCGGTTCGGCGCCGGTTCAGCGTGTCGGTGAGCGGCGGCCCGGAGCGCACGGTGAAGAATCACTGTCGGTAGTGATTCGGGTTGACTTCCGTCATGGGAGTTAGGTAAGCCTTACCTGATCTCTTGCCACGGATGGAGAACCGCTATGCCCTCGCCCGCCCCGACCGCCGACCGTTCCGCCTCCCAGGCCGCGCCGACCAGCGACGGCGTGCCGGGCGGCGCCCGGGTGACGGCCGACAAGAAGGCACTGATCCTGACCCGGCAGGCCGCGCGCGAGTCCGCCGCCCGCAGCTACGCGCGGCACCTGCCGATCGTGCCGGTGCGGGCGCAGGGGGCGTGGATCACCGGCGCCGACGGCCGCGACTACCTGGACTGCCTGTCCGGGGCGGGCACCCTGGCGCTGGGCCACAACCACCCGGCGGTGGTCGCCGCCATCCGGGCGGTGCTGGACAGCGGGGCGCCGCTGCACGTGCTGGACCTGGCCACGCCGGTGAAGGACGACTTCACCTCGGCGCTGCTGGCGCTGCTGCCGCCGGAGCTGGCCGCCGACTGCCGCGTCCACTTCGCCGGGCCCACCGGCGCCGACGCGGTCGAGGCCGCGGTGAAGCTGGCGCGCACCGCCACCGGCCGCCGCGGACTGTTCGCCTTCACCGGTGCCTACCACGGCATGACCGCCGGCGCCCTGGCGCTGACCGGTGCGAACGCGGTGCGCGAGCCGGCCGTGGCCGGGGACCCGTTCCTGACCCGATTGCCGTTCCCGCATCCCTACCGATGCCCGTTCGGCCTAGGCGGCGAGCTGGGTGCGGCGGCGTCGGCGGCCTATGTCCGGACGTTGATCGAGGACCCGCTGAGTGGGGCCGGGCTGCCGGCGGCGGTGGTGGTCGAGCCGGTGCAGGGGGAGGGCGGCGTGGTCCCGGCGCCGGACGGCTGGCTGCGCACCCTGCGGTCGCTGACCCGGGAACACGGGGTGCCGCTGATCGCCGACGAGGTCCAGACCGGCTTCGGCCGCACCGGCGAGCTGTTCGGCGTGAACCACGCGGGCGTGGTGCCGGACGTCATGGTGCTGTCGAAGGCGGTCGGCGGCGGGCTGCCGCTGGCGGTGGTGGTCTATCGCGGGGCGCTGGACCGCTGGGCCGAGGGTGCGCACACCGGCACCTTCCGCGGCAACCAGCTGGCCATGGCAGCCGGCGCCGCGACACTGCGCCATATCGCGCAGGAAGGGCTGGCGGCGCGGGCGGCGGAGCTGGGTGGTCGGCTTGTCGGACGTCTGATGAGATATCAGGCCGACCACTCCCTGCTGGGCCAAGTGCGGGGGCGCGGGCTGATGATCGGCATGGAGATCGTCGACCCGGCCGGCGAACCCGACTCGCTCGGCGCGCTGCCCGCCGCCCCCGGCGTCGCGCGCCGGCTGCGCGCGGAGCTGCTGTCGCGCGGTGTGATCGCCGAGCTGGGCGGCCGCCACGGCGCGGTGCTGCGCCTGCTGCCGCCGCTGACGCTGGCGGACGACGAGGCCGAGCACCTGCTCGGCGTGCTGGGCCGGGCGCTGGACGCCGTCGCGGAGGACCGGGATGCGCCGCGTGCGCGGGCGGAGGCGGCCCGTGTCTGAGGAGAAGAAGGTTGAGACGCTGGCCCACGACATCGAGGCCGAAGTCCTGCGCGGCGTACTACGGGCCGAACCCTTCGGTGCCCTCAGCCCGACGCCCGCATACGCCGCCACCGACCAGCTGGCCACCGGCCCGGCCTTGTCCATCGGAGCCAACTTCGCCGCCCGCGCCGCCGATCCGTTGTCCGCGAGCGGCGCCACCGATGTGGCTACCGATGTGGCCGCCGACCCTGCTACCGGCCTGGCTACCGACCTCGTCACTGATCTGACCACTGATCTGACCACTGATCTCGCCACCGGCCTCGCCACCGATCAGGCAACCGATCTAGCTACCGACCTCAGCACCGCCCTGGCCTCCGGTCCCTCCGGAACCGGCCAGCTCGCCCTCCTGCTAGACACCGTCCTGGACGGCCTCGACCGCGGCCGCGCCGACTGGCTC
>JABFWL010000535.1 GCA_013362315.1 Catenulispora sp. | reverse complement strand
CAGCCACCTCACAAACCGCCGCCGCCCCGCCTAACAGCACCGCCCGATGGACTCGCGCATGTTCCCCGAGGGAACCGAGGCTCCCGCTGAAGGCGCCGGCTCTTCACAGGCCTTTGATTTGCCTTTGACTGGCTTTTGACCTTAACCGAACTCGGCCACCCCCTAAATCATCGGCCACCCCCTAAATCAAAGGCCGCAAAGCCTCCCGCACCCTCCGCTCCACCACCGCCAACGCCAGATTCGCATCCTCCCGCGCGAACGGCGCCCCCTCCCGATCCACCAGCGGCGCCGGTATGCCACCCGCCACCCCGCCAGCCACCCCCAACTCCCGCAGCGACGTCCGCGCCCCCTCCGCCACCGGCAGTCCCCGCGCCGCCGCCCGGTCCAGCACCGCGCGCCGGTGTCGCCATCGCAGCGGGTCGGCTGCGGCGCCGACGGCGGCGGCCGGGGCGCCGAACAGCAGGCGTGGCAGTGTCACCGCCGCGTTCCAGCCCTCCACCAGCGCCGCTGCCACCCCGAGCCGCGGCAGCCGGTCCACGCCCCGGTACGCGGCTGCCACCGGCTCCAGTACCAGCCCATGCACCTCCACCAGTGCCAGCCCCGGTGCGGCTGAGGCCGACAGGTAGGCGGTCACCACCGTCTCGGCCGGGTCCGACTGGATTCGGAAGCGGCGGAAGACCCGCGGGGCGGCCGCGCCCCGCGGGGAGGGCAGCAACCGTAGGGAGGCGTCGGTGGTCTGGCCGACGGCCAGCACCGGTCCGGTGGCCACCACGAAGTCGTCCCACACCACCGCGTCCAGCAGCCCGTCCGGTCCCAGGCCCGGCACGCCGGCCGCCAGTGCGTCCGTGACGCGCTCGATCATGTCCTCGACGTCGTAGCGGATCGGCCCTGTCTCCAGCAGCCACCGTCGGCGTAGCACCTGCCGACCCGAGCCGGCGAAGGGCCGGGCCGGGTCGGCGAGCACCTGGCGGTCGGAGGCCTCGCGGGCGGCGAGTTCGGCCAGGGCGCGCCGCGCCCACACCGTCTCGGTGGACACCCAGCGGTGGGTGGCGAACCGGTCCCGCCGCAGGCGGTCGACGAGGATGTGCCGGGCCGCGACCCGCTCCACGAACACGATCAGCCACGCCGTCCCGGCGCCGACGATCGGCACGAACAGCCACGACACGCCCGGCGCGCCGGGCCCGACGTTCCGTACCGCATCCGACACCCGCAGCCCGAACGGCCGCGCCAGCCCGGCCGCGGCGAGAATGAACGCCCCGCCGCCGACGCCCCACACCAAGGCAGCGAACCGGGCCAGCGGCAGCACCGACGACGACAGCCCCGGGGAGTTCCGCCCCGCATCCTCGTGCCCGTGCCCTTGCCCGTACCCCTGTCCCTGCCCGTACCCCGGCCCCGGCGTCATCCCCGCCCCCGAGAGCAGCAGCCGCAGCCCCGCCCCCCACAGCATCCACGCCGCGACCGTCCACACCGACACCAGCAGCGCGACCACTCCCAGCGCCACCAGCGCCAGATCACGATGCAGCCGCCGGGCGCGCGCCGCCAGACAATGCCGCAGCACCAAGATCTCATCGACCCCCGCCGCCGGCGCCGGCGCCCGCCCGTCATCGAACACGAACTCACGCAGCGCACGCCGCGCGAACACCGCGTCCACATGCGCCGCCGCGCACAAGTACCGGGTGGCCTCGTCGCCGGCAGCCGGCGCATCCCAGGTCAGCGCAGTCGGCGTCCGCGACGCCTCAGCCGACGCGCCATCGGGAGAGGGCAGAGTGGGCAGCGAGGGCAGCGGAGGCATAGCAGGCCCGGCAGCGGCCGACCCCCCGCCGAACAGCACCTCGCTCAGAATGTCCGACGCCCGGCGTAACCGGCTCTCCCTCGGCGCTCGCGGCTCCGGCGGACCAGGCTCCTGCGCACCGTGCTCCTGCGCACCAGGCTCCGAACCGTCCGACGACTCGGGCTCCCCGGCCGACTCAGCACCGTCCGCCGCCTTCACCCAGACTCCCCACGCCTCGTGCGCATCAGTGCGTCATCAGCAAGCATCCACAAGCATCCACCCGCGCTCCCCCGGCCCGGCGATCGCCTCAGAGTATGGACTCCACACCCGACCCCGCGCACCGCCACGCTCACTTTGATGAAGTTGTGACCCGGCGCCCCGCCGCCCCCTTGCGATACTGGCGGCCATGTCCCCACGCACCACCGCGCACCCCTACCTGGACCACGACGGCCCGATCCCGTTCGCCCACCGCGGCGGCGCGGCGGGGCCGGCCGGGGAGAACACGCTGGCCGCGTTCCGGCTCGCGGTCCAGGCCGGCTACCGCTACCTGGAGACCGACGTGCACGCCACCTCCGACGGGGTGCTGCTGGCCTTCCACGACCGCCGGCTGCACCGGGTCACCGACACCCGCGGCCGGATCAGGGCGCTCAGCGCCGCGGAGATCGCCTCGGCGAAGGTCGGCGACGAGCCGATCCCGACGATGGCCGAGCTGCTGGCGGCCTTCCCCGAGGCCCGGTTCAACATCGACGTCAAGGAGCCGAACACCATGGCGCCGCTGGCCGACCTGCTGCGCCGGGCCGACGCGCTGGACCGGGTGTGCGTCAGCTCGTTCTCCGACGCCCGGCTCAGCGTGGTGCGGGACCTGCTGGGACCGGCGGTGTGCACCAGCGCCGGCCCGCGCGAGGCGTGGCGGATGTGGCGGGCCAGCCGCCGGCTGAAGCCCGGCGAGCAGCCCGATCCTGACTCGCTGCCGGCCGTCGCCGCGGACTGCTTGCAACTGCCCCCGGCCCTCGGCAGGATCATCGTCGTCGACGCCCGGCTGCTGGCCGCCGCGCACGCCGCCGGCCTGCCGGTGCACGTGTGGACGGTCAACGACGAGGCCGAGATGGGCCGGCTGCTCGACCTGGGCGTGGACGGGATCATGACCGACCGGCTGGACACGTTGAAGACCGTGCTGACGAAACGAGGGTCCTGGGCCGGATGATCGACGACACTGCCGGAGCCGACCCGATAACCGCTGCCGGCCCCATCACCGCGGGACTCCCGGAGAGCCCGGGGAGCCAGAGCCCGCAGAGCCTTGTTCCGGCCCCGGAACCGCCCGCGGGCGACCCGGCGCAGCTCTCCCGCCGCAAAGGCTGGTACCGCTACGCCTGGGGCGCCCACGCCTTCCCTACGACGGTCACCGCGGTGTTCCTCGGCCCCTATCTCACCGACGTCGCGCAGCGGGCCGCAGGCGGCGAGAAGCACTACCTGCACCTGGCCGGGCTGAGCATCCGAGCAGAGTCTTTCTACCCCTTCGCCGTCACCGCCGCCGCGCTGCTGCAGGCCGCGATCCTGCCGCTGATCGGCGCCGCAGCCGACCGCAGCGGCCGCACCCGCACCTTCCTGACCGCGGCAATGGCCCTCGGCGTCACCGCGACGCTGCTCTTCTACAGCGTCACGGGCGGGGCCTACCTGTGGGGCGGCGCCCTGTTCCTCGCCGCCTCCCTCGGCTACTCCACGGCCAACGTGCTGGCCAACGGCTACCTCCCGACTCTCGCCGAACCGGACGAGCGCGACGCGATCAGCTCCAAGGGCTGGGCGATCGGCTACCTCGGCGGCGCGGTCCTGCTGGCCGTCAACCTGGCGATCTACACCGCCCACAGCCCCCTGGGCCTGTCGAAGTCGCACGCCGCACGCGTGGCACTGGCCTGCGCGGGCCTGTGGTGGCTGGTGTTCGGCACGGCTGGAATCCGCCGCCTGACCGCCGGCACCTCGCGGCTGACGGCATCCCAGCGCCGCGATTCCCCGCGTCCGGAATCGCCCCGCCCCGAATCCGGCACCGGCTACCGCCAGCTCGCCCGCACCCTCGCCGCGCTCTCCCGCAACCGCAACGCCCTGCTCTTCCTGCTGGCTTACATGGCCTACAACGAAGGCGTCCAGACGGTCATCTCCTTCGCCTCCACCTACGGCACCAAAGAGCTCGATCTCGGCCAGTCGGTCATGGCCAGCGCGATCCTGCTCGTGCAGTTCGTGGCGTTCGGCGGCGCGCTGTGGACGGGCCGGCTGGCCGCCCGGCACGGCACGCGCCGCACCGTCTCCGGCTCGCTGCTGGCCTGGATCACGCTGCTCGCCGCGGCCTTCTTCCTGACCAAGCACGCCGCCTGGCAGTTCTATCTCCTCGGCTGCGCGATCGGCCTGGTCCTGGGCGGCACGCAGGCGCTGTCCCGTTCCCTGTTCGCGCAGATCATCCCGGCCGGTCAGGAGAGCGAGTACTTCGGGCTCTACGAGGTGAGCCAGAACGGCGTGGCCTGGATCGGCTCGCTGACGGTGGCGCTGGCGATCCAGTTCACCGGCTCCTACCGGCTGGCGATCATCTCGCTGGTGGCGTTCTTCGTGCTCGGCCTGGTGCTGCTGGCCCGGACCGATCTGCGAGCCGCGATCCGGGGCGCCGGCAACCCGGTGCCCGAGGTGTTGTGACCGCCGATCGCGCAGTGTGACGAATCCCACGTCACACTACTCCTATCAGCCGACAGGCGACGTTTGCCCGTTTTTGCCCGGTGGAAGCCATCCATGGCAGGCTCTGGGAGCACACCCGCCCACGCCGGCGGCCAGGTTCGCGGCAACCGGCCTGGAACAAAACGTGCGCCGCAACGCGTTGTGACCGGGTGAGACCGTCTGGAGGGAACACCAATGAGCGAGCGGGCACTGCGCGGGACGCGCCTGGGCGCGACCAGCTATGAAAGCGACGCGGGGATCGACTTCGCCCCCCGCCAGGACATCGAGTACGTGTGCCCGAACGAGCACCGCTTCATCATGCCGTTCTCCGTCGAAGCCGACGTGCCCCCGACGTGGGAGTGCAAGGTCTGCGGGGCCGTGGCCCTGCTGGTCGACGGAGCGCCCCCGGAGGAGAAGGCCGGCAAGCCGGCCCGCACCCACTGGGACATGCTGCTGGAGCGCCGTACCGTAGCCGACCTGGAGGAAGTGCTGGCCGAGCGGCTGGCGGTGCTGCGCGACGGCGGCATCACCGGCTCGGACATCACCCGCCCCGCACCGGCGCGCACCATCGCCGGCCGGGCGAAGAAGTCAGCGGCCGCCGCCAAGGCGAGTTCGGTGAAGACCCCGGCTTCCCCGGCAGGGAAGCCGAAGTCGGCCACCGCCCGCCCGGCAGCGACCCGCAAGACCGCGGCGCACACCGGAGACTGAGACCCGTCGGCTCCAAGCCGGAGCACGAGCCGCGCATAGAACGAGTCGATACGACTACAGTAGGAAGAGTGCCACCGCCTAGGGCGGGGCGCCCATGATCCCCGAGCCGCACTGCATCCCCCCGACAGTGCGGCTCGGGCTTTTCTATTTCCGCCCGGCCAGCCGCCGCAGCCGGTATCGCAGCCCCCAGACCGTGGTCCGCCACAGCGCCTCGGCCACGATCGCGCCGCTCATCTTGGAGGCGCCGAGTTCGCGCTCGACGAAGACGATCGGCACCTCGACCACCTTCAGCCCGGCCCGGGTGGTCCGCCAGGCCAGGTCGACCTGGAAGGTGTAGCCGGCGCTGGCGACGGTCGCGAGGTCTATCCGCTCCAGCGTCTCGCGCCGGAACAGCCGGTAGCCGCCGGTCGCGTCGTGCAGCTTCATCCCGGTGATGAGCCGCACCCAGCTGTTGCCGCCGCGCGACAGCAGCTCGCGGTGCTTCGCCCAGCCCACCGTCTTGCCGCCGGGCACGTAGCGCGAGCCCAGCACCAGGTCAGCGTCCTGCTCCACCAGGGCCTTGAGCAGCGCCGGGAAGTCCTCG
>JABFWL010000627.1 GCA_013362315.1 Catenulispora sp. | reverse complement strand
GGCGGCATCTTCATCGGCGACCGGGACGTCACGCACCTGCCGCCGAAGGACCGCGACATCGCGATGGTGTTCCAGAACTACGCCCTGTACCCGCACATGACGGTGGCGGAGAACATGGGCTTCGCGCTGAAGATCGCCAAGGTCGACAAGGCCACCATCGCCAAGCGCGTCGAGGAGGCGGCCAAGCTCCTGGAGCTGACCGAGTACCTGGGCCGCAAGCCGAAGGCGCTGTCCGGCGGTCAGCGCCAGCGGGTCGCGATGGGCCGGGCCATCGTCCGGGAGCCCAAGGTGTTCCTCATGGACGAGCCGCTGTCGAACCTGGACGCGAAGCTGCGCGTGCAGACCCGCACGCAGATCGCCTCGCTGCAGCGCCGGCTGGGCATCACCACCGTCTACGTCACCCACGACCAGGTCGAGGCCATGACCATGGGCGACCGGGTGGCGGTGCTGAAGGACGGCCTGCTGCAGCAGTGCGACACCCCGCGCGCGATGTACGAGAAGCCGGCGAACGTGTTCGTCGCGGGCTTCATCGGCTCGCCGGCGATGAACCTGATCGAGGTGCCGATCGTCGAGGACGGCGTGAAGTTCGACGGCCTGACGATCCCGGTGTCCCGGGACGCCCTGGGCGTGGCCTCCAGCGGCGGCGCCACCACCCTGACGGTCGGCGTGCGGCCGGAGTCCTTCGACTCCGTCGGCAGCGCCGAGGGCGCGATCGCGGCCTCGGTGAACCTGGTCGAGGAGCTCGGCGCGGACGCCTTCGCGTACTGCTCGGCGCACGTCGGCGACCACGACGTGGACCTGATCGTCCGGGTCGACGCCCGCGCGGTGCCGATGAAGGGCGACACGCTGTACGTCCGTCCGCGGGCCAGCGAGACCCACCTGTTCTCGGCGACCTCCGGCGAGCGCGTCGAGGCCTGAGCCGAGGGGGCTCAGCTCAGCTTCGCCCCGACTCTGACACGAGGCGTTCCGGGGACCTCCGGTCTCCGGAACGCACGGTGCGCGGATACCATGCCTTGCAACCGAGGCGGCGTATCCGCGCATCTGTTTGTTGACGGCCTCACGCCGCGGGCGCCGTGCCCGTCGGCCGGCCGGCCGGACTACTGGAGTGGACTGGGATGATTGCGGACACCGCCGTGGCCGAGGAACGCAAGGCGGAGCCGCGCCGCCGGCGGCCGTCCCTGCCCCCGCTGCCGGACCTGGAGGGCCCGATCGCCCGGCTGATGAGCCGGCAGGTGTTCGGCGTCCAGGTCGGCGTGCTGCTGGCGGTGCTGCCGGTGTTCATCCTGTCCATGGCGCTGCAGCTGGTCAGCCGCCAGAGCTGGAACCACCCGCCGGACAGCCGGTACTACCTGCCGATGATCGCCAAGGACATGGGCCACTCCTGGCCGCAGGCGGTCCACATGGACCGGGAGGTGTCCGGCTGGCACGTCGCGCCCTGGTTCTTCGCCGACAACGACCCCACCTGGCAGATGGTGCGCACCCGGCTGCTGTACCCGGTGCTGTCCATCCCCTTCGTCTGGCTCTGGGGCCTGTCCGGCGGCTCGATGGCCATCCCGGTCCTGGGCGACATCCTCTTCCTGTGGGCGACCGCCCGCGTCGTGCAGCGCCTCTACGGCCCGGCCGTGGCCGTGATCGTGGTGGGCGGCTTCAGCACCGTCGGGCCGATCTTCGGCTTCGCCTGGGCCGGCACCGACACCCTGGGCATGGGCCTGGCCGCGGTGATCGTGGCGAACCTGCCCATCGAACGGCGGATCGGCAAGTACAACCTGGCATGGCTGGGCATCGCCTCGGTCTTCATCGCGCTGACCCGCCAGGTCGGCGTGCTCGGCCCGGCGATGGCCGGCGCGGGCTGGCTGTGGGGCCTGGCCAAGGAGCGCACGTGGCGCAACCGCTGGTTCGGCTCGCTGGTCGTCACCTGCTCCACCACCCTGGTCATCCAGGTCGGCACCATGATGCTGGTGAAGACCGACGCGGCCGGCATGCTGGGCCGCGGCCAGACCACGTACTGGGGCATCTTCCGCCAGTTCGTGCACTACCTGAAGATCGTCACCCAGGAGGCCGTCAGCTACATGTGGCAGGAGCAGCACATCCTGCTCGCGCTGCTCGTGGCCGCCGGCGTCGGCATGGTGGTGCGCTTCAAGAACGACGCCGCGGCCGTGTTCCTCGGCGCGGTCGCCTCCACCTACCTGATCACCGCGGGCCTGGGCTTCTCCACGTTCATGCGCTACGAGATGATCATGTTCCCGGCGGCCGCGGTCGGCGCCGGCTCGCTGGTGCAGCTGATGATCGGGCAGTATCTGCCGGCTGCGGTGCAGGCCACGTCGGCAGCGACAGCCTCGGCCACTGGGTCGGCCACGGTGCCGGCCGACTCGGCGAACGGGACCGCTGCGGCCGGTACTGCCGGTGCGTCCGGCGCGGACGGCGACGACGCCCCTCTGCCCCGCCGCGGTCGCGGCCGCTTCGGCCTGCCCCCGGGCCTGGGCCTGGCGAACACCGCGGTCGGCCGCTTCCTGGGCCTGGACCAGAGCCGGGAGGAGCGCTGGAAGCCGCAGCTCATCCTCAGCTCGGTGGTGCTGATCGTGGTCGTCGCCGTCTCGATCCCCGGCTCCTGGCAGTCCACGCCGAAGGCCCCGGCGCAGAACTCCTTCGCCGCGGCCCAGGGCGGCACCCCGTTCGCCACCGCCCCGCTGGCCAAGCCGCCGGCCGAGGTCAGCCTGTTCTGGGCGTTCGACCAGGCGACCAAGGTGGCCAACCACGACGGCATGCTGGACGGCTCCTTCGACTGGGTGCACGACACGCGCTACCGGCCCACCGGTCCCGACGACCCGGGCTGGGCCGCCCGCGAGAAGGACGGCACCACGATCATGCACATCAACTCCACCGGCATGGACCAGGCGGCCGAGATCGCCTTCGGCAACGCCATCACGCTGAACCGCACGGTGGACTACAAGGCCAAGGACTCCATCAAGATCCTGAGCCGCCAGGTCACCGAGTACGGCGAGGACGTGGTGTTCACGGTGAAGGACACGTCCGGGGCCACGCATCAGGGGCAGGCCACGACGCTGTACCCGATCTGGGAGAAGACGGCGCCGGGTCTGGTGACCGCGCTGATCTGGGACGCTTCCTGAAAGCTCACCATCGCGCCCGGCCCCGACTCGCTCCGGGACCGGGCCGGGCCCGCTTGATATCGAATTGATCTCGCTGGCAACGCGAACACCCTCCGGCCGCCTTCTCTATATGGATATGGCAGGCGGTACTCGGAAAGTCCCCGGAGGTCTGGGGGACGGCTGAACGGGGAAGCATGGCGGAGTCGGTCGAACGACGGCGGGTGCTGGCCTACGGGGCCACCACCGGCGTGGTGGCGCTGGTCGGCCTGGCGGGCAGCCTGGCGGGCGGACTGGAATCGAGATCGGCGGTGCAGGTGACCGAATCCCTGGCGGGGTCCGTCCCGGCCGGCGGTGCGCAGGGCGCCGTCCCGCTCAGCCAAGGCGTGGCGTCCCCGCCCTACGAAGCGTTCGATCTCACGCCTGCCCGCCAAGCCCTGCACCGCCTGCTGCCCGCGCACGCCGATCAGATCGAGCTCGCGGCCGTCGATTTCGCCTTGGCCGACACCGCCGATCCCGCCGGCCCCGTCGATCCCGCGGACGCCGCCGACCGGGCGGACCCGGTGGACCGGACGGACCGGTACCGGATCACGGCGCCGAGCGGTTCGACGCGTACTTCCGCCGTCTCCGTTTCCGTTTCCATCTCGGGCACCAGCACCTCCGCCCTGCTGGCCGGCGTCGGCTGGTACCTCAAACACGTCGCCGGCGTCACCATCTCGCTGCCCGGCGACAGCCTCGCACAGCTGCCGGCGCGGCTGCCCGCGCCGGCGGCGCCCATCGTCGGCGCCGCCGCCGTCCGGCACCGGTTCGCGTTGAACGACACCGAGAACGGCTACGCCGGCGCCTACCGCACCTGGGCCGACTGGGAACGCCTGCTCGACGTCCTGGCTCTGCACGGCTTCAACGAAGTGCTCATCGCGGCCGGACACGACGAGGTCTATCGCCGCGTCTTCGCAGAGTTCGGGTACTCACCCGAAGAGCTCGACGCGTGGATCCCGGCACCGGCCTATCAGCCCTGGTGGCTGCTGGCCAATCTGAGTTCGGTCGGCGGGCCGGTCTCCGGGGACGTGCGGCAGGCCGGTGTCGATCTCGTCCGGCGGATCGTGGCCCGGCTGCGGGAACTCGGCCTGGTCCCGGTGCTGCCCGGCTACGCGGGCCAGGTGCCGGACGGCTTCGCCGGCCGCAACCCCGGCGCCTCGGTGATCGCCCAGGGCGACTGGAACGGCTATCAGCGTCCGGACTGGCTCGATCCCCGCGACCCGTGCTACGCGCGGGTCGCGGACTCCTTCTACAAGCACCAGGACGAGGTCTACGGCCGCAGCACGGCCTACAAGATGGACCTCCTGCATGAAGGCGGCCAAACCGGCGGCGTCCCCCTCGGCGACGCGGCCGTGGCCGTCATGGCCGCGCTCCAGACCGCCCGCCCCGGCGCGACCTGGGTGATCCTCGGCTGGCAGGACAATCCGCGCCGCGACGTCCTCGACGCGCTGCGCGCCTGCGGCCCCGCGGTCTGCGCGGCAGGCCAGGTCCTGGTTGTCGACGGCTGCTCAGACGAAGCCATCGAACCGGATCGCGAAGCGGACTGGGGCGGAACCGCCTATGCCTTCGGCGCTATACCGAACTTCGGCGGCCGTTCCCTACTCGGCGGCAACGCCAGCACCTGGACGGCCCGGTTCCCTAAGGCCTTGGTTGGGACGGCGGGCGCAGCTGGAGCCACGCGCGCCACCGGTACCGCCGGCAGCCCGGGCAAGGGATCGTCGTTGTCTGGTATCGCCTGGATGCCCGAGGCTTCCGGCCACGATCCGGCGGCCTTCGAGCTGTTCGCGGAGTTGGCCTGGCGCCCCGATCCCGTCGATCTCGGCGACTGGTTCGACCGCTACGCCGCGCGTCGTTACGGCCGTCGTGACGACGCCGCCGCGAACGCCTGGCGAACCTTCTCGCAGACGGCTTATTCGCTGGAGCCGGGCAAGTTTCCCGAAGGCCATGACAGCCTTTTCTGTGCGTGGCCCGACTTCTCGGCGACCAGCGCGGCTCCGGGCGGTCCGGTCATGCGGTACGACGCCGCGGCGTTCCAGGACGCCGTCCGCATGCTCCTGCGCGCCGATCCCGCGCTGCGCGCCGCCGACGCCTATCGCTACGACGTCGTCGACTTCACCCGCCAGGCGCTCGCCAACCACGCCCGGGTCCTGCTGCCGGACATCAAGAACGCTTATATCGCCAAGGACCTGGACTCCTATCGGCACCTGACCGGCCGCTGGCTGGACGCCATGAACCTGCTGGACGGACTGCTCGCCACCGACGAGCGCTTCCTGCTCGGCACCTGGCTGCGCTCCGGCGGCTGGGACGCCCGCTCCCTGATCACCACCTGGGGCGGCCGGAAACCCGCGCTGTCGCTGCACAACTACGGCGCGCGCGAGCTCTCCGGGCTGGTGGCCGACGTCTATCTCCCGCGCTGGCGCAAGCACTTCGCCGACCACGAGGACGTCGTCACCGGAGCCGTCTGCGACCTCCCGGCGGCCGACTGGTACGCGTTCGACGACGCCTGGGCGCACACCGCGAACAGCTATCCCGATACTCCTACCGGGGATCCGTTTGCGGCCGCGAACGACATCGCCGTGTTCCTCGCCGCTTCCTGACCCGGCGGGGACCGGCGACTGAC
>JABFWL010000140.1 GCA_013362315.1 Catenulispora sp. | reverse complement strand
CCGCCGTCCAGGAGCTCGACCGCCGCCCGGACTTGCCGGTCGGCGACGCCGAGCTCCTCGGCGATGCGCAGGTGGATGGACGCTGCTGTCGCTGCCACGCGTGGTACTCCCGCCAGATGAAGGCCTGCAAACTCGCGAGAGCGATCCTAGTTGCTACAGCACGAACTTCTCGGCCACCGTCGAGTACTCGAAGAGTTCTTCGTCGGTGAACCACAGGGCCACTTCCTGCTTGGCCTCGTCCACGTTGCCCGAGGCGTGCACCAGGTTGGCGACGGCGATGCCCTTGGCGGTGGCGTAGGCCTTGTTCTGGTGCGCGAAGTCGCCGCGGATCGTGCCGGGCACGGCCTCGTTGGGGTAGGTGGAGCCGACGATCTTGCGGACCGTCTTCACCGCGTCGATGCCCTCCAGCACCAGCGCCAGCACCGGGCCGGACTGCATGAAGGTGGCGGTGGCGTTGTAGACGTCGGCGCCCCAGCGCTCCTCCAGGTCGAAGTAGTGCTTGCGCGTGAAGTCGGCGTCCATCCAGACCATCTTGGAGCCGACCACCTTCAGCAGCGCGTCCTCGAACCGGGTCAGGACCCGACCCATCATGCCGCGCGCCACGGCGTCGGGCTTGAGCAGGACGAGCGTCCGCTCGACAGGGGCGCCGGTGTCGGTCATATGCGTGGTCCTTCGCTGTTCGACGTTCGTTTCCGGGACTGCTATGAGCATCTTATTGGGCGCCGGTGATCGCGTTACCCGGCCCGGGCGATCGTGACGATCTCCCGGCTGCCGGCGCCGAGCCGGCCCCGGTTCCAGTCCCCGAACTGGTGCTCGACGGCGAAGCCGGCGGCGAGCAGGAAGGGATTCAGCGTCCCGGGGGTGTGGAAGCGCAGCGTTGTGCGGTCGACGCGCAGCGGCGTGCCGTCGGGACGAGCCACCGTTTCGGAGAAGGTCACCAGTGCGCCGTCCACCTTCTCGACCTCGTGCCAGCCTCGGATCTGGCGGCCGTCGGGCAGGTCGAGGTTCCCGGCGTTCGCCGGATTCCACGCTTCCCAGGCGCGCGCCTGGAGGTGGCGGGTGCCGAAGACGAAGGCGCCGCCGGGACGCAGGGCGCGGCGGATCGCGGCCAGCGAGGCCCGCAGGTCGTCGTCGGTCACGAGGCACTGGAAGGCGTTGCTGGCCATGGTGGCCAGCTCGAACTCGCCGTCGTGGGCGAGGTCGGCGGCGGTGCCCGCCAGCCATTCGACATCCGTCCGGCGCCGCGCCCGGGCCAGCATCGCCGGGTCCGGGTCGATGCCGACGAGCCGTCCGGCGTGCCCCTCGTCCCGGGCCACGTGCAGCATGCTGCCGGTGCCGCAGCCGACATCCAGGACGGAGCCGGCGGCGGCGACCAGATCGGAGAAGAACCGGTCCTGGGGGAACCCCACGCGGTCCCACGGATTTTCCACGTCGTATACGAGGGCGACATCCGCGTCGGTGAAAGTGTCCGGGTAGACGTCCGGGAGGACGACGGGGAAGACTTCGGGGGAACTCGTGGGACTGTGGCCGTGCGCGCTCATCCGCGCAGCGTTTCGCACCGGTTCGTCCCGTGTCCAGCCGTTTTCCGCGTGCCTGGGGCGGAACCTCACCGTTCACGGGCCCGATCCAAGAGTTCGGGCCCCCGCTGTGAAAACGCGTTGTATCGCGTGTCACAATGGACGGGTAACGAGTCCGTGTTCCGGACCCGCACGCGCTGGGGGGACAGTCCGCGGACGTAGGTCGCGATAGCCTGAGGGGGCTCTTTCGTGAGTGGTAACGCGTTGACCAACGCGGAGTCGGAACCGGGCGGCTATGCCCGGTTCGTCTCCGGCAAGAAGTCAAAGTGGGTGGTCTTCGGCATCTGGGTGCTGCTGATCATGAGTCTCGGCAGCTTCGCCTCGAAGCTGAACGACGCCCAGAAGAACGACACGACGTCCTGGCTGCCCAAGAGCGCCGAGTCGACGAAGGAACTCAAGATCGAGAGTGACTTCCACCCGAACTGGTATCCGGCGATCCTGCTCTTCCAGCGGCCCGGCAGCGCGCTGACCGACGACGACAAGGCGAAGATCAACGCCGCCGCCGACGTCATGAAGCAGGACAACCCGCCGGCCAAGAACCTGGAGATGGTGGTCCACTCCGCGGTCAGCATCCTCCCGTCCAAGGACGGCACGGCGATGCAGATCATCGTGCCGGTGAACCCCGGCACCGACGGGTGGAACAAGTTCCCGGACACCATCAAGGCCATGAAGGACGCGGTGGCGACCGCGAACCCGGGCGTGAAGACCTGGGTCACCGGGCCGATGGGTGAGGCCGGCGACGAGGCCGACGCCTTCAAGAAGATCAACGGGTCGCTGACCTACTTCACCGGGGCCGCGGTCATCATCATCCTGCTGATCGCCTACCGCAGCCCGATCCTGTGGCTGCTGCCGGTGGTCACGGTCGGCGGCGGCGCGCTCACGGTAGCCGAGTCGGTCATCTATCTGCTCGCCAAGCACGCGGGCCTGACGGTGAACGGCCAGTCGGCCTTCATTCTGATCGTCTTGGTGTTCGGCGCGGGCACAGACTACGCACTGTTGCTCATCGCGAGATATCGAGAAGAGCTCAGGCGCTACGAGGACCGGCACGAGGCGATGGCACACGCCGTGCACCGCGCCGGGCCGGCCCTGGTCGCGAGCTCCGCCACGGTGGCCGTCAGCATGCTGATCCTGCTGGTCGCCGAGATGAACTCGACCAAGGGCATGGGCCCGGTGCTGGCGATCGGCGTGATCATCGCGCTGGTGGCCATGCTGACCCTGATGCCGGCGCTGCTGGTGATCTTCGGCCGCTGGGTGTTCTGGCCGGCCAAGCCGAGCTACGGCTCCGACGAGCCGACCGCGCACGGCCTGTGGGCCCGCATGGGCAAGCGCATCGCGGTGCGCCCGCGCGCGGTGTGGGTGGTGACCGCGGTGATCCTGGCCGCCTTCGCCGCCGGCATGGGGCAGCTCAACGCGCACCAGCAGACCGTCGCCGAGCAGTTCGTGAACGAGCCGGACTCGGTGAAGGGCGCCGCGGTGCAGGCGCAGCTGTTCCCGACCGAGAACGGCCAGCCGCTGGCCATCATCGGCAACGCCGCGGCCAAGGACGCGCTTGAGGCGAAGCTGAAGACCGTGGCGGGAATCGACGCGGCCGGCGTCGGCACACCGAAGATCATCAAGTCGGCGATCGTCAACGGCCACGTGTACCTCGAGGCTCCGCTCACCGATCCGCCGGACTCCAAGGCCGCGCAGCACACCGTGGACCGGGTCCGCGACGCGGTGCACTCGGTGCCCGGCGCCGACGCCGAGGTCGGCGGCGGCCCGGCGGTGACCCTGGACATCGCCCGGGCGTCGAGCCACGACAGCAAGCTGATCATCCCGCTGATCCTGGTCGCCGTGTTCATCATCCTGGGCCTGCTGCTGCGCGCCGTCCTGGCGCCGCTGCTGCTGATCCTGACGGTGATCCTGTCCTTCACCGCCTCCCTGGGCATCAGCGCCCTGGCGTTCAAGGGCTTCGGCTGGCACGGCGTCGACATCGGGATGCCGCTGTACGGGTTCGTGTTCCTGGTGGCGCTCGGCATCGACTACAACATCTTCCTGATGACCCGCATCAGGGAGGAGTCGGTGCGGCGCGGCACGCGGCGCGGCGCCCTGGTCGGCCTGTCGGCCACCGGCGGCGTCATCACCTGGGCCGGCCTGGTGCTGGCCGCCACCTTCGGGGTGCTCGCCACCCTGCCGATCGTCCCGTTCGCCGAGATCGGCTTCGCGGTGGCGCTCGGCGTGCTGCTGGACACGATGATCGTGCGTTCGGTGCTGGTGACGGCCCTGACCCTGGACATCGGCAAGCGCATGTGGTGGCCGAGCAAGCTGGCCTCGGCGGCGGAGCCGGATGGCGGCACGCTGGAGGCGGCTCGGGCTACGGACGAGGTGCTGGTGTCGTAGGCGGTGGCTAGTCGGTAGATCCGGCTAGCAATCAAGCAAGACAAGAGCGGTGGGGAGGCCCCTGACAGGGACCTCCCCACCATTGTGTTTCGCCTACTTCGCGCTGTCTCCTGACGCCCCTGACGCCCCTGACGCACCGATCGCCAGCGCGACCTCCTCGGCGCTCGGCGCGTCGGCGGCCCAGGCGATGAAACCGTCGGGCCGCACCAGCCGGACCGGGCCGCCGTCGGCCGGGACCGCTGCCCGCACTCCAGCCTCAGCCGCCGCCTTGTGCAGATCCGCAGGGGCCAGCAGCACGAAGCCCCGGTCCCGCAGCGCTTCGAGCAAGCGCGCCGGAGTCCCCTCCAGCGGCACATCGCCGGCCTGGCGGCCGGTCAGCTCATGGGCGGCGGCCGGAACCGGGTACCTGACCCAGAGCCCTGACAAAGCCAGCCCGATGCGCCGGTTCACCAGTGGCCGCTGCAACGCGAAGTGCATCGCCAGATTCCGGAGCTTGCGGGCCGGGGTCGCCTTGATCTGCGCTGCCCGAAGCAATCGACCGGAGCCCTTGATGACGGCGGTGCCGACCGGGTAGCGCTCAGACGCGTAGCTGTCCAAAAGCACCTTGTCCGCGTGTCCCCGCAGCACCGCGGCCAGCTTCCAGGACAGGTTCGCGGCGTCGAGCAAGCCGGTGTTCATGCCCTGGCCGCCGGCCGGGCTGTGGGTGTGCGCCGCGTCGCCGGCCAGGAAGACGCGGCCGACGCGATAGCGCTCCGCCTGCCGCTCGTCGCTGTGGAAGCGGCTGGACCAGCGGGGCTCGCCCATGCCGAAGTCGGTGCCGAGCGTTGCCTGCAGGACGGCCCGTACCTCCTCGATGTCGACCGGCTCGGTCTCGGCCTTGGGGTGCTTCTGGTCCCAGGCGATGATGCGGTGGTAGCCGTCCTTGAACGGGGCGACGAAGGCGAACTTGTCGCCGTCGGTGTTGGTGGCGATGCGCAGGCTCGGAGGGTCCGCGAGGATCGCGTCGACCAGCATCACCGAGGCGACGACGGTGTGGCCGGGGAACTCGATGCCGAGCAGCTGCCGGATCGAGCTCTTGTGGCCGTCGGTGCCGACCACGTAAGCCGCGCGTTCCTCGTGGCTGCCGCCGGAGTCCCGCACCGTCAGCGCCACGCCGTCGGCGTCCTGGTGGAGTCCCACCACCTCGGTCTCGTAGCGGATCTCGACACCCAGCCGGTCGAGGCGGGCCTGGAGCACGGCCTCGGTCTCGTACTGCGGGACCACGAGCAGGTAGGGATAGGGCGTCGGCAGGCCGGAGACGTCCACGACCGCGGTATCGAACAAGCGCAGAGCCTGCACCGGTGCGCCCTTGGCGATCAGTTCCTCGGCGACACCGCGGGCGTCGAACGCCTCCAGGGTGGTGGCGTGGACGACCAGGGCACGGCTCAGGTTGGACAATCCGGCGTGGCGGCGCTCCAGCAGCGTGACCGGCACTCCGGCCTCGGCGAGGTCTCCGGCGAGCAACAGCCCGGTGGGCCCGGCCCCGACCACGACCACGCGGTCGTCAAGGTGCTTATCAGGAGTCTCTGACACTCTGGGACGCTAGTCGCTGGACGGCCGGGCGTCCACCGGCGGCGAGCCTGTCGGGTCACAGGCCCGCCGGCCGCGTTCGCGAACCGCTCAGGTCGCCAGGCGCATGGTGGCGCCCCACGAGGAGTTCATGCGCATGTCCAGCTCCCGGACGCACTTGGTGTCGTCGTAGGTGTCCATCTTGCGGCGCACGTTGTAGATCCGGTCCCAGCCGATGCCGTACCAGTGCTTGTCCAGG
>JABFWL010000446.1 GCA_013362315.1 Catenulispora sp. | reverse complement strand
GACCCACCACGACCGCACGACCCAGGGCGGCTACGCCCCCGCGCCGCCGCCCTTCCTGCGCATCGAGCGCCGCACCGCCGACCGCACCGCGCGGCGGGAAGCCGGACCCAGCTCGTCCAGGTACTCCAGCAGCGCGCCGAGCTGGTCCATCGCGCGGAACGCCGCCTCGTCGCCCTCCGGGTCGACCACGGCCATCAACTCCATGCCGATGAACGACGCCGATACCGCGCGCGCCAGCCCCGGCACGTCGGCCACCTCGCCCAACGGCGAGTCGGCCAGCACCCGGGTCAGCACCTTCTCGATCTCGGCGAACCACAGCCGGAACGCGTCCCGCGTGGCCGCGGCGAACGCCGGGTTGGTCTGCGCCCCGGCCAGCATCTGCCCCAGCACGGCGACATTGCCCGCGTCCCGCTCCTGCGCGTGCAGGTCCCGCCCCACCGCCTGCAGCTCCCGCAGCGACCGCACCCCGTCCAGCCGCTCCCGGAAGGCCTGCACCTGCTGCTCGGTCGACCACAGCGACGCCGCGACCAGCAGCTCGTCCACACTCCCGAAGTGGTAGAACACCAGCGCCTGGTTCACTCCGGCGGCCGCGGCGATGGTGCGGGCCGACACGCCGGCGATGCCCTGGGCACGCAGGGCATCGATGGTGCCCTGCAGCAGCCGGGTCCGGGTGTCGGTGCTCATGAGCCGACCGTACCCGATCGCACTTGTCACTCACTCTCGCCAAGATGGTGGCATGACGCCCGACGAAGAGCAGGCCGCGCTGGACCGCCTGCGCGCCATCTGCACAGCGCTCCCCGAGGTCGAGGAGCGCCTGAGCCACGGCGAGCCGACCTGGTTCATCCGCGGCAAACGGAGCTTCACCATGTTCTGCGATCATCACCACGACCTGCGCCTGGGCTTCTGGTGTGCGGCCGCCGACGGAATCCAGGAACTGCGCATCGAACAGGACCCCGACGCCTTCTACCGGCCGCCCTATGTCGGCGTCCGCGGCTGGCTCGGCGTGAACCTCGACACCGAGCCGGACTGGGAGGACATCGAGGAGCTGGTCCGCGCCGCCTATCTGCTGGTAGCACCGAAGAAGCTGGCTGAGAGCCTTGCCTGAGCTGCGAGTGAGCGTCGACGTCGACGTCTCGGCCGAGCGCGCCTGGGCGGCGCTGGCCGACTGGGAGACCCAGGAGGCGTGGATGGTCGCGACCCGGGTCAGCGGTGCCGCGAGCGCCCCCGGCGAACAACTGGCGGCTCGCACCGGCCTCGGCCCGTTCGGATTCGTCGACACGATGACGATCACCGAATGGGACCCGCCGCACCGTTGCGTGGTACTCCACACCGGCCGCGTCGTCCGCGGCACCGGCGGCTTCGAGGTCACCCCGAACGGCGAGCACCGGTGCCGCGTCGTCTGGTGGGAGCGCGTCAATCTGCCGTTCGGCGTGGTCGGACGCGCAGGCTGGATAGCGGCCGCGCCGTTGACCCGGCTGTTCTTCACTGCCTCGCTGCGCCGCTTCAAACAGCTAATGGAGAACGGCTGGCCCAGCAAATAAGCGCCCTCAGCCCAGCAGCCCGGCCAGTTCCTCAACCGTCCGCGCGGCGACGTCCCGGAGTCCGGCGACCGACGGGCCGCCGCGCAGGATCTCCCGGCTGCTCGACGGCACCACGTTGGCAACCCCGGCGCCGAAGATCCGCCGCACGTCCGCGGCGGCGGCCCCCTGCGCGCCGATGCCGGGCACCAGGTAGGGGCCGTTCAGCCGGGACAGGTCGAAGTCCGGCGTCGCGACGGTCGCGCCGACCACGACCCCGATCGGCCCCATCGGCGAAGCCCCGGCGTTCCGCGCACCCGCGGCTTCGATCATCTCCTCGGCGACGCTGCGCCCCGAGGCCCCGACCGCGCCCTGCACCTGCGCGCCTTCCGGGTTCGAGGTCAGCCCCAGCACGAACACCCCGGCGTTGTTCTTCTCGGCCAGCGCGTACAGCGGCTCCAGCGACCCGAACCCGAGGTACGGGCTCGCTGTCAGCGCGTCGGCGAACAGCGGCGAGGAGGGGTCGAGATAGGCGTCCGCATAGGCGGCGACCGTCGAGCCGATGTCCCCGCGCTTGGCGTCCATGATCACCACGGCGCCGGCCGACCGGGCGTCCGCCACAGTCCGCTCCAGCACCGCGATCCCCCGACTGCCGAACCGCTCGAAGAACGCCGACTGCGGCTTGAGCACCGCGACGCGGTCGGCCAGCGCCTCGACCACCGTGAACGAGAAGCGCTCCAGCCCAGCGACATCGTCGTCGAAGCCCCACTCCCCCAGCAGCGAGCTGTGGGGGTCGATCCCCGCACACAGCGGACCCCGCGTGTCGAGAGCCGTTCGCAACCGAGCGCCGAAGGTTTCCATCACAACTCTCCTCTTATATACGACTTATGAAACCCGGGCCGCCTCTACAGCGTCACGCAAGCTTGTGTAGCCGCCCGAGCGCACCTTTTCGGCGATCCCTCGGTTGATCCGCGAGGCCCAGGCCGGTCCTTCGTAGACGAACCCGGTGTAGCCCTGCACCAGATCCGCTCCCGCGACCAGCCGCTGCCAGGCGTCGGCGGCCGTCTCGACGCCGCCGACCGAGATCAGCGCCAGCCGGCCGTCGGTGCGCTCGCGCAGCCGCTTCAGCACCTCCAGCGAGCGCGCCTTCAGCGGCGCGCCCGACAGCCCGCCGCCGCCGGCCGCCTCGATCTTCTCCGGGGCCGACTTCAGCCCCTCACGGCCGATCGTGGTGTTGGTCGCGATGATCCCGGCCAGGCCGAGCTCCAGCGCCAGATCGGCGACCGCGTCGATGTCGGCGTCGGCCAGGTCCGGCGCGATCTTCACCAGCAGCGGCACCCGGCGGCCGGGGACGGTTTCGGCCGCCGCCTCACGCACCGCCGTGAGCAGCGGCCGCAGCACCTCGACGGCCTGCAGGTTCCGCAGTCCCGGCGTGTTCGGGGAGGAGACGTTCACGACCAGGTAGTCCGCATACGGCGCCAGCAGCTTCGTCGACACGACGTAGTCGGTCGCCGCTTCGGCCTCCGGCACCACCTTGGACTTGCCGATGTTGACGCCGACTACCGGCGGATACTTGTCCCACCGCTCCGGCTTGGCGATTCGGCGCTTGAGCCGCCGCGCGACCTCCTCGGCGCCGACGTTGTTGAACCCCATGCGGTTCACCACGGCCCGGTCGGCGACCAGCCGGGCCAGCCGGGGCTGCTCGTTCCCGGGCTGGGCCTGGCCGGTGACGGTGCCGATCTCCACCCAGCCGAAGCCGAGGGCGGCGAGCGCGTCGATGCCCTCGGCGTTCTTGTCGAAGCCGGCGGCCAGGCCGAACGGCGCCGGGAAGTCGACGCCGAACACGGTCTGCTTCAGCACCGTGTCCCGGACCGGGAACACCCGCTCCAGCAGCGCCAGCCCGGTGCCCGCGGGCAAGGCGCCGACCGCCTTGACGGTGCCGAACCCGAGGTGGTGGGCCTGCTCGGCGTCCATCCGGCGGAACAGCAGGTTGAACAGCTTCGGATAGATCCGCACGGCGGGCACCCTTCCTCGGTGGTCTCGCACAGCCTGGCACTCAACCTCGCACTCAACCTCGCACTCAGCCTGGCATCCGGCCTCGCGCTCAGCCCTGGGCGCGCGAGGCGTTGATCTTCTCGGCGTACTCCTGCAGCGACCCGATCCCGATCTCGCCGCGCTGCAGAGCCTCGATCCCGTGCACCGCCGCGGCGAAGCCCTGGACCGTGGTGATGCACGGCTTGCCGGCCTGCACCGCCGCGGTCCGGATCTCGTAGCCGTCCAGGCGCGAGCCGACCCCGAACGGGGTGTTCACGATCAGGTCGATGTCGCCGTCGACGATCATCTGCACGATCGTCGGCTCGCCGGCCGGCCCGGCCCCCTGCGACAGCTTGCGCACGGTGGTGGCCGGCACGCCGTTGCGGCGCAGCACGTCGGCGGTGCCGTCGGTGGCCAGGATCTCGAAGCCCAGGTCGTGCAGGGCCTTGACCGGGAACACCATGGAGCGCTTGTCGCGGTTGGCGACCGAGACGAAGGCCCGGCCCTTCAGCGGCAGCGAGCCGTACGCGCCGGCCTGCGACTTCGCGAAGGACTTGCCGAAGTCCGCGTCGATGCCCATGACCTCGCCGGTGGAGCGCATCTCCGGGCCGAGGATGACGTCCACGCCCTGCCCGGCCGGGGTCCGGAACCGGGACCAGGGCATGACCGCCTCCTTCACCGAGATCGGCGAGTCCGACGGCAGCGTGCCGCCGTCGCCCTCGCGCGGCAGCAGCCCCTCGGCGCGCAGCTCGGCGACGGTGGCGCCCATCCCGATCCGGGCCGCGGCCTTGGCCAGCGGCACCGCGGTGGCCTTGGCCACGAACGGCACGGTGCGCGAGGCGCGCGGGTTGGCCTCCAACACGTAGAGGATGTCCCCGGCCAGCGCGTACTGGATGTTGATCAGCCCGCGCACCCCCACCCCGCGCGCGATCGCCTCGGTGGAGGCCCGCAGCCGCTTGATGTCGTGCCCGCCCAGGGTGATCGGCGGCAGCGCGCACGCCGAGTCACCGGAGTGGATGCCGGCCTCCTCGATGTGCTCCATCACGCCGCCGAGGTAGAGCTCCTCGCCGTCGAACAGCGCGTCCACGTCGATCTCGATCGCGTCGTCGAGGAACCGGTCGACCAGCACCGGGTGCTCCGGCGAGATCTCGGTGGCGCGCTCGATGTAGTCGCGCAGCATGGTCTCGTCGTAGACGATCTCCATGCCGCGCCCGCCGAGCACGTAGGAGGGCCGCACCAGCACCGGGTAGCCGATCTCGTCGGCGATGGCCTTGGCCTCGGCGAAGGAGAACGCGGTGCCGTGCTTGGGCGCGGGCAGGCCGGCCTCGGCCAGCACCCGCCCGAAGGCGCCGCGGTCCTCGGCCAGGTGGATGGCCTCCGGCGAGGTGCCGACGATCGGCACCCCGGCGTCCTTCAGCGCCTGCGCCAGCCCCAGCGGCGTCTGCCCGCCGAGCTGCACCACCACGCCGGCCACGGGCCCCGCGGCCCGCTCGGCGTCGACGATCTCCAGCACGTCCTCCAGCGTCAGCGGCTCGAAGTACAGCCGGTCGGAGGTGTCGTAGTCGGTGGAGACGGTCTCCGGGTTGCAGTTGACCATCACGGTCTCGTAGCCGGCGTCGCGCAGCGCGAAGCTGGCGTGCACGCAGGAGTAGTCGAACTCGATGCCCTGCCCGATCCGGTTCGGCCCGGAGCCCAGGATGATCACCGCCGCCTTGTCCCGCGGCTCGACCTCGGTCTCCTCGTCGTAGGACGAGTAGTGGTACGGCGTCTTGGCGGCGAACTCGGCGGCGCAGGTGTCGACGGTCTTGTAGACCGGCCGCACGCCCAGGGAGCGCCGCAGCTCGCGGACCACGGACTCGCTCAGGTTCCGGATCCCGGCGATCTGCCGGTCGGAGAACCCGGTGCGCTTGACCCGGTGCAGCAGCTCCGGCGAGAGCCGCTCGGCGTCGCGCAGCTCGCAGGCGGTCTCGTGGATCAGCAGCACCTGGTCCAGGAACCAGGGGTCGATCTTGGTGGCCTCGTGCAGCTCGGTGATCGAGGCGCCGGCCCGGTAGGCCTCGATGAGCAGGTTGACCCGGCCGTCGGTGGGCCGGGCGGCCTCGGCCAGCACCGTGGCCTTGTCGCGGACCGGGCCGACCCAGGTGAACTCCGAGCCCTTCTTCTCCAGCGAGCGCAGCGCCTTCTGCAGCGCCTCGGGGAAGGAGCGGCCGATGGCCATGGCCTCGCCGACCGACTTCAT
>JABFWL010000115.1 GCA_013362315.1 Catenulispora sp. | reverse complement strand
GCCGAGACCGCGAGCCGGACCGAGGCGCTGCTGCTGGGCTCGGCGCCGGTGTCGGCGCCGTCGGTCGGCGGGGCCGGGGCGCTGGGCGTCGGCGGCCCGGGCGGCCCGGGCGGTCTGGGAACTCCGGGCCTTCCCGGCGGTTCGGGCAGTGCGGGCGGTTCAGGCAGTGCGAGCGGTTCGGGCGGGCCGGGTGCACCCGGCGGGCAGGCCGGGTCGGGTGGGCGGCCCGGCGCCTCGGGCAACGGGGTGGCCCACGGCTACCCGGCTCAGGCGGCGATGGAGGCGCCTTGGCGGCCGTCGGTCGTCCTGGGCTCGACCGGCGAGTACGCGCAGAGCGGGCCGACCCGGCCGCACACTCCGGGGCCGGCGCCGCAGTGGTCGAAGAAGGAACTCAAAGACCCGCTCGTGCGCCGGCTGATCCGCGCGCTGGTCGGTCTGGTGCTGGTCGGCGTGGTGGTCGGCGCCGCGACCGTGGTGGGGCTGAAGCTGCGGGACAACAAGCCCACCAAGCAGGTCACCATCACCGGGATCTCCGTGCACAACACCAGTCCGGTCCAGCCCGCCGGGATCTGCAACGCCACCGTCGACATGGAGGCGGCGTTCACGACCAACGGCGGCGCCGGGACCGTGCACTACGAGTGGGAGATCCCGGCGACCAACAACCAGGTCCAGAAGGTGCCCGGCTCGCAGGCGGTCAACGGCGCCTCGCCGGCGGTGCACCTGGACTGGAAGCTGAACCTGCACGGCAGCGGGAAGGTGACCGCGAAGTTCCGCATCACCAACCCGGAGGTGCTGGCCGCGGGCACCGACTCGTCGAGCTCCGGAGACCTGAACTATCAGTGCCCGTGAATGTGCCCGTGAACCAGGGCCCACGAGCACCGGGTCTCATCGCACCTTGATGACCGCGTACATCCCCTCCGCAGCGTGGTATCCGCACTGGAACGGGTAGTCGCCGGGCTGCGTCAGCTTCAGGCTCATCGTGGTCTGGTCGCCGCCGGCCAGGTTGGCGATTGCGGCCACCGGCTCGCCGGGGAGCGGCGATCCGTCCTCGGACATCGTGTGCGCGACCGTCCCGCTGTTCTTGAACGTGATCTCGACCGTCCCGGGCGACGCCTCGATGATCGACGGGTGGTACCGCAGGGAGTCGTCGGCGGTGACGGTGATGCGCTGCACGCCGTCGGCGCCCAGGACCGCACGTCCGGTACCGCCGCTGCCGATATCGGACGGGAGCGCGGCCGGGGGCACCGCCGAGCCCGTGGTGGAACCGGCTGCCGAGCCCGCGGCCGACGAAGCCGAGCCCGGCTCCAGCAGCGCCTGCCCCAGGTACGCGTTCCCGCTCGGCGCCGGTACCATCGCGAACAGCGCGCTGGTCTCGTGCTTGGTGAAGCGGTTCAAGGCGTCCATGTTCTTCGTCAGCCGCTGCTGCACCGGCACGAAACCGGTCCCCGGATCGGCCTGCCAGGCCAGGAACAGCAGCCCGGCGTCCGGCTTGCCGTCGGCGGTCAGGCCGTCGTGGTAGCTGAGCCCGCGGCGCAGCATGGCCGCGCCCCCGTTGGTGGCCGGGGCGGCCAGCCGGATGTGCGCGTCGCCGCGGATCGCCAGGGAGCCGTCGGGGTTCTGCGCGGCGAGGTTCACCGGGGTGTGCTCGCTGCCGCCGGGCAGCGGGGCGCCGGTGTCCTTGCGGCGGCCGATCACCTTCTCCTGGTCCTCGGTGCTCTGTGCGTCCCAGGAGTCCAGCAGCATCCTGATCCGCCGGAAGACCAGGTAGGAACCGCCCCGCATCCACGCCGCGTCGGCGTCGGCGGCCACGAAGACCTTGCGCTCGAAGTCCGGTTGCGAGGCGGTCGGGTTGTTGGTCCCGTCGAGCTGGCCCATGAGGTTGCGGCCGGTGGAAGCCGGGTCGGGGGAGGAACCCGGCGCGCGGCTGAAGCCGGACATGGTCCAGCGCGGCTTGGCGGTCCCGGCGGCGATCCGGGTCAGCGTGCGCAGCGCGTGGAAGACGACGAGGGCGTCGTCGGCGGCGAGGACCACGCCGAGGTCGCCGTCGCTGCGCGCCGGATCGAGCTGTTCGGCGCCGAAGGCCGGGAGCGGTGCGAGCTGCGGCGGCCGGGACGCGGCGTCCAAACCGGCCTTACCGAACAAGGAGGGGCCGAAGCCCACGGTGACGGTGAGCGAGCACGGGCCGCTGCCGAGCGCGATGCCGTCGTCGGCGGTGAGAGCGCGTCCGGCGGTGAGATCGGCGATCGCCGAAGTCCACGCCTTCATCAGCGCCTTGAGCTGGTCGCGCGTCACGCCTTCCACGAGGTCGAAGGCGGCGACGGTGCCGTGGCTCTGCTGGCGCGCGGGAACGGAGATGCCCGCCTGGTGCGGGAACGGGACGGCGACGGTCGTGGTGCCGAGGCCCGCGACCAGCTCGCCGGCCGGAGCCGGGGCCGGGCGGCGATCGTCGAGCAGAAGAGCCGCACCGGCGGCTCCCGCCGCCACGCCGCCCACGCTTGTCACGCCGGTCGCGAGGAATGAGCGGCGCGACGGAATGGACGGACTGGAAGGACTGGTGAGGGCTTCTTCCTTCGCTTCTTCGAGGGGGACGATGTGTGACGGTGACTCGCCCGGTGTCATCCGCAGATACACCGGCAGCGCGGCCGCCATTGCGAACCCGACCCCGGTGACCAGCAGCACCAGCACCTGCGCCAGCGTCATGCCCCAGGCGAACGGCGCCGTCGAGCTCCACAGCACGCTGAGATCCGGCACTCCGCTCGCCGCCGCGATCAGCAGGCCCGCCCCGGCGGCCAGCCAGCGCGCACCGGCGGACTCCTTGTTGCGCGCGAGCAGCCACACCGCGCCGAGCGCCGCCGCCCACGCGGCGAACTGCACCACGTTCCCCTTGAAGAACGCTCCCACCGCTCCGTCGGCGACGTCCGCCGCGACCCCCGCCGAGTGCAGGACATCGGCCAGGACCAGTCCCAACGCGACCCACATCGTCCAGCCGCGCACGCACAGCCACACCGCGACGGCCGCCGCCAGCACCACCCCGGTCAGCCGCAGCGCCTTCGACGGCCCCGGCCGCCACGTCAGCTTGCCGTCGGCGGTGACGGTCTGGCCCTCGCGGTGCAGCGTGATCCGCCACGTGCTGATGTCGTGCGGCTTGCCCGGGGCGGACTTCACCGCGGGCGGCGGCGTGGTCGACATCCAGTGGATGCGGTGGTCGTGCCAGCGCCACACCGGAGCGTCGGAGACCTTCTTCCACGCCGGCGCCGATTTCGGATCCACGCCCGCCGGGACCGGGGACTTCGCCCAGCGGTCGTTGTTCAGGTACGTCGCGGGAGAATTCGTGTTCGTATATGTGCCGCTCGGACCAACCTTCAGATACGGTTCGCCGACATAGCCGTCCACCACGACGTCCGCGCCGGACCGGTTCTGGACTTCCAGCTTGGAGCCGTTCTCGACGACTTCCAGCGTCAGGCCGGGAACCGCCGGGGTGAGCGGTCCGATGGTGGTGACGTAGTTCGAGGCGCCCGAGCCGCCGACGGTGTGGGCGGACGCCGCGCCGGCGGCCGGGCCGCCGAGGGCCGCGAAAGCCAGCGCGGCCACGGCGGCCAGGCGCCGGACGGTGGTGCGGAGGATCACAGGGTTCTCGCTTACTTGCTCACGTCGATGTTCAGGATGACCGTGGCCTGGTCGATGTCGGTGGTCCGGACCGTCACCAGCACCTGCCACTTCCCGGGGACCGGCACCACGGTGCTCGCGCCGGTGTAGTGGCCCGGACCGGTCTGGTCGAGCTTGACCGGCAGCGGGCCGAGCTGCTGGGTCGGCAGCGCCAGGGACGCGGTGACTTCGGGTACCGACTCCAGCGTCCCGTTCTTGTCCAGGACGTAGATGTGCAGCTCGTCCTGGCCGACGCGGGCCGGATCGAGGGTGATGTTGACCGTGCCGGAGCCGTTGGCCGAACCGGTGTCGAACGGGGAGGTGGCGCTGACCGGTTTGGCCTTCGCCGGGCTGTCGCCCGGCGGCTGCGACTCCACGAGCAGTGCCGTCACTGCCAGCACCACGAGCGCCAGCCCGAACTCAGCCGCGACGGACCGCCGCAGCCGTGCCAAGTCAGGAGACGTCGCGGCCAGGATGCGGCGGGCCAGATAGCCCAGCGAGAGCAGCACCAGGAAGATGCTGGACTTGATGATCAGCATGCGGCCGTAGTCGGAGCCGAACAGCGAGTCCCAGTGCCGGACCTGCCGCCAGCCCTGATAGACGCCGGTCGTGGCCAGCACGCAGACCGCGACGAAGGCCGTCGTGGAGAAGCGCCGGACGACGATGAGGCGTTCGTCGGCGTCGAGGTTGGTGGTTCCGGCCAGGATGGCGATCGCCAGCGCGGTGAGGCCGCCGACCCAGGTCGCCATCGCCAGCAGGTGCAGCACGTCGGCCGGCAGCGCGAGCCCGACCTGGCTTCCGGTGCCCGAGTGGTCGGCGATCGACCAGGTCACCGCCAGCCCCGCGGCGAGCAGCGCGGCGAGTCCGCCGACCAGCTGCCGGGTGCGGACCTCGGCCTCGGTGAGCCGGGTCGCGATCCAGGACACCACCACCCCGACCGCGCCGAGCAGGATCAGCCGCCACGCCAGCGCGCGGCCGAGCCGGGTGTCCAGGGTCGCCCGCAGCACGTCGACGTCGAAGGCCCGGTCCAGGCCGAAGCCGCCGCCATAAGGGCCCTGCAACAGCAGCGCCGCCACGGTCCCGAACAGCAGCACCAGCCAGCCGCCGCCGATCAGCCGCCGCACGCGGGCGTCCCCGGCGAGCTTCGGGGCGAAGGCGATGAGCAGGAACGCGGCGCCGGTCATGGCCGCGAACCCCAGATAGGCGAGCCAGCGCGCGACACCGAACAGCAGCCCGACGGTGCGGTCGCCGTGCGGCGCGGCGTCGGTGCCTCCGGAGTTCGGAGCGGACTTCGTGCCGACGGAGAACGTCCAGCCGCCGCGCACCGGATGGGAGTCCGCTGAGATGACCCGCCAGGAGACGACATAGGTGCCGTTCTTCAGGTCGCCCTTCAGCGCCACGCTCGCGGTGTCCGGCTTGCCGTCGAGGTGCTCGGCCGAGCCGACCTCGACCTGCGTGCCGTCCGGCGCGAACACGCGCAGCGCGCCGAGCTGGAGCTCGACCGCCTCGCTGAACGTGACGGTGACCCGGGCCGGCGCGGTGGCCAGCAGGGCACCGTCCGTCGGGTCGGTGGAGACCAGGGTGGCGTGGGCCGAAGCCGCCGGGGCGGCGGCGACGGCCCACAGGCACAGGACCGCGGTCAGCAGGCCCAGAAAGCGGCGGCGCAGAGTCTTTCCATCGCCGGCGCTTCTTCGCCGCCTGCCGAAGGTCGTGCGCGTGTCCGCGGCCACCTCACGCCCCGCCCTCGTCCGCACCCGGAGCCGCGGCGCCGATCGCGATCACCGGCGCGTCCACGGTGATCGGCGCCGACTTCGCGAACCGGAGCGTCAGCCGCACCGTCGCTCCCGGCTTCAGCGGCCCGGGATCGTCGATCATCACGTGGTTGGCGCCGGGGGAGAAGTCCAGGCTGCCGCGCGCCGGCACCGGCGCCGTGGCCAGCGTGACCATCTTCGGACCGTTGCTGGCGTGCAGCGAGGCGCGGCCGGTGGAGGCGCTGACCGCGGTCAGTGTGTCGTCGGCGCGCCCGCTGTTGTCGACGCGGAAGTACGCCGCGGCCTCGGCCGGGTTCGCGGGTTCGCGCACGTAGGCGTCCCGTACGGCGAGCTTCGCGCTGCCGGACCCGGCCGCGGCGTCGCCGCCGGACCACAG
>JABFWL010000071.1 GCA_013362315.1 Catenulispora sp. | reverse complement strand
ACCCACCGGTGCCGGGACCGTGCACACGACGACCGCCAGCCGAAGAACAGAACTCCCACCACGAACCACGAGGCCGCATCCACCCGCGCTTCGTAAACATCGCCTGTAACCCACAGCCCAACCGCAACCTGCCTCATCACCCCACCACCCCCCACCCCCTACTCACCATCCCGATACCCATCCGGCGCAGGATCGTCCACACGCAGCCCCAGCTCCTGCCCAGCCCGCTTCGCCGCCGCCGCCTGCCGAGCACCAGGCTCCCCCCACGCCAAGATCTCCGCCGCCCGATCCACGTTCACCATGTACCGCCGATACGTACGGCCGCTGTCAGGATCCGCGACAGCCGGTTCGTAGCCGATGATCGGCACGGCGTAGCGGAGCTGCGCGAAGGGTTCGACGCCTGCCACGTCCCACGCCACCATCTGGTAGCCGAGGTAGACGCCACGAGCGGCGTCGATATGGATCTGCGACTCCTCGAAGGCCTCACGGGCAGCGGTGCGAAGCGGATCGTCGCGGTCCTCCGGCTCGGGCTTGCCGCCGGGGAGGGTGTAGCGCCGGAAATGCTGCGTGCCACGGTCCTGGATCAGGATCCGGCCGTCGTACTCGTCGATAGCCCAGACGGAGACCTGCGTCACCCGCAGCCCGACCGGCATCGAGGAATCCCACCAAGTGATGCGCGGCTCGTCGGGACCTGTCATCCGTCCATTGTGGCGCCGCTATGGCGCCATCCACCGCAAGAAATCTGCGAAGCTCGGCACGTGGCGACCAACTCCAGCGCGCGGGGCCGCGATGGCGGGCGCGGTATCGGCCGCGATGTCGGCCGCAGTGTCGGCCGCGGTATCGGCCGCGATGTCGGGCACAAGCCGATCGAACCGAACGAGCCGAACCAGCCGATCGAGCCGAACCAGCCAAAGCAGCGACCCACACACCCGGCAGCACGCCTCGCCCTGCTCATACGCAATTACCCACACCGCAACCCGGTGACGTTCGCCTATCTGCTGGCGGTATGCACCGGCCTGCTCGTCCTAAGCCGACTACTCCCCGGCCACACCGCCGATCACCTCAAGATCGCCATCAGCACCAACCCGCACAACCTGGCACACCGGCCAGTCCTCGTCCTCCTAGCGAGCCCCCTATTCGCCGCGACTGACAGCGGCCTGATCTCCCACCTCCTGATCATCGGCGGCGGCGTAGGCGTGTGCATGGCGGCTCTGGAACGCCGCTTCGGAGCCGTCCGGACGATGGCACTGTTCCTGCTCGCCAACGCCATCGCCACAGTGGTGGCCACCTCCGTAGCGGCCGCAGCAATCCACTCCGGCCGCTACCCGGCGCGGTGGTGGGACGGCTACGACTACGGCATCAGCTACGGCGTACTGGCGATCGCCGCCGCAGTAACTCCGCTGGTCCCGAAAAGGCTGCGATGGCTCTGGGCGGTGGCAGTATTCGCGTATCCCTTCGCAAGCGCGGACTGGTTCGGCCTGCTACCGAACTTCGCGACCATCGGACACGAGACCGCGGCAGCGTTCGGGCTGGCAGCCAGCTTCCACCTGGTGCGCCTCAGCCCGGCGCGTCTCAGCCCGGCGCATCCCAGCCCGGCGCATCCCAGCCCGGCGCACATCAGTCGCCGGGACGCCGCATAGCCACCGTCAAAACGTGCGTCGAGTTGATGATCCGCTGGTACTTCTCGGGCTCAACGGCACCGCGCAGCGCCTCCACCGGCCGCGGCTCCAGCAAGCGCTCCAGCACGAACCCGCCGTCCAGCAGTTCGTTGACGAACTGCTCGATGGTCATCCGCTCGAAGTTGATCGTGTAATCGCCCACCGGGGCGTCCACACGACCGCCCTCGTAATACGATCCGCCGAGCCACCGCTGCTCCCCGACCGGATGCGTCGTCGACACCAGCAGCCGCGCGCCCGGCCTCAGCACCCGCCGCAGCTCGCCCAACAGCTGCACCCGGTCATACACGTGCGAATAGACCAGCGCCATCACCGCGAGATCGAACGACGCATCAGCGAACGGCAGCGGCTGTTCGAGGTCGTGCAACAGCAGCGTGGCCCGCTCCCCCACCGCCTTCTCAGCGTGCCGCAACAGCGACTCGCTGCCGTCGATGCCCGTGACCCGCGCCCCGCGCTCCACCATCGCCGCGCTGTAAAAGCCCGGCCCGCACCCCACGTCAAGAACGTCGAGGCCGGCGACGTCGCCGATGAGGGCGAGCATCGCCGGCCGGTCGATGTAGGCGTTGGTCGGGTGGTGGCCGCCCCAGCGGGCGAAGTGGTCCCCGAGCTCGCCGTGATAGGCGGTGTCAGATCGCGCATCAGCTGGCATCCGCCCAGCTTGTCACGGGATGAACGCCCCCGGGAACTGCGACCGCGGCGCCCAGGTGATCGGCCACGAGGCACAGTAACCCCGCTGGTCGTCCGGGAGGACGAACCTGCTCTCCTCGATCAGCTTCAGATCAGGGCCGAAGACACGGTAAACGGGGCTGTGGCCGGTCTTCGGCTGTTGGAAGTCGGGCTTGCCGGCGTCCTTCAGGGCTGGATCGAGGCTGAGGATGATCTGGTTCTCAGCGCCCCAGATGTTCGCGTTCGCCCTGAAGAAGATCCCACCGCCGACGACGCTCATCGAGCCCAGCCTGCGGCCACCCTGCTGGAGATCGAAGGTCGCGAGCACGGTCCCGTCGCTTTCGGCCAGATACCTGCCGTCCGGGGACATCCAGGTGCCGAGGTACTGGTTGGGAGCCGGAGCCGCGTGCAGACCGTCCTGCAACGTCAGCGTCCGGGCCACCTTGCCGTCGCGATCCAGCCATTGCATACGGCCGCCCGATGTGCTCACCATGGGGAAGAGCACTGAATCGTAGGCACCCTCCCATTGCTCGGCCACCCAGTTCCCGCTGCGCACACCGTCGAGCACCGCCTGGGGGATGGGAACAGAGCGCTTGCTCCCAGTGACCGGATCGTAGAAGTCAGCCGTCTTGTTCGCGACGAAGAGCGCATCGTCCTTGTTCGGACCGCTGCTCCACGCCAAGGTGGTGGTCAGCTCCTTGCCATCGTCGGTCCACCGCAGCCCGATCGAGACGTCGTCGTGCTTGGCGAAGTACCTGACCTTGCCCGCGACCGCGTCCGCATAGTCGGCCACACCCCACAGATGCGTGTCGACCCCCTGCACCACCAGCGCCCGCTTGCCATCCGGCGACGGCGTGAGCGCCGTGTAGACGCTGCTGTCCGCCGCGCGGTACTGCTGCGTGGCCGGATCCCACATCCAGTCCATCGCCAGCGTCGGCCCGCCGTTGCCGAAGCACTCGACTTCGAAGTCCAGCAGCACCGAGCCCGCCACCGGGTTCGCCGACATCTTCGGCACGTTCGTGGCGGTGACCCGCCCGCCGTCGCCGCCGACTCCGCCCTCCAGCGCCAGCACGCCGAACGTCCCGGCCACCACGAACGCCGTCCCGACCGCGACCCCGGGCAGATACCGCACCCATCGCCGCTGCTCACGCCCCCGCGCCGCCAGCAGTGCCCGGTCGGACAAGCCGAGCGTGTACGCGTCGGCCGCCGGGTCGTCGACCGCCGCCTGCAGCACCTCGCGCAGTCCGTCTTCCGTGATCATCGGACCCCCGCCTCCTTCGTCGAATTCGCTGAAACAGTCACGCGCAGCGCCTTCAGCGCCTTGTGATGCTGGCTGCGCACGGTGCCGGCGGCGATGCCCAGCAGCTCGGCGATCTCCTGGTCGCTGCGGTCCTCGAAGTACCGCAGCACCACCACGGCCCGCTGCCCCGGCGGCAGCCGCCGCAGCGCCGCCAGCACCTCGTCGCGCTCCGCCACGGCGTCCGCGAGATCCACGCCCGGTGCCGGAGTGTCCGGCACTGTGGCCGTAGCCCGCTCCCGCCGCCACGCCAAGCGCCGCGTCTTGTCGACATGCGCGTGGTACATCGCCTTGCGCACATAGGCCTCGGCGTGCGCCGGCTCGGCGAGCTGCCCCCACCGCCGCGCCAGGGCGGCCAGCGCGCCCTGCACCAGGTCGCGGCCGTCCTCCCAGTCCCCGGTCAGCAGGTACGCGGTCTGCAGCAGCGCCTTGGATCTGGCGCCGACGAACTCGCGGAACCGGGTCTCGTCTTCGATGTCCATGTCCCTCCTCGCCCTAGTACACGTGACGGGAAGGCGAAACCACTGCCGCGCGTCGTCAGGAATTCGTCGGCCGATTCTCGCCTCAAGGCTCGCCGCGCCATGTGGGTGAACGCCAGTCGCCGCTGTCAGTGCCGTGCCGGACCATAACCCTCATGCGCTTCTCGGATCTGGCGGAGACCTCCACAGCGGTCACGGCCGCCTCGGCCCGCACCGCCAAAATCACCCTGCTGGCCGAGCTGCTGCGCACCGCCGGGCCGCAGGAGGTGCCGATCGCGGTCCACTACCTGTCCGGGGAACTGCCGCAGCGGCAGATCGGGGTCGGCTGGGCGACGCTGCGCGAGCTGCCCGCGCCGGCGGCGGAGCCGGAGCTCCAGCTGGCCGAGGTGGACCTGATCCTGGCCGAGATCGGCGCGACCGTCGGCACCGGCTCGCAGGCGCGGCGCCGGACCCTGCTGGCCGGCCTGTTCGGCCGCGCCACCGCCGCGGAGCAGGCGTTCCTGCGCGGGCTGCTGACCGGCGAGCTACGGCAGGGCGCGCTGGACGGCGTGATGGCCGACGCGGTCGCCAAGGCGGCGCAGGTGCCGGTCGCCGAGGTGCGGCGGGCGGCGATGCTCGGCGGCGACCTGGCCGCGGCGGCCGGGACCGCGCTGCGGGACGGCGTGCCGGGGCTGCGCGACGTCGGGCTGGTGGTCGGCCGGCCGGTCCAGCCGATGCTGGCCGGGACCGCCGAGAGCGTCGAGGCGGCGCTGGCCAAGGTGGCGCCGGCCGGCACGCCGGCCGCCCTGGAGTGGAAGCTCGACGGGATCAGGGTCCAGATCCACCGCGACGGCGACCGGGTCCGGGTCTTCACCCGCAGCCTCGACGACATCACCGACCGGCTGCCGGAGGTGGTGGAGCTGGCGCGGGCGCTGCCGGTGCGCACCGCCGTGCTCGACGGCGAAGCGCTGGCCCTGGGCGAGGACGGCCGGCCGCGGCCGTTCCAGGAGACGGCGAGCCGCACCGGGAGCCGCCGCGCCGTGGAGAAGCTGCGAGAGCAGATCCCTTTGACGGTCTTCTTGTTCGATCTGCTGCACCTGGACGACCGCGACCTGATCGACGTGCCGGCCCACGAGCGGTCGCGGCTGCTGGCCGGCATCGCTCCCGTCGACTCGCTCACTCCACGGCTGGTCACCGAGGATCCCCAGGCGGCGGACGCCTTCGCCAAGGACGCGCTGGAACGCGGCCACGAGGGTGTGGTCGTGAAGGCGCTCGACGCGCCGTACGCGGCCGGGCGGCGCGGTGCCTCGTGGCTGAAGGTGAAGCCGGTGCACACCCTGGACCTGGTCGTGATCGCCGCCGAGTGGGGCCACGGCCGGCGACGCGGCTGGCTCAGCAACCTGCACCTGGCCGCCCGCGACCCGGACACCGGCGGCTTCGTCATGCTCGGCAAGACCTTCAAAGGCCTGACCGACGAGCTGCTGGCCTGGCAGACCGAGCGCCTGCGCGCGCTGCAGACCGACGCCGACGACTGGACCGTGCGGGTCCGGCCGGAGCTGGTCGTGGAGATCGCCTTCGACGGCGTGCAGCGCAGCACCCGGTATCCCGGCGGCGTCACCCTGCGGTTCGCGCGAGTGCTCCGGTACCGCGACGACAAGCGTGCTCAGGACGCTGACACGATCGACATGGTGCGGGCG
>JABFWL010000001.1 GCA_013362315.1 Catenulispora sp. | reverse complement strand
GGGGACGGGGCTGATGCGAGGGACGGCGAGGGGCGGCGGAGCGGGGTTCCCAGTCGGCGCCGGTCGCGGTGCCGGCTCCAGCGCTCTCGGGATAGCCACGGCCGCTGCCGCCCGCGGGCAGTGCCGGCTGCGCCTGGCCGGCGGCACTGTAGCCGCGCGACGAGGGCGAGTACGGCTTCTGAGCGGGAGCCGCAGAGGCACTCGGCGCGGCCGTCCGGCCCACCACCGGCGCCGGCGGCACCTTCGGAAAGCCGCCGGTGCCCGTCCCGTCGGCGGGCTCGAACCAGCCGTTGGCCACGGCGGACGTCGCGGCGGTCGCCGGGGCGGAGGCCGAGGTCGTGGCCGGCATGTACGAAGTCTGCGTCGCGTCGTAGGACACGCCGGTGCTGTAGGCGGACGTCGCCGAGTAAGAACCCTGTGCGGCGTCGGAGGCCGCGTACGAACCCGTGGCGTACCCGCTCGTCGAGCCGTTCGAGGCCGAGTAGCCGGACGTGGCGCCGGAGGTGTCGTAGGCGCCGCTCGATCCGTTGGTCGAGGCGTAGCCGGTGCTGCTGTAACCGCTGCTGCTGTAGTCGTTGCTGTACCCGTTCGCAGCACCGGTCGTGCTGTAGCCGGTCGTCGCACCGGAGGTGTCGTAAGCGCCGGAAGAGCTGTTGGCGGACCCGTAACCGCTGGTCGAGCTGTAGCCGTTCGCCGCCGTCGAGTCGTAACCGTTCGTGGCGCTCGTCGAGCCATAGGCGCTGGTCGAGCCGTAGCCGCTAGTAGTGCTGTAGCCGCTAGTGGTTCCGTAACCGCTGCTACTGCCGTAGCCGCTCGTAGCTCCGTAGCCGCCCGCAGACGTCGACGATGACCCAAGCGGGTCCCCGCCATAGGCATCGGCGCTGGTCGCAGCGGGCAACGCCGGCGCCGTGCTCGCCGCCGGAACCGCCGCGACCGCCGGCGTACTCTGCGCCACCGCCGCCATCGCCATCGGCAGCAGGTCCATCGACGTCGACCCCAGCCCGTCGGCCGGGCACACCCGCACCAGCTCGCCGACCGTCAGCGCCAGCTCGGTGGCCAGGTCCAGGGACCGCGGCTGCAGCGGGTTCTCCCGCATCCACCAGCACGCGATCTGCACGATCGACCCGGCGGCGTGCGGGCAGGTCCGGATGGCGCCGCGCAGTTGCAGCGGCTGCGGACCGGACACGGTCAGGCGGTACCAGGTCCCGTCGCGGAACCCCAGCGCGGGGTGCCCGAGGGAATCCTGCAGCACAACGTGGTACTGGCGCTCAAGCTCTCGCTGGGACGAAGCGGACCCGGACCCGGAATTCTGGTACTGCCCGAGGGCCGCGCCTGTTCTCTGCTGCTCGCCGTACGCGAGGCTCATCGGCTGCCTGACCGTTCTCCGGAGTGGGTGTCCGGAACCCTGCACTTGGTTGTTGCCATGTATCGCCCGCCTCGGTTCAAAAGCTGTCAAAAGCCCGGAATGAGGCGGCCCCCGTTGCCGCTGTGTCCGCTGTGCTGCTTGTGATCAATGTCCACTGATGTGGTGGGATCGTTGCGCAAACGGTACTCAATACTTGGCCTCAGCGGTAGGGCATCCACCAAGAACCGCCGGGATTTCTGTACGCAGCCCACAACAACGCTCGCCCCGGCCCGCGATCACCGTCGAATCGCCCGCCCCTCGATTGTCATCGCGGAGCCCCCTCGGCATAACGTTGTGTCGTGACGGCGGACAGAGACGAGGAGTTCTCGCGCTATGTCACCGAACGTTCCGGCGCGTTACTGCGCGTGGCCTATCTTCTGACCGGAAATCGCGCCGACGCCGAGGATCTGCTGCAGACCGCACTCGCCAAGACCTATCTGTCCTGGCACCGCATCCAGGACAAGGGCGCGCTCGACGGCTACGTCCGGCGGGTCCTGGTGAACACCCAGACCTCCTGGTGGCGCAAGCGCCGGGTCGAGGAGTACGCCACCGACCAGCTCCCGGAGCAGCCGTGGGAGGACCGGCGCCCCGGCGAGTTCGAGCTGCGCTCCACGGTCTGGACGGCGCTGGCCCAGCTGCCGCGCCGGCAGCGCGCCGTCGTGGTGCTGCGCTACTACGAGGACCTGTCCGAGGCCGAGACCGCCGCGGTGATGGGCATCTCGGTCGGCACGGTCAAGTCCACGGCCTCCCGCGCGCTGGCCAAACTGCGCACCGACGGCGCCCTGCGGGACGCCCGGCTGGTGATCCCGGCGCCGCTTCGCGCGCCCGCACCTGAAAGCCTTCCGGAATCTGCCAGCCTCGATGCAGACTGACCCCGCATATCGGCCGGTTGACCGCGCGCATCCGCCAGTCGATTACGCCGCGCGTATGCCGGCGCCAGACCTTCAGGTCACAGTGTTGTAGCGGCTCGGCGTATACCCGCCGGTTAGGGGCTTCCGGTGAAAAGTCCGCAGTGTAGAGTGCCGAAGACTTGAGCGATCGGCAGCGTTTCGCCAGCGCTCGGCCGGTGTTCAACCATCACTTCAGTAGTACGTCGGTAGCACTTTGTAGCACTTCGGCAGGGGAGGACCGCGGACCATGCGGATATCTCGGCGGACTTCTCGCACCACCGCCGGCCCGCGCACGGGCGCCTCGGCGCTGCGGCGGACCACGGCGGCCGGCGCGGCGCTGACCTTCGCCGTACTCGCCGCGGCGGCCTGCTCCAGCTCGAAGTCCGGCGGCGCCGCCCAGTCCGCGCAGGCGCAGCAGCAGGCCGACGCGAACGCCAACGAGAACGACATCCAGATCCTCAACACCCTGCAGCTGACGGCCGCGGAGCTGGACACCGCCTTCGCCACCGACGGCCAGTGGAAGGCGTGGCCCGACTACGACCCCGCGAGCCTGCTGATCAAGCAGGCGCAGGCGTGCACCGCGGGCATCATCGACACCAAGTCGCAGTCGCTGAACCCGGTCACCACCGCGTACAAGTCCGACCGGCTCCCCAGCGACCCGGCCCCGCCCCCGCCGACGGCGCCGTCCTCGACCCCGTCGTCGAGCAAGTCCTCCTCGGGCAAGAACCACACTCCGTCCGCCCCGGCCACGAGCGGATCGACCCCCGGATCCACATCCGGCTCCCCGACCCCGGTCCTCGACCAGAACCCGCCGCACTGGGTGGTCAGCACCGCGATCGTCTACAAGAGCGCCGACGCCGCGCACAGCGCGGTCTCCGGCATGGGCAAGATCGACCCCAACACCGTCGGTTGCGGCGGACCGGGCGACGGCACCGCGGTCGTCGGCGGCGCCATGGGCGAGGTCGGCCCGTCCTGGTACGGGTCCCAGGGGGTGTTCGTGTACGCCGACACCAAGACCAACCAGGCGGTGACGGTCGTCGCCCAGCGCCGCGGACGCTATGTCGTCTTGACCTACACCCGTGGTTTCGCACAGCCTGAACCCAAGTACTACGACTTGGAGTTCGGGCCGGACACGAACCGGGCCGCCGACGCCGCCACCGGGGTGCTGAAGCAGCTGACCGACTCGATCGTGAACCGCGGCTGACGGTAGAGCCGATGGCAGGGCTGACGGTAGAACCGTCCCCGCGCGGGTAGAGCGCAAGCAAGGGAGCGGCACAGGCGGCAGCGGGGCACGCAGCGCAGGCAAGCCGACGACAGTTGAAGGCCACTGATTTCCGATGCGGTCGGGGAACGAGGATTTCCGGGAGTTCGTCAGCGCCCGCCAAGGCGCCCTGCGACGGACCGCGTATCTGCTGTGCGGCGACTGGCACCAGGCCCAGGACCTGACCCAGCAGACCCTGGCCAAGCTGTTCGTCGCCTGGTCCCGGGTCCGGGCCGTGGAGGCCGTCGACTCCTACGCCCGCCAGGTGCTGGTCCGCACCTTCATCGACGAGTCCCGCAAGCGGCGCAACCACGAGGTGGCGACCGCCGAGCTGCCGGACGCCGGCACCGAGGGTCCGGAGATCGAGACCCGGCTGGCCTTGATGGCCGCGCTCAAGCAGCTCTCCCCGCGCCAGCGCGCGGTGGTGGCGCTGCGGTTCTGGGACGATCTGAGCGTCGATGCCACCGCCGAGGCGCTCGGTATGAAGGCCAACACCGTGAAATCGGACACGGCACGGGCGTTGGCGAAACTCAAAGGCCTGCTCGACTCGTCTCTACACCAGGCGGTCTGAGCAATGGGTGCGAGGCCGGCCGAGGGAGGACAGGGATGAGCGCGGTGGACGCCGCCGCCGGCGAGAACGCCATGCGCGGGCTGATCAGCACCGCCTTCGCCGTCGGCGAGCCCGGGCTGCCGGAGGTCGACGAGGTGATGGCGGCCGTGGAGACCCTGGGTGCGGGCATCCGGCACCGGCAGCGGGTGCGCACCGGCGTCACGGCCGCGGTGCTGTGCGTGGCGGGCTTCGGCATGGTGGCGGGCATCGCGGCGGTGGCGCACTCGAACCACTCCGGCGGCACGACCGTGGTGGTGCCCGGCGGCGCCGGCGGCAGCGACGGCCCGGTGGCCCCGCCGGTCGCCGGCGATCCGGCCGCCAACGGCGGGCGGCTGCCGCCCCCGTGATGCGGCGGCTGCGGGCCCCGCGGGCTCTGTGTGCTCCATCGGCTCTGCGTGCTCCGTCAGTTCTTGGGGCACTCAGCGTGGGGTTGGCTCTGCTCGCGAGTGCGTCGTGTGGGACGCGTCTGCCGGATTCGGCGTTCTCCTCGGCGGGTGGTCCTGGGGGCTCGACGAGTTCCGGTGGCTCGGTCGGCTCCGCGAACGCCGCAAGCTCTGCCAACTCAGGGAACTCCGCGAGCGACGTCGGCGTCACCCCCACCTCGATCAAGATCGGCATGATCGATTCGGTGGGCTCACTCCTCGGCCCGGACACCTTCTCCGGTCCGATGTACGGAGCGCAGGCTTTCTTCAAAGCCCTTAATGCGGCCGGCGGGGTGAACGGGCGGCAGATTGCCGTCGTACCCTGCGATGACCACGGCTTCGGGGGCGCCGACGTTTCGTGTGCCCATAAGCTGATCGACGAAGACAAGGTGTTCGCCTTCGCCGGTAACTCAGCCTTCTCCTATGCCGGGGCCTCCTATATATCCGACAAAGGTGTACCCGATATAGGTGGTGAACCGATCAGCAACGCCTACGATCGCTACTCGCACCTGTACTCCATATATGGCAGCGACTATCCGCGCGACGGCAAGAGCGTCGGATGGCAGGGCAAGCTCTACTCCTCCACCGAGGCGGAGCACTATGCGAAGGTGACGCTGAAGGCACACGTCGCCGGGCTGGTCTCCTACAACCAGGCCGACTCCGCTCGCTACGCCGCCTACGAGGCCGCCGCGTTGCGTGCCGAGGGCTTCACCGTCGTGACCGAACAGTTGGACATCGCGCTGTCGGACTTCAACTCAGCGGCACTGGACATGAAGAACAAGGGTGTGGACGTCGTCTTCGACACGATCGACACCAACGGGAACGCCCGGCTCTGCAAGGCGATCGACACCGTCGGAGTCCCGATCGTGGCGAAGATGACGACGGTGCAGAGCTGGGACGCGACGGTCGGCACCACGTACAAGGACGCCCCGAAGTGCCGGAACCTGCTCTACGCCAACTCCTCCGATCGGAACTACGAGGACACCTCGGTCCCCTCGGTGAAGGCGTTCCGCGACGCGATGGCGAAGTACTTTCCGGAGCGCGAAGGGAAGCTGTCGGAGTGGGAGATCGACGGCTGGGCCTCGGCGCAGTGGCTGACGGACGCGGTCGCTTCATGTGGCGCGACGGTGACGCGGGTCTGCGTCGAGAAGTTCATGAACTCCGGACAGCCATATGACGCGCACGAGATCATCACGCCCGCCGCGTTCACCGTGAAGGCGCCGACCGGAACCACGCACGCATGCTTCAACGTCGCGCAATGGCAGGACTCCGCGAACGGCGGACGCGGCGGGTGGGTGACGCGGGTGCCGGATATGGACACGAACTGTTATGACGTGCCGCAGGTGGCGTACTCGCCTTAGAGCCGGTCGACTCCGGTCAGCGCGGCTCAGCGCCGGTCAGCTCCGGACGAGGTGAACGACCGGTCGGCCCGCGCCGTCGTCGAAGACCCGGACGCGCGCGCCGTAGTGCTCGGCGACGCGGTCGGCGGTGAGGACTTCGAGAGCGGTGCCGCGAGCGACGGCCTCGCCGGCCACCAGGAGCGTGAGCTCGTCGGCGTACTGGGCGGCGAGACTCAGGTCATGCAGGGTGCTGACGACGGTCAGCCCTTCGGTCGCTCGCAGTTCGTCGACGAGGTCCAAGACCTGCTGCTGATGGCCGAGGTCCAGGGCGGTGGTCGGCTCGTCCAGCAATAGGACACTGGCCTGCTGCGCCAGGGCGCGGGCCAGGACCACGCGCTGGCGCTCACCGCCGGACATGGCGCCGAGCCGGCGCGCGGCGAATCCGGACAGGTCGAGACGTTCCAGAGCCTGGTCGGCGACGGCGCGGTCCTCCTTGCCCTCGACGCCGAGGTAGCCCAGGTGCGGGGTGCGGCCGAGGCGGACGTATTCGCCGACGGTCATGTCGCCGGGCAGCTGCGGCTGCTGCGGGACGTAAGCGATCAGGCGGGCGCGCTGCTTCGCCGGGAGGCCCGCGACCGGCCGCCCGCCGACATGGATCTCACCGCGGTACGGCAGGATGCCCGCGACGGCGCGCAGCAGCGTGGACTTGCCGGCGCCGTTGGGACCGAGGACCGCGTGCCAGGAGCCGGCGGCGACGGCGAGGTCGACCCCGTGCAGGATCGGCTTGCGGTCCAGCGCCACCCGCACGCCGACGGCCTTGACCTCGCTCACTGGTCCGACCACCCCCTCACTGCTCCGTTCCCCTCACCGGTCGGGCCCCTCACGAGTCCCGCCCCCGCGTGGCGCGCAGGATCAGCACGAAGAACGGCGCCCCGACGAACGAGGTGACCACGCCGATCGGCAGCTCGGCCGGCGCCAGCGCGGTCCGGGCCAGCAGGTCGGCCAGCACCAGGAACGCCCCGCCGACCAGCAGGCTCATCGGCAGCAGCAGCCGGTGGCCGGGCCCGGCGACCCGCCGCACCACATGCGGCACCACCAGCCCGACGAAGCCGATGATGCCGCTGACCGCCACCGCGGTCGCGGTCGCCAGCGAGGCCGCGGCCAGCACGATCAGCCGGGTCCGCACCGGGTTCAGCCCGAGCGTGACGGCTTCGTCGTCGCCGAGCGCGAGGACGTCCAGGTGCCGGGCGTGCAGGGTGACGATCAGGACGCTGATCGCGGCGTACGGCAGGGCGAGCCGCACCAGGCCCCAGTCCGCCGCGGTGAAGCTCCCGAACAGCCAGGAGTACACCTGCTTCACGTCCGCGGTGCTGCTCTGCATCACGAAGGCCTGCACCGATCCGACGAACGAACTCACCGCCACCCCGGCCAGGATCAGCGAGGCCGTGCCGCCCCGCCCGACCAGCGTCCCCAGCACGTAGCTGGCCAGCACCCCGGCCAGGCCGCCGACGAAGGCCGCCAGCGGCACCGCCCCGATCCCCGCCACGGTGTGCTGCGGCCCCCCGCCGAAGACGATGACCAGCGTCGCGGCCATCCCGGCGCCCGCCGACGCGCCGATGGTGCCGGAATCGGACAGCGGATTGCGGAACACGCCCTGGTACGCCGCGCCGGCCTGCGCGAGGAGCGCGCCGACCAAGGTGGCGAGGACGACGCGCGGCAACCGGATCTGGTCCAGGACGCCGTGCTGGACCGGAGTCAGACCGCTGTCGAGGTCCACGAACGGCAGCTTGTCGAGCAGCGCTTCGGCGGTGCCGGCGACCGGGAGGCCGGCGGCGCCGCCGAGGCTGGCGACGAGGACCGCGAGGAGGAGGACGGCGGTGGCGGACAGGAGGGCGATGGTGGGGCGGGCCAGGCGGCGAGCCACTCCCTCGGACATCGGTTCGGATGCCCTAGCCACCTCAGGCAAACCCGAAGCCGCCTCAGGCGAAGCCGAAACCGAAACCGCCTCAGGCAAACTCGGAGCCGCCCCAGGCGAGCCTGAAGCCGAAGCCGCCTCAGGCGAACCCCCACGCCCCATCGCCGTGACTCAGCCCTGAGCCTTGTTCACCGCGGCGGAGACCTGCTGCACCAGGTCCACCAGGCGCGGCCCCCAGCGCGAGGCGATGTCGTCGTCGAGCCCGACGACAGTGCCCTTGGCCGCGTTCTTCACCGCCGGGATCGCGGACCAGCCGGGGCGGGCGGTGACGGTGGCGGTGGTCTGCTGGCAGCACTTGGTGTCGGCCAGGAAGATGAGGTCCGGGGCGGCAGTGACCAGGTACTCGTCGCTCAGCTGCGGGTAGCCGCTGCCGGTCTTGTCGGCGGCGTCGGCGATGTCGGTCAGGCCGAACTGGGACAGGATCGAGCCGATGAAGGTCTTCGAGGTGCTGCTGTAGTTCCCCGGAGTGCCGACCTCGTAGTAGTACTTCAGCGAAGTGGCGGGCTTCTTCGTCGCGGCGATCGCGGCGGAGATCTTCTGCTTCATGTCCGCGACCTCGGACGCGGCCTTGTCGGCGTGCCCGGTCGCGGTGCCTAGCGTGGTGATCTGGCCGTAGGCGTCGTCCAGCGTGTTCGGCGCGTCGAACCACAGCACCGGGACGTTCAACTTGCCCAGCTGCTCGACGATCTTCGAGGTGTCGTCGGCGACCACCACCAGGTCCGGGTTGTACTTCGCGATCGCCTCGGCGTCGGGCTTGAAGCCGGACAACGCGGTCTTCGGCGCGTCGGCCGGGAAGGTCGACTGGTCGTCGACCGCCACCACCTGGCTGCCGGCCCCGATCGCGAACAGGTCCTCGGTCGCCGACGGCGACAGCGACACGATCTTCTTGGGCTGGGCGGCCAGCTTCACCGGGCCGTTCTTGGCGGTGACGGCGGCCGGGAACGCGGCGGCGCTCGGAGAGGCCGAGGCAGCGGTCGAGCTGGAGGCCGACGAAGTCGATGGGGCCTGCGAGGCCGGCGCGGACGTCGGCGCCGACTTCGACGACGAACATCCGGCGGCCAGCAAGGCCGAACCCGCTATGAACCCGATGGCGGCGCGGCGCGCCGTGTTGTGCAGACGAGAGTGCACGAGGTCAGCTCCTCCGGCTGATCCGCGGCCCGCGCCGCGCTCGCCGGTCCCGGGGAGGCATGATGCGCACCGGACCGCCCCGAACCGCGAGGGCCGTACGTTGACACAGCATGTGAGGCGACCTGGCTCGCTCCCTATAGGGATAGGAGAGCTCACAGTTGCGGGACAGCGCCAGATTCTCACTGGCTTCGCTGCACACGATGTGGACGGCGCCACGCCGTCATCCATGACGCTAGCAAGCCCGGCGCCGCCCGCCTAACCCCGAACGCTCCGCGGACTGGTGATGTGCGCTACTACGGCCACACCGGCTTCCGCTTCTCCACGAACGCCCGCACTCCCTCGGCCCGATCCGCCGAGAAGGCCGTCGCCCGCCAGGCCCCGTCCTCCACATCAAGCCCGGCCGCCAACGGCAGATCCGCGCCGACCTTCAGCGCGTGCTTCGCGTTCCGAACCCCGACCGGCGAGTTCTTCGCGATCTGCTGCGCCAGCTCCAGCGCCGCCGCGCGGGCGGTCGAGGCACCCGCCACCCGGCGGTCGATCATCCCGAAGCGGTCCGCCTCCTCGGCGTCGATCCGGCGCGCCGTGAAGATGAGGTCCGCGGCCCGGTTCATGCCCACCCGCCGCACCAGGGTCTGGGTGCCACCGCCGCCGGGGATCACGCCGACCGACACCTCCGGCAAGCCGAACACCGCGCCGTCGTCGGCGACGATCAGGTCGCAGCCCAGGGCCAGCTCGCAGCCGCCACCGAGGGCGTAACCGGACACCGCGGCGATCACCGGCATCGGCAGCGAGCTGAACGCCGACCAGGTGCGGCGGAAAGCCGGCCGGGTGGCGACCAGCTCCGCGTCGCTCATCTGGTTGCGTTCCTTCAGATCCACCCCGACGCAGAACGCGTGGTTCTTCCCCTCGGCGGACGGCGGCGCCGAGGAGACCACCACGGCGCGCACCGCCGGGTCCTCGGCCAGCTCCGGCGCGACGTCGCGGATCGCGGCGGCCATGCCGGTCGAGATGGCGTTCATCGCCTCGGCGCGGTTCAGCACGATCTCCGCGACCACGCCGTTGCCCTCGGCCGGGTGCCGCCGCAGGAGTACGCCGTTGTAATCCTTTTCGGAAACCTCAGTCATGGCGCCCACAGTATGAGACGGCGATTTGAATCCAAAAGCGCGGCTCAGAACCCGAAGGGCAGGAACGGCGCGACATCGCTCACAAACGCCCGCGAAGCCGCCTGCAGCGCACCCGGCCGCAGCTCCTCGACCCGTCCCGCGCGCGCCAGCGCCGCGAGCGAGAACCCGCCGAGGTACCCGGCTCCGAGCTCGCGCGGCCCGACCACCAGGTCGGCCGGATCGGTCGTGCGCTCGCACACCGCGCCACCGTCGTCACCGGACAGCCGCCAGCGGCCGGTGTTCCACGGACAGAACGGGTCGGAGACCTCGAACACCACGTCCACCGGGGCGGCGTAGCGCCGCGCGGCGAGCGCCCGGTCCACGTCCACCAGCCGTACGTACACCATGTCCTGCAACCGCGGCACCGCCTGCCGGGGATCGGCGAGCAGGAACATCAGCGGGTCGTCCGTGGGCACGTCCGCCGAGACCTCGCTTGTCAGGTCGATATCGCACAGGAAGCGCCAGATGGCGACCTTGGAAGCCAGGTCGCGCCCGTAGACGTCCTTCACCCGCACCTGGCTTTCCGGCCGCCCCGGATTGTCGTAGCGGGCCTTGACGCGGTAGCGCGCGAAGCCCGACACCCGGCCGTCGGCGTCCTCGGCGACGACGCACCGCAGCGGCCCAGCCCCATGGCGGGCGTACTCGTGGTCGGCGAGCGCGGAGTCGCGCCAGGACTCGTCCGCGCCGACCCGGAGCAGCATGCCGGGCCGGCTGAGCCGGTTGGCCTCGTACACCTCCTGACAGGTCTCCCAGACCTGTTTCGGTTCGACCATCCGCATCCGGAACTTGTCACTGCCGGGTACCGCCGACAGGCCGTTGTCGCCGCGCGGGATGGTGAGGTCCAGGTGCTGGCTGCCGAGGGCGTAGCCGAAGCGGCCGTAGATGACCGGCTCGGAGGCGAGCAGGATCCCGACCGGGGCCTCGCCGCGCTCGTGCCATCCGTGCAGCTGATACCGCATCATCGCGGTGAGGATGCCACGCCGGCGGTGTGTGGCCTTCACCGTGATGCCGGTGACGCCGGCCGCGGCGACCGTCACCCCGCCGGGCAGGGTCAGCTCGAACGGGAAGTCGCCGCCGGTGCTGACCAGCTCGTCCCCGTCGAACGCGGCCACTGACCGCTCCCGCGGCAGGATCCGGTGCCAGATGTCGTGGGACTGCTGCCCCGGGTCCTCGTGGAACCCGAAGTCCAACTGGGCGGAGAAGGCCGCCACCTCGTCGTCGGTGATGGGACGGATCGGATAGCCGGCGGCTTCGGTGCTCATAATCCATGGCTAACACCGCGGCGCCGCTCTGGCGAGCCGATATTCGCCCGACGGCGCTCGCCACTGGCGCTCGGACCGCCGTGCGCGACCCCCCGCAGACCCGGCGCAAGCCCCCCCGGCAGGGCCCGGCGGGCCCCGCCGGGGCTTCGCCGTGGGAGGCTGATGCCATGCAGGATTCCGATCCGATCCGCCTGCCGGGCCCGTGGACGCACCGGGACATCACGGCGAACGGCGCCCGCTTCCACGTCGCTGAGATGGGGGAGGGTCCGCTGGTGCTGTTCCTGCACGGCTTCCCGGAGTTCTGGTGGTCCTGGCGCCACCAGCTCCCGGCGGTGGCCGAGGCCGGCTACCGGGCGGTGGCGGTGGACCTGCGCGGCTACGGCGGCAGCGACAAGACGCCGCGCGGCTACGACCCGCTGACCCTGACGATGGACGTCACCGGTGTCATCCGCGCCCTCGGCCAGTCGAACGCCACGCTGGTGGGCCACGGCTGGGGCGCCTTCCTGGCCTGGACCGCCGCGGTGTTCCGGCCGGCCGCGGTGAACCGGCTCGCGGTCACCGGCTCGGCCCATCCGCGGCGGCTGCGCCAGGCGCTGCTCACCGATCCGAAGCAGATCGCGGCGGCCCGGTTCATGTGGTCGGCGCAGCGGCCGTGGGCGCCGGAGCGGGCGCTGACCCGGGACGCGGCGATGCTGGTCGAGCAGCTGCTGGCGGAGTGGGGCGCGACCGGCTGGCCGGAGCTGGACGTCGCGCAGCGGTACCGGGACGCGATGCTGGTGCCCGGCGCCGCGCACTCCTGCCTGGAGTACTACCGCTGGCTCATCAGGTCCCTGGTCCGCCCGGACGGCATGCGGTTCGCGCAGCGGATGCGGACCGAGGTGCGGGTGCCGGTGCTGCATCTGCAGGGCGAGCTGGACACCGCCCTGCTGCCGCACGTCGCGCGCGGCTCGGGGCGCTACGTGACGGCGGCGTACCGGTGGCGGCTGCTGGAGGGCATCGGGCACTTCCCGCAGGAGGAAGCGCCGATGCGGTTCACCGGCGAGCTCGTCGAGTGGCTGAAGAGCGGCTGAGGCAGCTAAGGCTTCGAAGACGTCTTGATGTAGAGGAGCACCGCGCAGCCGACGGCCATCGCCGGGGCCAGGAACCAGGTCTCGACCCGGTTCCCGGTCCGCTGGATGATCGGTATCCCGGTCCGGAACGTGAACGGCCAGAACAGCCGGCAGCCGTGATCGGTCAGGCAGTCCCCCGCCAGGTGGGTCAGCGCTCCGAGGCCCATCGCGAACGGCAGCCACGACGGCGTGCTGGCGATCCACCGGTCCATCAGCACCGTGCCGCCGCCGGCCAGCAGGACGCAGGGCCCGTAGGCGTCCAGCTTCTCCCCGGGCGGACACAGGTTCAGCGCGCGCACGGCCAGCACCAGCATGAAGAACACCAGGGACAGGGTGAAGTACCGGCCGAGATACTTCTCACCGGCCCACGTCCCGTAAGCGACACCGGCCACGAACGCCAGCGAGTGGGTGGCGTGCCGGTGGCCGCCGCTTATCTTGCTGACGCCTTTCGTGAGCGTGTGCGTTATCGGCCCCACGGAGTGCGCGATGGTGCCGTTCGGATGGTCGATGTCGGGCAGCAGGGCGGCGCCGGCGGTGATGAAGGTCCCGAAGATCAGGTCCTTGGCCTGGATGTGCGCGGTCGAACCGTGCATGGCCGGGTAGGCCAGGACGCTCATCGGCAGTGCCGACGCGGCCGCCGCCCAGGCGAGTCCGCCGCTGGTCGCGTGTGAGTGCCCGAGCATGGCCGGTCCGCCCCCTGTGATCCTGTGCGAGTACTGGCATGAACGTACCAGGAAGGGACCACGAACTCCGGACCGGCAGAACCCTGACGACAGCCCTCAGATCGCGCAGGCCTGCGTGTTCACCGGGTTGATGGACTGCGCACCGGTCTGCGCGTCCGAGGCGACCTCCTGCGCGGTCAGCGCGTAGCCGGTGTTCTTGTCCTCCAGCGACTTGGCGAACACCACGCCGAGCACGCGGCCGTCGGTGGACAGCAGCGGACCGCCGGAGTTGCCCTGCTGCACCTGGGCGTAGAGGGAGAACACTTCGCGCCGCACGTTGCCGCTGGAGTAGATGTCCGCGCCGGTGGCGGTGATCTGCTCCCGGATGCGCGCCGGGTCCACGTGGAACGGCCCGTCCTGCGGGTAGCCGACCACCAGCGCCGAGTCGCCGGACTTGCCGTCCTGCAGGAACGGCAGCGCGGGCGCGGTCAGCTCCGGGACGTCGAGCACCGCGATGTCCCGCTTGGGGTCGAACAGCACCACCTTCGCGGCGTAGGTCTTGTTGTTGGACTGCCGCACCGACACCGTGCGGGTGCCGCCGACGACGTGCGCGTTGGTCATCACCTTGCCGCGGGCGTAGACGAAGCCGGAGCCCTCGATGTCCTTGCCGCAGGACGGCGCCTGCCCGCGGATCTTCACGATCGAGGCCTTGGTCTGGCTGATCACCGGGCTGGCCATCAGCGCCGGGTCCGGCTCCGGCACGTCGGCCGGGTTCTCGGCCTGGAACGGCGCGAACACCTGCGGGAAGCCGTTGCGGTCCAGGATCCGGGAGAAGGAGTTGAACCAGCCGGTGGCGTCCTGCGGCAGCACCCGGCTCATGCCCTTGAGGATGCTGGAAGAGCGCACCTGGTCGCTGACCGTCGGCACCGAGGACGTGAACAGCGCCAGCCCCAGGAACCAGGCCACCATCAGCACCGCGATCACCGACACCACCGCGCCGCTGACCGCGTCCACCATCTGCGCCGGCTGCCAGGTGATGGCCTCCCGCAGCTTGGAGCCCAGCATCGAACCCAACACTTGCCCGACCACGGCCAGCGCCAGCACCGCGCAGAGCGCGATGACGCTGGGCAGCAGCCCGGCCGAGGTGCGGTCCAGGAACACCGGGATGATCACGAACCCGAGCGCGAGCCCGCCGAGGAAGCCGGCGAAGGACACCACCCCGACCACGAAGCCCTGCCGATACCCGGAGACCGCGAACGCCGCCACGACGAGCAGCAGCAGGATGTCGAGGATGTCCATTCAGCTATCTTCTCCCCCCGGCGCCGCCAGGTTGCGCACCGCCAGCGCCAGCACCTCCTGCGGCAACGGCACGACCCGCTCGGTGTCCCACGGCTGCTCCCAGCCCCCGGCCCGCAGCACCCCGTCGAGCAGCGCGGCGGTGAAGCCCCAGATCAGCAGCGGCCCGGCAGCGAAAGCCGGGCCGGACCGGCCCGAAGGATGGGCCATCCGCACCCGGTTGGCGGGGTCGGCCAAGTCGCTCACCGCGATCCGGGCGACGGAAGCGACCTCACGCAGATCCCGTACCCGCACCGGACTCGGCGTACGCCACCACCCCAGCACCGGCGTGACCAGGAAGTCCGACGGCCACACGTACTGGTCGGGCAGGATCCCGAACACCTCCACCCCTGCCGGATCCAGATCGGTCTCCTCGTTCGCCTCCCGCAAAGCGGTGGCCACCGGCCCCTCCCCAGGATCGACCTTCCCCCCGGGAAAGGCCGGCTGCCCAGGATGATTCCGCAGCGTCTTAGCCCGCTCCACGAAGAGCAGATCGGGCCCCCGGACCGGATCCTCCCCGAACAGGATCAGCACAGCGCTGCGCCGCGGGACACCGTCCAACCCCTCCGGCCGCTGGAACCGCGGCCCCAGCCCCTGCCCACTCTCGACGGCCCGCGCCAACGGCAGCAGCCAGTCAGGCAGGTCCGGCACCGAATCGGCTATCTGAAGTCCCATGTCACCCGCAACGCTCACAGAGGCAAGCCACCTTCCCCCGGCTTGTACTTCAGCATCGCAGCCGCCTTGCCAGGATCCCGCTCCCCGATCCCCCGACTAGGGCACAACGCAGCGATCGGGCACGCCCCACACGCCGGCCGCGTGGCGAAGCACACCCGCCGCCCGTGATAGATCAGCCGATGCGACAGCCGCGTCCAGTCCTTCCGCGGAAACAACTCGCCCACAGCAAACTCGACCTTGACCGGATCCTCCAGCCGCGTCCACCCAAACCGCCGCACCAGCCGACCAAAGTGCGTATCGACGGTGATCCCCGGCACCCCAAACGCATCACCCAACACCACATTGGCGGTCTTCCGCCCCACCCCCGGCAGCTTGACGAGCTTCTCCAGCTTCCCCGGCACCTCGCCACCATGGTGCTCAACTACCGCCCGCGACATGCCGAGCAGCGACTTGGCCTTGTTGCGATAGAAGCCAGTGGGCTTGATCAGCGCCTCCAGCTCCTCAGGATCCGCACCAGCAAGATCCCCAGCGGTGGGGTACTTGGCGAACAGCGCCGGAGTGACCTTGTTCACACCGACGTCAGTCGACTGCGCGGAGAGGATGACCGCGGTCAGCAACTGGAACGGCGTCTCGAAGTCCAGTTCGCACTTGGCGTACGGATAGACCTCCCCGAGCTCCCGGTAGATCTTCCGCGCACGACGGACCAGCGCAAGGTGGGACTCACTCTCAACCGTCACCTTCTTACCGGTGTCCTTGTCCGCCAGCACGGGAGTCATGGGCTCCACTGTAGGTCGGCCAGGCCACTGGATGGGACGTGACCGGCGACCTTCAGCGAAGATCTATTGTTGACCTGCGGCTGAACGGCTCATGCCGAGATCGGCTCCGACCTGGGTCCTTAAGGTGGGAACGAGGTTCGCGTACTGGCGATCAGGCGGCATCGCGATCGCCGCGCGACTCGATGATGTGCGAGCGAAGCGACATGTAAGTCCACTCCGCGAAACGCTCAGCCGACCACTCGCGATCTCGCGCGAACAGCAGGTACATCTCCGGGCTGAGCGTCGCGTAGAGCATGTCGGCCACATCGCGGGCGGTGACGTCCGGCCGGGCACCGGGTTTGTCGAGGAGCGCCCGCGCTGCGGCTTCCTGGACCACGTAGCGCTGGGAGCCTCCGTCTCGCCACAGTCCGTCGAGTTCCGGCTCCAGTGCGGCGGCGGTGCGTAAGACCTCGAAGACCAGGCTGGTCCGGTCCGCCACCGCCACCGCGCCATCGACGTGGGCGCGGAGGTGGGCGTCGGCGGTGGCCGCGGCCATGGCCGTGGTGAACCACGGCCGCTGCATCGTCGGGATCGGGTCGTCGTCACCGGCGACCGTCACGTCGACCAGTTCCTTCAGCAGAGTGCGCTTGTTGCGGAACGTGAAATAGATCGTCTGCACGGCCACGCCGGCACGATCAGCGACTTCCTGCAGCGTCGTGGCGCCGTAGCCCCGCTCCACGAACAGTTCCTCGGCCGCGGCGAGAACCCTGCGCCGGGTCTGTCGCGCCTTCTCCGCCTGCTTGCTGTTGACCGGGCTCATGACTGAAGTCTAACTTTATAGTTTAACTCTAGAGTTCAACTCTAGAGCGATGCGGGAACGACGTCAGAGAGGGACCAGACCATGGCGGTTATGCGCAGCGTGCGCTTCACGACCGACCCGGAGCGGACCGGCGAGATGCTGGGGCGCCGGGGCGAACTGATCGAGGCCACCCGGGAGCGCTTCGAGGGACTTGTCGAGACCCGGCTGACCCGTGTCGGAGCGGACACCTGGATCGACCACTGGCTGTGGGAATCGGCCGAGCAGATGCAGCACGCGATCGAGAACGTGGCGACGATCCCCGGCGCCCAGGAGGCCTTCGCGGTGATCGGGAACCCGATCCCGGAGGTGGCCGAGATCGTCGACGAACACAGCGGGTGGGAGCAGTGAACGACGTCGATTACGTTGTCGTCGCGGACCGGGTCTTCGACGGATATCTGGTCCACGAGCGCTACGCGGTGGCTGTCGCCCAGGACCGCATAGCCGCGGTCGGACCGGTCGCCGACCTGCGTGACCACGGGCGACTCGTCGAACTCCGCGGCACGGTGCTCCCGGGCTTCATCGACCTGCACTCCCATGTGCACCTGGACCAGACCCCGCGCGACGTGCTGCTTCGGCATGGCCTCACCACGGTGCGGGACACCGGCGGCCCGCTGGCGGCGCCGGAGGGCGGCGCCGGCGGCCTCCGGGTCCTCGGCTCCGGCCCGATCCTGACCGCGCCCGGCGGATATCCGGTGCCGGTGTTCGGCTCGCAGGCTGCCTGGGAACTCCGCGATGCCGACGCTGCGCGCGAGGCCGTGCGCCATCTCGCCGCCGGCGGAGCAGTCGTGATCAAGATCGCCCTGGAACCGGGCGGCTCGCCCGGTGCCCCGTGGAGCGCGCACGCGACGACGTCCCCACCGCCTTGGCCACTGCCATCGGTCGAGACGGTGACGGCGATCGTCGACGAAGCACACTCCCTCGGCCTGACCGTCGCCGCGCACCTGTCCGGCCCGACAGGCGTCGAGATCGCGTTGGCCGCGGGCGTCGACGAGTGGGCGCACGTCCCCTGCGAACCGCTCACCGACGGGCTGATCGAGAAGGCAGCCTCGGCGGGAGTCCGCGTGATCGGAACGCTGGACACGCAGTCCCGCACGTCCGGCGTCTTCCCGAACGCAGTGCGCATGGCCGAGGCCGGTATCCGCTTGCTGTACGGCACCGACCTGGCGCACCCGGACGTCCCCTGGGGTATCGACGCATTCGAACTCCAACTCATGCTGCACGCCGCGCGGGGTGCCCTGACACCCGCGGACGTCTTGTCGGCCGCCACCGCGCGGGCAGGTGAGCATCTCGGCCTCGCCCCACTCGGCCGACTGGCCGTCGGCGCCCCCGCCGACCTGATCGCCGTGCGCGGCGACGCCCTGACGAAGTTCAAGTTGTTGGAGTATCCGGTGCTGGTGGTCTCCGGCGGCGTCATCGTCGTCGAGCCGAGGAACTACGGCGGCCATTGACGGAAACACTGCGGCGACGGAGCCGGAATCGCTCTGGCTCCGCCGTCGCGGCAGACGATTCGCCAGGACGGAGCCCGTGCACACAGGCTCCCGGCGGGTCCTGACCTGGTACCTGGCCACCCATACATTCGCCTACGTCCTGCTCCTGCACGCTCCGCCAGCCCTGATGTCCGGTGCCGCGCTGTTGCTCGGCGCCTCGACGCCGCCCGCTGGCGCTCCGCAACCTCGGGACCGCCGGCTTCCGGAAGGCACTCACACACCCGTACACGCCCTCCATAAATAACCTCTGACCTGGCGTTTTCCTTCGATCAGCCCTAGGCTGTGGGGCTCTGCTGGACTCCATCCGAGGGGGCATTGTGGGCCAAGAAGCCACCCAGAGCAGGCCGCAACAGTCATTGCCTCGATGGTCCGCCGAGCGCGCAGGGACTAACCGTCAACGGGTTGTCCGCCTCGAAGCCGCCTAGGCAAGCCGGCCGACAAACTTCCTTCCCATGTCCTTGTCCGCGCCCCCGACCACCTGACCGCCGCCGACACGACGAAGCCTCGCCGTGCCTCCGCCCACCTGAACCTGACCCCCGATGGACTTGCGCCAGTTCCCCGAGGGAACCGAGGCCCTCGCCGGAGGCGCCAGCTCTTCATCAAGCCCTTGACTTTTCCTTGCTTTTGACCTTCACCTGAAACCCCACCCCCTACCATGCCACCGTGGACCCTTCCCACCTCTCTCACCTCTCCCACCTCTCCCACCTCGGCACCCCAACCCGCCCAATAACCCGCATCCACGGCGGCTTCGCCAACCGCACCTACCGCCTAGACACCGCCCAAGGCTCCTTCGCAGTAAAAGGACTGAATCTCCTCGACCGCCCCGCGCCCTACCGCATGACCGACGTCTTCCGCCTCGAGCAAGCAGCCTTCGCCGCCGGCATCCCAATGCCAGAACCGATCTCAGCCACCCACAACACCCTCGTCCACCGCTGGGTCAACGGCGAGAAGCTCCCCGAAGCCCCAGTCTCACCAACCTACGCATTCGAAATCGGCGAGATCCTCGCCCGCATCCACACCCTCAACGTCCCCTGGCC
>JABFWL010000756.1 GCA_013362315.1 Catenulispora sp. | reverse complement strand
TGACGCCCCTAGGGACTGGCGCATGTTCCCCGAGGGAACTGAGGCTCCCGCTGAAGGCGCCGGCTCTTCACAGGCCTTTGACTGGCTTTTGATTTTGACTGAAGCCCAGCCCCGAGACCGCATCCACCCGCGCTTCGTAAATAAAGCCTGTACCCACAGCCCAACCACACCTGACCGCCGATCAGCCCCCAGTGCGGCCCACGTCCCCAGACACAGGCCGCACCAGACCTCACCAATCCGCACCGCTCAGCAAGCCGTACCAGACCTCACCAAGCCACACCGCTCACCAAGCCCGCCTACCCAGCACCGCACCACTCACCGCGGCTCACTAGGCTCAGTCCACCACAGGTCGGCAAACGGCCCTTCCTCAGCAACAGTAGCCAGATCAGGAATCACCACCACCTCCCGCGGCGTACGCGCCTTCACCTTCGTCACCAACGCCTTACTCCGGAAGCGCCGCCGGTTCCCGGAGTCGCCCAAGATGAGCGCCCGGGCACGTTCCTGCTCAGCCTGGGACGCCAGTTCCCGGGCCGGGTCGCCGTGGCGCACCACGACGCGCCACGGGCCGGCGTAGCCGTCGAGGATGATCAGCGCAGCGGTGCGGATCTCGCTTTCGCACTCGTCCTGCCACATGCGCAGCCCCGCGGCGGACCAGGTGTCGTAGCCGGTCCAGCCCTGCGGCGGGACGCGGACGTGTACCACCGTGATCGGATCGCCGTTGGCGATGCGGGCCGCGTAGCGGATCAGGGGGACGCTGGTCTGGGCGAGTTTCGCCCCGACCAGCAGAGAGCCCGTGGACATGGTCTGCCTCTCCTACTCTCCTAGGCCGCCGCGAGAATCAGGCTGTTGACCCAGGCGATGGTCTCGCCGGGCGTCCTCATGTACTCCAGAGCGTCGTCGGGGACCTTGACGCCGCAGGTCTGCTGGATGCGGGACTGGATCTCCAGCAGGGCCAGCGAGTCGTAGCCGAGGTCTTCGAAGGTCAGCTCGGCTATGTCCGAGTCCAGATCGACCAGCTCGTCCACGCCTGCGCAGGAGCGCATCATGGTCCGCAGGTCGTCCAGCGTGAGCTCACGCATCATCGTGTTCCTTCCATGTGGCGGGTGTCGGTGCCGGCTGTCCCGCGCCCCACGACCACCGCCGAGGTGAAGCCGTCGTGGCCGCGCGCGACCACCAGCGCGGTGCGCAGCACGGCGCGCCGTTCGGTGTCGCGGACCAGGTCCAGGTGCAGGTCCGGATCGGGGCGGACGCCCACGGTCGGCGGAATCACCGCGTCCCGCAGGGCGAGCAGAGCGGTGGCGACGTCCAGGGCGGCGCCGCCGGCGTAGAGACGGCCGGTCATGGTCTTCGGCACGGTGACCGGCACACCCTCGGGCCCGAACACGGCGGCCAGCGCCTCGGCCTCGGCCCGGTCCCGCTCGGGGATCCCGGCACCGTCGGCGAACACCACGTCGACGTCGCCGGGATCCAGGCCGGCGTCCGCCAGGGCCGCCTCGATGGTCCGGCGCAGGGCAGGCGGACGGCCCGAACCCGGCGCCGGATCGAAGCCAGCCGCGTAGCCGAGCAGGACACCGTAATGAGATCCAGCCCGGTCGGGGTGTTCCAAGACGAGAATCGCGCCGCCTTCGCCAGGCAGGTAGCCGCGCGCCGTCGGGTCGAAGGGCTTGTAGGTACCGTCAGTACTCAGCAACCCGGAGGCGATTTGGCACGTAAGGGCATATGGCCCGATCGGTGCCTCAGTGCCGCCGGTGACCGCGGTCCGGGCGCCGTCGCGCAACTCGCGGCGCGCCTGCCCGATCGCATCGAGCGCCGATGCCTGCTCGGTCACCACAACACCGCACGGCCCCTTCATCCCATGCCGGATCCCGATCTGGCCGGTCGTCGCGGCATAGAACCACGCGATCGACTGATACGCGCTGACATAGCCCGGGCCACTGCTCCACAGACGGGCGATCTCCCGCTGGCCGAACTCGTTGCCGCCAGAAGAACTGCCCGTCACCACCGAGAGCTCAAGCGGATCGCGCGCCGCCGGATCGACCCCGGCATCGTCCAACGCCGCCTGCGCCGCCCCCAACGCGAACTGGGTCCAGCGGTCGGTGGCCGGCACCAGCCGGCCGGGGACCCGGGACTTCACATCGAAGCCGCGGATCTGGCCGGCGACTTTGACCGGGTACCGGTCGGCGTCGAACCGCTCGATCGGACGCAGACCGCTGACCCCAGCCCGCGTCGCGGCCCAGTGCTCCTCGGTACTCGCCCCGGTGGGCGCCACGACGCCGATGCCGGTGAACACCGGCGCGAAGCCGGTCCGGCCGGCGCGCGCCGCCGCCGACAGTGCCGCCTCCGACAGTGCCGCCGCCGGCACCGATGCCAGAATGCTCATGACCGCACCTCGCTCTTCGCCAGCACTACCGCCGACTGAAACCCGCCGAACCCGCTGCCCACCGACAGCACCGCGTCGACGTCCTTCTCCCGGGCGACCAACGGCACGTAGTCCAGGTCGCATTCGGGGTCGGCGGTGTGCAAGTTGGCAGTCGGCGGGATCAGACCATTGCGTATCGTGAGAGCGCACGCGGCCAGCTCGATAGAGCCGATAGCACCGAGCGAGTGCCCGATCATGGACTTGATGGAGCTCATCGGCGTCCGGTAGGCGTGCTCCCCCAAGCTCCGCTTGACCGCCGCGGTCTCGTGCCGGTCGTTCTGCTTGGTGCCCGAGCCGTGCGCGTTGACGTAGCCGATGGCCTCCGGCGCGAGCCGGGCGTGCCGCAGCGCCGCCGTGATCGCCTCGGCCATCTCAGCCCCGTCGGGGCGCAGCCCGGTCATGTGGTAGGCGTTGGAACGCGAGGCGTAGCCGGCGACCTCGCAGTACACCTGGGCACCGCGGGCCCGCGCGTGTTCCAGGGACTCGAGCACGAACACCGCCGAGCCCTCGCCGATCACGAAGCCGTCGCGGTCCCGGTCGAAGGGCCGGCTGGCGTGCTCGGGGTCGCCGTTGTTGGTCGAGGTCGCCTTGATCGCGTCGAAGCAGGCCACGGAGATCGGCGAGATCGGCGCCTCGGTGGCGCCGGCGATCACGACGTCGGCCGAGCCCTCCTCGATCAGCCGCATCGCGTAGCCGACCGCGTCCAGACCGGAGGTGCAGCCGGTGGAGACCACGGCGACCGGGCCCTCGGCGCCGGCGGTCCAGGCCACCTCGGCGGCCAGCGTGGACGGGACGAGGTGCCGGTACAGGTGCGGCACGGCGTAGGCCGGATCCACCAGCCATTCCCGGCCGCGGTCGCTGACCACCACGAACTCGTTCTCCAGCGCGGTGGTGTTGCCCACCGCGCTGCCGATGGCCACGCCGACGCGCTCCGGCCCGGCGACAGTGCCGATGCCGGTGCCAGTGCCGGTGCCAGTGCCAGTGCCGGTGCCAATGCCGGTGCCAATGCCGACCGTCAGCCCGGCGTCGGCCAGCGCCTCGCGGGCCGCGACCACCGCGAACTGGCCGGACCGGTCCATCCGCGCGATCTCCCGGGGGCCCAGGCCCTCGGCGGCCGGGTCGAAGTCCACCTCGGCGGCGATCCGCGAACGGAACTCCGAGGCGTCGAACAGGCTGATCATGCGGGTCGCCGTGCGGCCCGCGGTGATCATCTCCCAGAACGCCTTGGTGCCCACGCCGCCGGGAGCCACCACGCCGATCCCGGTCAGGGCGACCCGGCGCCCGGCCGGGCCGGCAGTCGTGCTGATTGTGCCGGACCCGGCGGTCACGGCGGTCCTGCCGGGCCCGGCGGTCACGGCGCTCACGACCCGTCCTTCGGCTTCAGCCCGGTGCCGTGCGGCGCGTCCGGGTTCGGGAGCGGCTCGGTGTCCACGTGCCCCAGGTCCGGCCGGGGCGCCAGCGGGCACAGGTGGAACACGATGAAGACCTCGTCGTCCCCGCCGTTCTCCAGCCGGTGCCGGACGTTGCGGTCCACCAGCAGCGACTCCCCGGCGCTCAGGCGCACCGGTTCGCCGTCCAGCTTGACGGTCAGCTCGCCCCGGACCAGATACACGTACTCGTCGGAATAAGGGTGGTAGTGCTCGGTGATGGCCTGGCCCGGCTCGATCGTGGCCACACCCATGAACCCGGTGGTGGCGCCCACCGTGGCCGGCGAGAGCAGGGTGCGGACGTCGCCGCCGCGCCGGGTGTTGGACAGGACGTCGTCGAGGGCGACCTTCGTCGTCGGCATGGGGGAAAGGCTCCTTCCGGCCCGCACACGGGGGCCTACAGCGGCGTGATGCCGTGCTTGCGCTGCGGCAGGTGGGCAGACTTGGACCGCAGGACCCGCAGGCTCTCGGCGATCACCTTGCGGGTGTCCCGGGGGTCGATGACCTCGTCGACCAGCCCGCGCTCGGCGGCGTAGTAGGGGTGCATCAGCTGCTCGGTGTACTCGGCCACCAGCCAGCTGCGCAGCGACTCCGGGTCGGGGGCGGCGGCCAGCTCCTTGCGGAAGATGACGTTCGCCGCGCCCTCGGCGCCCATCACCGCGATCTCGTTGCCCGGCCAGGCGAACGACAGGTCGCAGCCGATGGAGCGGGAGTCCATGACGATGTACGCGCCGCCGTAGGCCTTGCGCAGGATCACCTGCACCCGGGGCACGGTGGCCTCGCAGTACGCGTACAGGAGCTTGGCGCCGTGCCGGATCACGCCGTTGTGCTCCTGGTCCACGCCGGGCAGGAACCCGGGCACGTCGACCAGGGTGACCAGCGGGATGTTGAAGGCGTCGCAGGTGCGCACGAACCGCGCGGCCTTCTCCGAGGCGGCGATGTCCAGCGCCCCGGCCAGCACCTGCGGCTGGTTGGCGACGATCCCGACCACCTCGCCGGCGATCCGGGTCAGCGCGCAGACCACGTTGCCGGCGAACGCCTCGTGGACCTCCAGGAAGTCCCCGTCGTCGACGATCTCGCCGATCACCGCGCGCATGTCGTAGGGCCGGTTCGGCTCGGCCGGGACGATCTCGGTGAGCCGGTCGCAGCGCCGGTCCTCGGGGTCGTCGGTGGGCAGCGCCGGCGGCTGCTGCTGGTTGTTGGACGGCAGCAGGCTCACCAGGTACCGGACGTCGTCCAGGCAGGACTGCTCGTCCGGATACACGAACCCGGCGACCCCGCTGCGGGTGCCGTGCGCGACCGCGCCGCCCAGGTCCTCCTGCGAGATCTGCTCGCCGGTGACCGCCTGCACCACGTCCGGTCCGGTCAGGAACATGTAGGAGGTCCCGCGCACCATGAACACGAAGTCGGTGAGCGCCGGGGAGTACGAGGCGCCGCCGGCGCACGGCCCGAGCATCACGCTGATCTGCGGGATCACGCCGGAGGCGCGGACGTTGCGGCGGAAGATGCCGCCGTAGCCGGCCAGCGCCGTGACCCCCTCCTGGATCCGCGCGCCGGCACCGTCGTTCAGGCCGATCAGCGGGGCGCCGACGGACTCGGCCAGATCCATCACCTTCTGGATCTTCTCCGCGTGCGCGGCGCCCAGCGCCCCGCCGAAGACCCGGAAGTCGTGGGCGTAGACGAACACCTTGCGGCCCTCGATGGTGCCCCAGCCGACGACCACGCCGTCGCCGTGCGGGCGCCGCGCCTCCATCCCGAACCCGGTGGCCTGGTGCCGGCGCAGGGTCTCCAGCTCGTGGAACGAGCCGGGGTCCAGCAGGTGCTCCAGCCGCTCGCGGTTGGTCATCTTGCCCTTGGCCTGCTGGGCCGCGGTCGCCTTCGGATCGCCGGAGCGGGCCATGCGGTACAGCGACTCCATCGAGGAGAGCTGTTCGCCCGTGCTCTGCCGGCGCGCGGCGGCGTGCGGGGCGGTGCGCTGCGCCGGCGGGCCG
>JABFWL010000493.1 GCA_013362315.1 Catenulispora sp. | reverse complement strand
CTGCCCTGCGATGACGAAGCGTGGACGCGTGCATTCAACCTGCGCGAGCAGGCTGTAGGGCGCGGCAACCACCGCGCCCTGTCCACCACCGATCTGCTTACCTGCGCTGTCGCCGAACGTCACGGGGCCACGGTGCTGCACTATGACCAAGACTTCGAGCAGATCGCCGCGTTGGCCGGTGACAGGTTCACCCACCAGTGGGTGGCTTCGTCAGGGCTGGCGGACTAGCCGGCCATGGACGTGCCGCATTTTGCGGCCTTCAGCGACTTCGCCGTTGCCGCCGTTCAGAGTGTCGTGTCACAACCCCGAGCCTTGTCCGGTCTTAGCTGGTGACCGACGTCCCGGGCTGCCGGGGCACAGACGAAAGGCACCATCATGAAGATCGTGGTCATCGGCGGGACCGGGTTGATCGGGTCGAAGCTTGTGGCGGGGTTGCGGGAGCGGGGGCACGAGGCGGTTGCGGCGGCGCCGAACACCGGGGTCGACACGCTGACCGGGGAGGGTCTGGCCGAGGTACTGGCCGGCGCTGAAGTGGTCGTGGACGTCTCCAACTCGCCGTCCTTCGCGGACGACCCGGTGATGCACTTCTTCCGCACCTCCACCACGAACATCCTCGCTGCTGAGAAGGAGGCGGGCGTCGGCCATCATGTGGCGCTGTCCGTGGTCGGCACGGACCGGCTCACCGACAGCGGGTACTTCCGGGCGAAGCTGGTGCAGGAGCAGCTCATCAGGGATTCGGGGCTGCCGTACTCGATCGTGCACGCCACTCAGTTCTTCGAGTTCGTGGGCGGCATCGCCGACGAGGCCACCCATGGCGACACCGTGCGGCTGTCGGACGCGCTGATCCAGCCCATGGCGTCGCAGGACGTGGCCGCCGCGGTCGGCCGGGTCGCCGTCGGGGCGCCGGTGAACGGCATCACCGAGGCCGGCGGGCCCGAGCAGTTCGGGGTCGACGAGTTCGTCCGCACGGCCCTGACGTTCCGCGGCGACCCGCGCACGGTGGTGACCGACCCCGAGGCGCGGTACTGGGGCGTCCTGCTGGAGAAGGACACGCTGCTGCCGGGGGCTGACGCGCGGCTGGGAACCGTCCGCCTTGAGGAGTGGCTGCCGCTGAACCCGCCGCCGGCGAAGTAGGCCGAGCCGGAGCCGCGGAGCCAGAGCTGCCGACGAGGGAGAGACGAGGGAGCAGGGCCGAATAAATCGCCCGATGCGGGAGATCGATCGTGTTAGCGTGAGGACGTTCCCGTCTTCAGGAGTGCGACATGTTGGGTGACGACGAAATCTCCGGCTGAACCGCCGGTTCGCGACAGGTGTGCCCGGATCCCTGATCCGCCGCCTCTCGCGTTTGTTCGTCTGTCACCCGTCGATCTCCCCGCATCGAGCATGGCTGGCGCGGGCTTGCCTCGAAGGCGTTTTCCCCATGTCTTTCTCCCCCATTGTGGTCACCGGTGTGTCCTTCTCCTGGCCTGATGACACGCCGGTGTTCCAAGACCTCACCTTCACCGTCGATGCCGAGCGGGTGGGGCTCGTGGCCCCCAACGGCGCCGGAAAGAGCACGCTGCTGCGGCTGATCGCCGGGGAGCTGGCGCCGCGCTCGGGGTCGGTCGGCGTCGAGGGCGTGCTCGGCTATCTGCCGCAGGACCTGCCGTTGACCGCGGAGCGCAGTGTCGCCGAGGTGCTCGGCGTGGCCGAAGTCGTCGCCGCGCTGGACGCGATCGAGCGTGGGGACACCGACGAGCGGCACTTCAGCGTGATCGGCGACGACTGGGATGTCGAAGACCGGGCGCGCGTCGAGCTGGAGCGGCTGGGGCTGGAGCAGGTGTCGTTACGGGACCGGCTCGGGTCGCTGTCCGGCGGGCAGGTGGTCTCGCTCGGCCTGGCCGCGCAGCTGCTGCGGCGGCCGGACGTGCTGCTGCTGGACGAGCCCACCAACAACCTGGACGGGGCTGCGCGGCAGCGGCTCTACGACGTGCTGGATAAGTGGCGCGGGTGCCTGCTGGTCGTGAGCCATGACCGGGAGCTGCTGGAGCGAGTCGACCGGATCGCAGAGCTCGAGGACAGCCGGATCCGCTTCTACGGCGGCACCTTCAGCGCGTATCAGGAGGCTGTCGCGGCCGAGCGGGAGACGGCTGAGCGCCGGCTGCGCAACGCCGAGCTGGAGCTGAAGCGGGAGAAGCGGGAGATGCAGCAGGCGCGGGAGCGCGCCGAGCGGCGGGCCGGGAACGCGGCGCGGAATCTGGCCGACGCCGGGCTCGCGCGGATCGTGGCCGGGAACCTCAAGCGCAGCGCGGAGAACTCGGCGGGCACCGCCAGGCAGCTGCACGCCTCGCGCGTGCAGGGCGCCAAGGAGCGGGTCGACGACGCGGCGCGGGCAGTGCGCTCAGATCAGCAGCTCGCCCTGGAGCTGCCGGCGACCAGGGTCCCGGCCGGCCGCACGCTGTTCGTCGGCGAGCACCTGCGCAAGCGCTTCGGCGACCGGGAGCTGTTCGCCGGGGACGGCGCCGACCTGGCCGTGCGCGGCCCGGAGCGGATCGCCCTGACCGGCGCCAACGGGGCCGGCAAGTCGACGCTGCTGCGGCTGGTCAGCGGGAGCCTGGCGCCGGACGGCGGCACCGTCCAGCACGCCGACGGCCGCACCGCCTATCTCTCCCAGCGGCTGGACCTGCTCGACGACGACCGCACGGTGGCCGAGAGCCTGGCCGCCGCCGCCCCGGCCCTGACCGACGCCGAGCGGCTGCACCTGCTGGCCCGGTTCCTGTTCCGAGGGCAGCGCATCCACCTGCCGGTGCGTGCGCTGTCCGGCGGCGAGCGCCTGCGCGCCACGCTGGCGTGCGTGCTGTTCGCCGAGCCGGCGCCGCACCTGCTGCTGCTCGACGAGCCGACGAACAACCTGGACCTGGTGAGCGTCGGGCAGTTGGAGAGCGCGCTGAACGCGTATCAGGGGGCGTTCATCGTGGTCAGCCACGACGAGCGGTTCCTGGCGGAGATCAAGGTGGAGCGGCAGTTGGCATTGGCGGACGGGCGCCTGACGGACGAGCGGGTGACCCGGCCCTAGCGAGATGACGGCGACAGCGCGGCAGCCGCCTGCCAGCCGCGCGGCGAGCTCGTGGCAGCCGCGCGGTCAGCCGGTGGCCGCCGCGATATCGCCCTTCGCCGTCGCCAGATCCCCGGTCACCAAAGCCGCGGCGGCGTCCAGATCCGGCTGCTTGGCCGCCCCCTGCTGGAACTCCGCCGCCATGGCCACCCAGCTCGCCAGATCCTCCTTGGCCTTCTCCATGTCGCGCGACCACTGGTTCAGTGCCGAACGGTGCTTGCCGTACGCCGCCGCCGCCTTGTCGGCGGCAGCCTGGTAGCTGGTGTCGGACTCCGGGTTCGGGGATATCCGGAACTTGGCCAGGGCCGCGGCCGGCGACTTCGGATCGGCGTAGGCCTTGCTGTAGGCCATCGGGTCCGGATAGCCGGTGGTGCCCACGATCTTCTGTCCGGTGGCGAGCAGGTCCGCGTAGTGCTGGACCGCGTCCGTCAGCAGTTTCGACGCCTGCGCCGAGCCTTTGAGCCCGTCCGCACCGTTCCCGCCGCCCGCCGCGCCGCCATCAGCGTTCTGATTCGCGCCGGCCCCGTCGGCGGCGGCGGCCGATCCCGAGCCGTCGCTGAAGCCGCCGAGCGCGCTGACCACCGCCAGCAGCACGATCACGGCGGCCAGGCCGGACAGCAGCACCAGCCCCTGCCGCTGGCCCATCCCCAGCACCCGGCGCAGCGGCCGGCCGTGGCGCCCCAGTCCCGGCGTCCAGTCAATCTTCGGCACCCGCAGAAACTATCCCCTTCACCTTCGCTTCAGCCAGGCACGGAAACCTCTGGCGCCATGACCGATAGCCCGCGACTCCCCAAGGGAGTCTGGATCAACACCTCGCTCGCCGTGGTCGTCGCCGCCGGCGGAGCGGGCGCCTGGGCCCTGCTCGGATCCGACGCGACGAGCAAGGCCGGCGCGAGCAGCCGCACCGTGGCGGTGCAGCGCGGAGACGTGACCGCCCAGGTCTCGGCCTCCGGCAACGTCACCCTGCCGACGCAGGACAGCCTCGCCTTCACCGCCTCGGGCACGGTGACCGAGGTCGACGTGAAGGTCGGGGACCAGGTCAAGGCCGGCCAGGTGCTGGCCAAGGTGGACCCCGCCGACGCCAAGCAGCAGCTCACGGCGGCGCAGGCGCAGCTCACCACGGCCCAGGCGCAGCTCACCAAGGTGCAGCAGGGCCAGACGCCGCAGCAGCAGGCGCTGAGCGCACAGCAGCTGAAGTCGGCCGGCGACTCGCTCGCCGCGGCCAAGACCTCCTATTCGGATGCCCAGGCCTCCATAGCCCTGGACACCTCGAACCTGGCCGCCGCCATCACCACCGCGAAGAACACCCTGGCGGCGGATCAGGCGACGCAGACGACGGACTGTGCGGCACCGGCCAAGGCCTCGTGCACCGCCGACACCAACAAGGTGACGCAGGACCAGAACGCGCTGACCCAGGCCGAGAACGCGCAGAAGACCGGCACGCAGAAGGACACTCAGTCGCTGCACCAGGCGCAGAACTCGCTGACCCAGGCGCAGAACTCCTACGACACCACGGTGGCGCAGCAGGCGGTCTCCGCGGCTCCGGCCACCCCCGACCAGCTGGCGCAGGCCAACCAGGCGGTGGTGAGCGCACAGAACGCGGTGGCCACGGCGCAGAAGGCGGTCGCCGGCACCACCATCACCGCACCGACGGCCGGCACCGTGCTGTCGGTGGGCGGCGCGGTCGGCGACACGGTCAGCGCCGGGACCTCGAGCTCGTCGAGCGCCGCGAGTTCGGCCTCGTCCTCGGGCTCCTCCGGCGGATCCGGCGGCTCCGGTTCGAGCTCCACCAGTTCGTCGGCCAGTAGCGGCGCCAAGTCCGGCAGCGGTTTCATCGTGCTCGGCGACATGTCGCAGCTGACGGTCCGCGCGCAGTTCGCCGAGACCGACGCGGCCAAGCTGAAGGCCGGCGAGGCCGCGCAGATCTCGATCAACGCCATCCCGGGCTCGGCCCTGACCGCGACCGTGCAGTCCGTCGACCCGACCGCGACCGTGGTGTCGAACGTCGTCGAGTACGGCGTCACGCTGCAGTTCACCGCCGGCCAGCAGGACCTCGCCGCGCTGAAGCCGGGGCAGACCGCCTCGGTCTCGGTGGTCACCGACAAGGTGACGAACGTGCTCTACGTGCCGTCCTCCTCGGTGACGACGGTCGGCGGCCAGAGCCTGGTGACGGTGGTCGACGGCAAGACCCAGACGCCGACGCCGGTGCAGGTCGGCGTGGTCGGCGACACCGCGACCGAGATCACCTCCGGGCTGAACGAGGGCGACCAGGTGCTGCTGTCCTCGCGCACCTCCAGCGGCTCCACCTCCGGCAACCGCGGCGGGTTCACCGGCGGCGGCGGCGCCGGCGGGATCGGCGGCACGCTCGGCGGCGGCCGGGGCGGATTCGGAGGGTGACCGGCATGGGCGGTACAGCGGGCGGTACAGCGCAGGTGCCGGATGCCGGCGGACGGGATGCCGGCGAACCGGCCACCGGCGCACCCCACCCGGTCATCGAGCTCAGCGACGTCCACAAGACCTACGGCATGGACGGCACCGCGGTCCACGCCCTGCGCGGCGTGAGCCTGGCCGTCCCGACCGGCGACTACGTCGCCATCATGGGCGCCTCGGGCTCCGGCAAGTCCACGATGATGAACATCATCGGCTGTCTGGACGTGCCGAGCGCGGGCCGCTACCTGCTGGACGGCATCGAGGTCGAGCACCTCTCGGACCGGCAGCTGGCGCTGGTCCGCAACCGCAAGATCGGCTTCGTCTTCCAG
>JABFWL010000608.1 GCA_013362315.1 Catenulispora sp. | reverse complement strand
GGCCGAGTGTGCGGGATGGACGCCGCGCATTAGGCTCCGGCCGTCGGCGGCGCGCAGGCCGCGGATCGGCGGCAGGACCGGGTTGGCGCCGGTGGCCAGGACCAGCGCGTCGTAGTGCTGGACCCGGTGGTCGGTGGCGTGCACCACGCGGTGCATGCGGTCGACGGCGGTGACGCGGACGCCGGCCCGCACCTCCAGGCGCGGGTCGTCGATAGCGGGCAGCGCGGCGGAGGCCAGCGCCGCGCCCTCGGCCAGCACGCCCGGCAGCGCGTCCCGGTCGTGGGCGACGGCACCGTCGGCGGCATAGACGGTGACGGCGATGTCAGCGTCCACGCCGTCCCCGCCGCCGGACAACAGGCCGGTGACGAAGCGGTGCGCGGCCGGCCCCCAGCCGACCACGACGATCTTCCTGGTCATAGGGGGATCCCTTCGGTCTGCGACTCGATGGCCTCCACGATGTCCTGGCAAGATTTCGGCGCCGATACCGGTCCGATTCGGCAGTGTTTCGGCCGATGACCTTCGATGTCAGACAGGAGTACGCTGCAAGGGCTTGTTGCTTGGCGCAACAAGTCGGGGGAAGAGAGAAGTCGGGGAGGGGCGCGCTATGCGCGACCAGATGAAGCGGCATCGGGCCAAGCTTCAAGTAGGCGGGATCATGTCGGCCGCGGTGATCGGCTGGGGCGTCGCCGGCTGTAGCCACGACGACCACGAACGGTGCGTCGACACCCGGAACAACACGGTGATCTCGGACCAGTACTGCCGGGACACCACCACCACGACCAGCTACGCGCACTGGTACCGCGGCGGCAGCGGCTACAAGATGGGCTCGCACGTCAGCGGCGGCGAGACCGGCTCGCACGGCGTGGCGCGCGGCGGCTTCGGGGGGCACGGCGGCAGCGGCGGGCACGGCGGCTGATGCGCAGAGTGGATAGCCGTCCGCGCGACGACTGGCAGAAGGCTGTCGAGTCGCAGGGCCTGGTCTTCCCGATCACCACGAAGGACGACGGCACCGTCATCCCCTACTGGAACGAGTCGGCGCACTACGTGCTGACCATGGCCGAGGTCGACGCGCTCGAGGAGACCACCGAGGAACTGCACGCCATGTGCCTGGCCGCGGCCGAGCACATCGTGGCCCGGGACCGCTTCGCCGACCTCGGCATCACCGACCCGGCGGTGGTCCGGGCGATCCGGGCGTCCTGGGCGCAGCAGCCGCCGACCCTGTACTCCCGGTTCGACCTGCGCTACGACGGCGACGACGGCCGCGGCGCCAAACTGCTGGAGTACAACGCCGACACCCCGACGATGCTCCTGGAGTCGGCGATCTGCCAGTGGTACTGGCTGCAGGACACCCGGCCGGAGCTGGACCAGTGGAACTCGCTGCACGAGCGGCTGGTCGACGCCTGGCAGAAGATGCGGGTCCGGCTGTCGCACGGCCCGGTGCACTTCGTCTACGCCGAGTCCGACGAGACCGGCGAGGACTTCATGACCTCCGCCTACGTCGCCGAGACCGCCGAGCAGGCCGGCCTGACGCCGATCCAGCTGCCGATCGAGCAGGTCGGCTGGCACGCGGCCTCGAAGTGGTTCGTGGACCTGGACCAGACCCGCATGCGCACCGTCTTCAAGCTCTACCCCTGGGAGTGGCTCGTCGACGAGGACTTCGGCCCGCCGGCGCTCGAGACCTTCGACCGCACGCAGTGGATCGAGCCGATCTGGAAGATGCTGCTGTCCAACAAGGCGCTGCTGGCGATCCTGTGGGAGCTCTACCCGGAGCACCCGAACCTGCTGCCCGCCTATCTCGACGGCCCGCGCGGCATGACGGACTACGTCGCCAAGCCGCTGCTCGGCCGCGAGGGCGCCTCCATCCAGATCGTCACCGGTGGCGAACGGTTCGAGCAGCCCGGCGAGTACGGCGAGGAGGGCTACGTCTACCAGGCCTTCTCGCCGCTGCCCTCGTATCCCGGGCGTGACGGCGGCGGCCGCGCGGTCCTCGGCTCCTGGCTGGTCGCCGGCGAGCCCGCCGGGCTGGGCATCCGCGAGTCCGACGGCCTGATCACCGACACCTACGCGCGCTTCGTCCCGCACGTCATCGACGGGTAGCCGGCCCGCCGCAGGTCCGCGGGGCATGGTGTCGATAGCCGGACGCTACTGGGACCAAGCCCCGCGATCAGCCACAATGGCGGGCATGGCGGAGCAGAAGAAGCAGCAGTGGGTCCTCACCTTGTCGTGCCCGGACACGCCCGGCGTGGTCCACGGCGTCGCGAACTATCTCCTCATGACCGGTTGCACCATCCTGGACAGCCAGCAGTACGGCGACCCCGACACCGGCCTGTTCTTCATGCGCGTCAGCTTCAGCCGGGTCCACGACGAGGTCACGCTGGAGCAGCTGACCAGCAGCTTCCAGGCGGTCGGCGCGACGTTCCGGATGACCTGGCGCTTCCACGACGCCGAAGAGCGGATGCCGGTGGTGCTGATGGTCAGCAAGTTCGGCCACTGCCTGAACGACCTGCTGTTCCGTGCCTCCACCGGCGCGCTGCCGGTCCGGGTCGCGGCTGTGGTGTCCAACCACCGCGACTTCGAGGAGCTGACCGGCTCCTACGGCGTGGACTTCGTGCACCTGCCGGTGGCCGCCGGCGACGCCGAGGCCAAGGCGAAGGCCGAGGCCGCGCTGCTGGACCTGGTCCAGGCCCGGAACGTGGAGCTGGTCGTGCTGGCCCGCTACATGCAGGTCCTCACCGACGACGTCTGCAAGGCGCTGGAGGGCCGGATGATCAACATCCACCACTCCTTCCTGCCGAGCTTCAAGGGCGCGAAGCCCTACCACCAGGCGCACACCCGCGGCGTGAAGCTGATCGGCGCCACCGCGCACTACGTGACCGCGGATCTGGACGAGGGCCCGATCATCGAGCAGGAGGTGGCCCGGGTCGGCCACGCCGTGACCCCGGACCAGCTGGTGGCCGTCGGCCGCGACGTCGAGTGCCAGGTGCTGGCGCGCGCGGTGAAGTGGCACGCCGAGCACCGGGTGCTGCTCAACGGGCGGCGGACGGTCGTCTTCCCCTGAGACGCTCCTGAGAGGCCTCGGGACGCCGGGCGTCCCAAGGCCTCTCAGAGCTCCGCGATCAGCTGCCGCCGCTGTGTGACCCCGACGATTCCGGCGGCAGTGAGGAGTCGGTCATGGACGGCGCGCTGCTGGGCGGGGTCCAGCTCCCGGACCCGGTGGCGGACGGCGCGCTGGTCATGCCGCTCGACTGAGTCCAGCTCGCGGACCCGGTGGCGGACGGTGCGCTGCTGGGCGGAGTCCAGCTCGCGGACCCGCTGGCGGACGGCGTGCCGCTGGGCGGAGTCCAGCTCCCGGACCCGGAGCCGGGCGGAGCGCCGGACGGGCTCGGCGGCGACAGCTTCCGCAACTGCCGGCCGAGGTCTTGCCAGTGCTCGTCCTGCTGCGTCGCGAACTGGACGTACGCCGCGTTGCCCACGACCTTCGCCAGCTGTTCGTTGCTCAGCAACGGAACATTCGAGGTGGGCGCCGGGACCCCGTACACCTCGCCGGATGTCGCCGTGCCGATGTTGATGGTGATCCGGGGATCCTTCATCCCGGCCTTGACGTACCCGGCGCTCTGACCGTCCGAGGGTGCGCCGTTCACCAGGACGCTGCCGCCCGCGGTGCTGGTCTGGACGCACGACGGGGCCGCCGGGCCGCAGCTCGGGGCGTGTCCGTCCAGGGTGTCCGCACCGGTCACCGACGCGAACAGAAGGTTCGTCTTCCCGTTCGGCCCGGTGAGGATCAAGACCCCCCAGGACGTGGGCCGCACCGAGAACCCCGCTGGCAGCGCCGCCCGGATGTACGGCACCGAGGCATTCGCGAACGTGGTGCCGAACTGTTGCCTCTCGTTGAACAGCCGACAGAACTCGTCCTCACTCTCGGGGGCCGCGTTCGCAGAGCAGTGCTCTGTCCCCGCCGTCCCCGCGGGCCAAGGCGGCATCTTGGGGCTCGCCGAGTCGCGGGCCGAGGTGGGATTGCCCCCGCCCGCCGTCGCCGGCCCCGATCCGCCGCCGCTCATCACGGCCGTCCCGGCGCCCACCGCGACCACCGCCAGCGCCGCGGCCCCGGCCAGCGCCCAGTCCCGGCGCCGCCGCCGCTCACCCCACTCCATCGCCGCGTCGACGAGGTCCCGCTGGTGCGGTTCGTCCTCCGGCGGCGGGAAGGCGCTGGACAACAGCTTGCGCATGTCGTTCACCGTTCGTCCTCCACAGTTCGTCCTCCAGCTAGTCGTGGATGAGCTCGCCGACGGCCGCGCCGAGGCGCTGCCGCAGCATGGCGATGGCCCGCGAGGTCTGGCTCTTGACCGTCCCGGTCGACACGCCGAGCGCGTCGGCCGTCTGCTCGACGGTCAGGTCTTCCCAGAAGCGGAGGACGACGACGGCCCGCGCCCGCGGCGGCAGCGTGTCGAGTGCGCTGCGCACCGCGAGGCGCAGGTCGGCGTTGTCCGGGTCGGCGGCCGGCTCCGGGACGCCGTCCAGCGGCACCGTCCGGCCTTCTTTGTGCTTCAGGTCCAGATACGCGCGGAACAGAACCGTGCGGGCGTACGCGTCGACGGAGTCGGCGCGCGTCACCTTCGGCCAGGACCGGAACAGCCGACCGAAGGTCGTCTGCACCAGGTCCTCGGCGGTGTGCCAGTCGCCGCACAACAGGTACGCACTGCGCCGCAGGTGCGGCTGGGCCGCCACGGCGTACTCGCGGAACCGGTCACGGGCTTCGGCCGAACCGCCTCGGGCCAGCGGGCTCTTGAGTGTCCTCACAACAGGTAAGACCGGAGTTCGGTCCAGACGGTTGGAACGTCTTTTTCCGCGACCGCTTCCGCCGCCTGCCTGCTGACCGCCACGACCACCCCCGACTGCCACGAATCAATGCTGACCAGCGCGGACCAGCATTAACCAGCACAGATCTGTATTAACCAGCGCGGGTTAGCGCAGATCAGAGCGGCAGCTCGTGCCCGATCGCCATCAGCAGCGCGCCGAGCTGCACGATCAGCTGCTGCTCGACTTCCTCGCGGGCCATGTCCCGGTGCTTCAGCCAGTCCAGGACCCCGGTCTCGGCGGCCGCGACCCAGCACTTCAGCGTCATCCGGACGAGCGGGTCCACCGGAGTCGGCTCCTCCAGGCCCTCCACCAGGAGCTCATAGACGGTGTCCTCCACAGAGTGCACGAGGTCCGCTGACTCGCCGCCGGAGCCGTACGCGGCCGACCCGCCGAGCAGCGCGACAAAGCCGGCCGAGTGCGCCTCGGCGAACTCCACGAACGCCCGCACGGACCGGTCCAGCCGCTGCAACGGCGTGTCGCCGGGCTCCACCTGCGACAGCCGCCGCGTGAGTTCCGCCGCCGCCTTCGACAGCGCGGCCGCGTAAAGCTCCTGCTTCGTCCCGAAGTAGTGGTACACCAGCGCCCGCGACGCCCCGGCGGCCTGGGCCACGTCGTCGACCGACACGTCCTCCGGACCGCGCTGTGACAGCAGGTCCAGCGCGGCCTCGATCAGCTCGTCACGGCGGCGGTCCACGGACAGGCGCCGGCGCGGCGCCGTGCGCGAGGCGGACCGGACAGGTTGAGAGCTGCGGGAGTCGGACTGCACATCGCCATGCTGCCACGTCCGGGACGGGGAGCGAATCGCGAAGGCTTCGGTGGCGATTCTCGTCAAGTTCCTGTCTGTGCGCGGTTCTTCGCGGCTGTGTCGCGATCTGCCTCCCGAACGCGCTCTGTCTGCCTCCCTCAACCCGCTCTGAACGAGTGCTTGTCGGCGGGGGACTGGCCGCTTACATTAGACGCCGTGTCCAATAAAACCGGCCGCACGCCGCCCGGCCCCGAAGCGCTGGAGCGCCATCGCGAAGCGCAGGCGCTCGCCTACCGCTGCGCCGAAACCGTCGGCGCGGGGCTGGAAGCCGGCGTCACGGAGCGCGAGACCGCGCGGCGGATGCGCCGCTTCCTGCGGGACAACGGCGTCGAAGACTTCTTCCACATCCCCTTCGCCTGGTTCGGCGAGCGCACAGCCTTCCGCGCGCAGAAGGGTCCCTGGACGCCGCTGCACTTCTTCCCGACCAACAAGCGCCTCGAAGACGGGATGTCCTATGTACTGGACTGCTCCCCGGTCGTCGACGGCTATGTCGCCGACATCGGCTACGCCGGCGTCCTCGGCGAGAACCGGATCTTCGAAGCGCTGATGCGCGACCTCGCCGAGTACCGGACCCTCATCCCCGAGCGGATCAAGGCCGGCGACACGCTCGCCGAGGTCTATGCCGCCGTCGACACTCTTATCGCGCGACAGGGCTACGAGTCGCGGCACAAGGTGTATCCGGGCCGCGTCATCGGCCACCAGGTCGGGCACATGAGCCAGCGCCGCGCTGTATCCAATTTCATGGTTGGCCGCTATGCGTTCGGCTTCGGCCTGCGCACTCTGGAGACCCTGGGCCGCGAGATCGTCACCGAAGGCATCAAGGGCCGGTCCCCGCTGTGGGCCGACGGCCGTGCCTCCCGCCACGCCCCCACCCCCGGGCTCTGGGCGGTCGAGCCGCACATCGGATTCCGCGACGTCGGCGTGAAGTTCGAGGAACTGCTGGTCGTCACTGAGGACGACGCCTACTGGCTCGACGACGACCTGCCGCATGTACGGAGGTGGCAGTCAGCCGCAGCGACGGAAGGCGCATACACATGACCCAGAACGTCCGCACCCTGGCGGTGACCGTAGAGGGCGGGAAGCTCTCCGTTCGTACGTATGGGGATCCGTCGAAGCCGACCGTGTTGCTGGTCCACGGCTATCCAGACACCCAGGCGGTGTGGGACGGCGTCGTGGCGGAATTGGCGGACGACTTCCACGTCGTCACTTATGACACGCGAGGGATCGGCGCTTCTAAAGGGCCACTCCTTAAGCATGGATACACGCTGGAGCGGCTAGCCGACGATCTCTACACGGTTGCCGACGTAGTAGCGCCAGAACTGCCGGTTCACCTTGTCGGCCATGACTGGGGCTCGATTCAGGCCTGGGAAGCTGTCACACGCGCGGACTCCGCGCAGCGCTTCCTCTCCTATACGTCCATCTCGGGGCCGTGCCTGGATCACGCGGCTCTGTGGACGCGCTCGGGACTTCGCAAGCCGACGCCTAAAGCAGCGCTTCGTTCGCTGAAGCAGGCGCTCGCGTCGTGGTACATCGTCGCCTTCCACCTGCCGGTCGGACCGCGCGCCGTGTGGCGACTGGGACTGGCCAAGCAGTGGCCCCGGATCGTCAAAGCTATAGAGGGCACCTCTATAGAGACCGCCGCCTCGCTCGCTAAAGACGGCTCGCGAGGAGTTCTCTATTACCGCGCGAACATGCTGCCCAAGATGCGACACCCACAGGAGCGGCCAACCACGGTTCCAGTCCAGGTGCTGACTCCCATTCGGGACCGGTTCGTCACTCCTGCGCTCGCGGCACAGGCACCCGCGCCATGGACCGAGCGCTTGTACGTCCGACAGGTGAGTGGCGGGCACTGGATCGTCGTGAAGAAGCCCGCGCTCATCGCGGAGCGGATCAAGGAGTTCGTCCTGTCCGATATCACCACACCTGGCGGACCCGAGCCCGTTCGTTCGCTACTGCGTGCCGAGGCTCGGCAGGGCACCAAGGACCGGCGCGAGTTCGAGGACAAGCTGGTCGTCGTCACGGGCGCCGGGTCCGGGATCGGCCGCGCGACGGCCCTGGCGTTCGCCGAGAAGGGCGCGGACATCGTCGTCGCAGATATCGACGCTGTGTCCGGGGCCCGGACGGTAGAGCTTGTGGAGCTGCTGGGATCCCGGGCTTACCGCTACACGGTGGACGTTGCCAGTGCCGAGGCGATGGAGCGGTTCGCCGAAGACGTCAAGGCGACGGCCGGGGTCCCCGACGTCGTCGTCAACAACGCCGGCATCGGGATGTCCGGACCGTTCCTCGCGACCGAGGTGAAGGACTGGGAGCGGATCCTCGGGGTCAACGTGTGGGGCGTCATCCACGGTGCGCGGTGCTTCGGGGAGATGATGCGCGAGCGCGGCGAGGGCGGGCACATAGTGAATCTTGCTTCCGCTGCTGCTTATACGCCGTCGCGTGCACTTTCCGCCTATTCGACGTCCAAGGCTGCCGTGCTCATGCTCTCGGAGTGTCTGCGCGCCGAGTTCTCGCGCTACGGGATCGGCGTCTCCGCGATCTGCCCCGGCTTCATCGCCACGAACATCACGCGCACCACGAAGTTCGTCGGGCAGAGCGCCGAGCAGCAGGAGCGGACGCGCCAGCGCGTCACCAGCCTTTACCGGCGGCGGAACTACGGTCCGGACAAGGTGGCGGAACGCATCGTGGCGGCCGTGCGGCGCGACAAGCCAGTGGTGCCGGTCGCGCTGGAGGCGAAGGCGAGCAGGGCCGTCTCCCGGCTGTCTCCGGCGCTGGCACGCCGGCTGGCCAAGATCGATCCGACCGGCTGAGGGAGCTGAACCATGGCTGACACGACGCGCGCCTCGGCGGTCCCGGACATCGACCGGCACCGGGACGTTGACCATCGGGACATCGACCGGCACCCGGAGCTCAAGCCGCGGCGGGTGAAGTTCGACTGGGAGAACACGCCGCTGCACTGGATCCCGGACGACCCCTACGCGACGCACATCATCAACGTCCTGCACCTGCTGCTGCCCGCCGGCGAGCGCTGGTTCGTGCACGTCTACAAGCAGGTGCTGCCCTATATCCGCGACGAACGGCTCAAGGCTGAGGTGAAGGGCTTCATGGGCCAGGAGGCCACGCACGCCGTCGCGCATCAGAACGTCTTGCACCATATGAAGGTGCAGGGCCTGGACCCGGACCCGTTCGTGGAACAGGTGGAGTGGCTGTTCGAGCAGCTGCTCGGTGACACCACCATGCCGCCTCATCTCCGCAAGAAGTGGCTCCGGGAGCGGCTGGCCATCATCGCGGCCATCGAGCACTTCACGGCCGTGCTCGGCAAGTGGATCGTCGACTCCCGGGGGCTGGACGAGGCCGGCGCCGACCCGGTGATGCTGGATCTGCTGCGCTGGCACGGCGCCGAGGAAGTCGAGCACCGGTCGGTCGCCTACGACCTGTTCATGCATCTCGACGGCTCGTACGTGCGCCGCGTCCGGGCCATGGTCGTGACCGCCACGGTGTTCGCCTGGATCTGGGGCCGCGGCGCGAAGTTCATGGTCGCGGCCGACCCGGCCGGCCTGCGCGCCGGCCGCCGGGAGCGCATGACGGAGCGGGAGTTCGTGGCGCGCTTCCACCAGGTGTGCAAGCGGGGACGGCTGCCGTCGATGGCGAGCCTGGTGCTGGAGGTGCCGAAGTACTTCAAGCCCTCGTACCACCCGTCGCACCACGGCTCCACGCAGACGGCGCTGGACTACTTGGCGACCTCGCCGGCGGCGGTCTACGCGGCCGAGCTGTCGGCGGCGCGCAAGGGCGGGTGACTCGCCCCCAGGGCGGCGGGGCCGTGACAGATCAGGGCTGTTGCGGCTCCGCCTTGTACATGTGCTTTATATATCCGTGCCTGCTTTGCGGATGTTCACCCTTCCCCCGCGATCTACAGTGATCTCATGCAGCACGCCATGGACGTCTCCGACCCCGTCTGTCAGTCCGGCCGCGCCTGGGTGGACGAGGCGATCCGCCGGGTCTCGGCCGACTCCAACCGGTCCGCGGACACCCACCTGATCCCGGTGCCGCTGCCGGAGGTGTGGGCCGAGTGGGGGATCGACGTCTATCTGAAGGACGAGTCGACGCATCCCACCGGCTCGCTGAAGCACCGGTTGGCGCGCTCGCTGTTCCTGTACGGCCTGTGCAACGGCTGGATCCGGCAGGGGACGACCATCGTGGAGGCGTCGAGCGGGTCCACGGCGGTGTCGGAGGCCTACTTCGCCAAGATGCTGGGGCTGCCGTTCGTGGCGGTGATGCCGCGCTCGACGTCGAAGGAGAAGTGCGAGCTCATCGAGTTCCAGGGCGGCGAGTGCCATTTCGTGGACGACCCCGGGGCGCTGTATGAAGAGGCACGCCGGGTCGCGGCGTCGGCCCCGGCGGAGTCCGGCGGCGGGCACTACATGGACCAGTTCACGTATGCCGAGCGGGCCACCGACTGGCGCGGCAACAACAACATCGCCGAGTCGATCTTCGAGCAGATGGCACAGGAGCGGTTCCCCTGCCCGCGCTGGATCGTGGTGGGTGCCGGCACCGGCGGCACCTCCGCGACCATCGGCCGCTACCTGCGCTACCAGCGCTACGGCACGCAACTGTGCGTGGTGGACCCGGAGAACTCGGCGTTCTTCGAGGGCTGGCGCCGCCGGGACCCGGCGTACGAGACCGGCCGCGGCTCGCGCATCGAGGGCATCGGCCGCCCGCGCGTGGAGCCCTCGTTCCAGCCGGACGTGGTGGACCGGATGATCCAGGTCCCGGACGCCGCCTCCATCGCCGCCATGCGCCTCGTCTCCGAGCTCACCGGCCGCGACGCCGGCGGCTCCACCGGCACCAGCTTCTGGGGCGTGGCGAAGCTGATGTGCGAGCTGCGCGCGGCCGGCGCCCACGGCTCCATCGTCACCCTGCTGTGCGACGGCGGCGAGCGCTACCGCAACACGTACAAGTCGGACGCGTGGCTGGCGGAGCAAGGGCTCGATGTGACACCGTACGCGGCGCGGCTGCGGACCGCCCTCGGCACCGGAAAGTGGTCGGACTGACCGCGAAAAGTTCCGCGTTCCCGATAGTTGTTTCAAAGCTGTCGAGAAGTCTTTACCTGCGACAGCACAACCATCGCACCTACGTATGTAGACCGAAGGATTTCTACGTACATCGCAGGATGCGCAGATGTTGACGGCCGGGCGAGGGTGGCATGGGAGCTCGCGGACACCATGCTCAGAGGTAGCCAAGTGCATGTCTTGAGCGGTGTACGAGGGCCCTCACAACAAGACATGGATAGGCAAGCACGCCGGAGCAGCCATTCCCAGGCACCCGGCCACATCCGGAGGTCCCCCCACTAATGGGAAACCAGAACAAGCCCTCTTTGACCCGCAAGCGTCTGTCGACGCTCGCCGTCACCACCACTCTGGCCGCCGTCGGTGTGGGTGTCATCGGCACGGGTGCGGCGAACGCCGCGACGAACTCGGGTATTGCGCACTCGCAGGACGGCACGACGCCGGCCACCAGCCCGCACACGGCGATGATCGCTTCGGCCTCGAGCGGGACCACCGCCGACGACTACCTGAAGGCGACCGTCGACCTCACCGGAACCCAGTTCGACCTCACCAAGGTGCCCGCCGGCAACATGCCGACCGCGACGATCACCTGGAAGGACGGCGGCACGCCGCAGACCGTCGCCATCGGCATGGATGGCAAGCCGGTAACCCCGCTGCAGCACTTCACCTATGACAAGGTCGGCAGCTACAACATCACCCTGACCCTCGACGACGGTGTAGCCGCCGACGCGACGTCGACGACCAAGAAGATCGACATCGTGGCGCCAACCCCGGTGGCCAAGGCCCCGGTCCTGGCCGCCACCGTCACCCCCAAGACCGTGACCGCGGGCGGCGCCGTGACCGTGAGCCTGACCGGCTCGTCGGTCGATATGTCCACCGACGCCACCAAGGCCGTCACCACCATCAGCTGGGGCGACAAGACCGCCGACACGGTGCTCACCGGCGACCCGGCCAAGCTGACCGCCGCCGACATCGCCAAGCTGACCCACACCTACGCGACGGCCGCCACTTACCACCTCACCGTGGACTTGGTGGACAGCAACAAGGTCAAGGCCACCCAGGTCGCCTACGACGTCGTCGTCTCCGCCAAGGGCGCCGTGGTGGTCAACCGCGCGGCCGGCTCGGACCGCTACGCCACCGGCCTGATCATCTCCCAGCACGCGTGGGCCGACAACAGCAAGGCCGCCACCGACACCGCGCACCGGCAGCAGGCCAAGGCGGTCGTGCTGGCCACCGGCAACGCGTTCCCGGACGCGCTGGCCGGTGTGCCGCTGGCGAAGAAGGCGCAGGGTCCGCTGCTGCTGACCGACGGCATGGCCACGACCACCAACCCGGACGTTCTCAAGGAGATCCAGCGGATCCTGCCGACCAAGGACACCACGATCTTCGTCCTGGGCGGCGAGAAGGCGATCAGCGCCGGCATCAAGGCCGAGCTGGAGGCCAAGGGCTACACCGTCGTCCGGCTGGCCGGCGCCGACCGCTTCGGCACCGCGCTGGCGATCGCCCAGGACCCGCGGGCGATGAACAACCCGACGCACGTCATCCTGGCGCGCGGTGACGAGGGCACGAACCACAACGGCTTCGCGGACGCGCTGGCGGCCGGCCCGTACGCGGCCAACGTCTTCGGCGGCGGCAACTCGGCCGTGGTGCTGAGCAACAACACCATGCTGGACCCGGCCACCAAGGCCTACGTCCAGAGCAAGCTGCACGTCGGCGACCAGAACGTGGCGGCGATCGGCGGCCAGGCCGTGACCGCGGTCAACAGCATCCCCGGTGCCGACGGCCTGTTCGTCGGTGCCAAGGGCGCCACCCGCTACGAGACCGCCGCCATGGTGGCCTCCCGGTTCACGAAGCCCGGCACCGTCGGCGTGGCCACCGGCCTGAAGTTCGCGGACGCCCTGACCGGTGGCGCCTACATGGCAAGCGTCGGCGGCCCGCTGCTGCTGACCGACCCGAGCGCCCTGTCGGACTTCACCTCGGCCGAGCTCAGCATGCTGAAGGCCAACGTTCAGGAGGCTGACATCTTCGGTGGCACCGCCGCCGTCTCCGACGACGCGGGCAATGCCGTCGCCAAGCTGCTGAACGTCGCCACCATCGGCAAGTTCTAAGCATCACTCGCTGTCTGACAACTGAATAGCAAAGCGCAGTCGGCCCCGCCGGACCTCGGTCCCGGCGGGGCCGACTACTGCACTTCGAACCCTGTTTTCCGTAGGCCATCTACGCCAACTGCTCGGCGTGCCCTGACCAGGGCGGCGCGATGGTGAAGTGAACGCAGGGGGAGGGCGCGGTTACTATGAGCGTACGCGCATGTCATCGCAAATCACTGATAGCGATTGCATTGCTTCTTTCGGTTGTCTACGGAAGCGTGGCACCGTTCCCCGCTCACGCCTCCGCGTCTGCCAAGACGCCCGCCGCACCCCGCTACGGCGGCACCGACCGCATAGCCACCGCCCTGCAAATCGCCGACGCCCACTTCGGCCCCTCGAACCGCGCCGATATCGTCGTCCTCACGCGTGACGACGCCTTCGCCGACGCCCTCGCGGGCAACGCCCTGGCCGCGCAGCACAACGGGCCCCTGCTCGTCACGCCGACTGCGAACCTCGCGCCGAATGTGGCCGCCGAGCTCACGAAAGTGCTCCCGCCGCACGCGACCGTCTACCTCCTCGGCGGCGAGCAAGCCCTGAGCACCGCGGTCCAGAACCAGGTAGCGGGCCTCGGATTCACTCCCGTCCGCCTCGCGGGCTCCGACCGCTACGACACCGCGACCAAGATCGCCGCCGCCATTGCTCCGCGTCCGCACACCATCCTGCTCGCCACCGGCGACAACGCCCCCGACGCGCTAGCCGCCGGCGCGGCTGCGGCCACCGACCCGAGCGGTGGCGTGGTGCTGCTGACCCACGACACCGCGGTCCCGCCGTCCACCGGGCGCTACCTCGCCGGCGTGGATCCCAGTGCCACGAACGTCTACGCCGTCGGCGGCCAAGCGGTCGCCGCGCTCGGCTCCCAGCCGAGATTCGCAGGGCGCTTCACCGCTCTCGCCGGTGCCGACCGCTTCGAGACCGACGCGAAAGTAGCGGCGAACACCAAGCTCTATCCGAACCCCGCCACCGCCGGCCTCGCCACCGGCGACGACGGCCACTGGCCGGACGCGCTCGCGGGCGGCGCGTTCCTCGGAGTGGACCACGCTCCGCTGTTGCTCGCCTCCGCCGGAGCCGTTCCGCCGCCGGTACTCGCCTGGTTTCGCGCGCACGCCGGGAACCTGAGCCGGATAGCCGTCTTCGGCGGCCGGTCCGCGCTGCCCCAGGCAGCTGTCGACCAGGCGCTCGCGGCGGCCACCGGCGTCGAACCGCCACCGGTCGTCAGCCCTCCGCCGCCCGGCGGCAACCCACCACCCGGAGCCACCCCGCCGCCCGGCGTCACCGCACCGACCGCCGCCTTGGCCACCGGTCTCCCGCACGGGGCCGCCGCCATCGGCCAGCCGGTGACCTTCGACGCGTCGCAGTCCAAGCCGGGCAGCTCGCCGATCGCCTCCTACGCCTTCGACTTCGGTGACGGTATAACGCAGACCACAGATAAGCCGACCGCCAGTCACGCCTACACCCAGCCCGGCCAGTTCACGGCCACCGTGCGCGTGACTGACACCGATGGTGGATCCGCGACCGCCAGCGCGGGCGTCTACGTGGCGGCCCCGCCACCACCCCCACCGCCTCCGCCACCCGCCCACGGAAACGGCCCCGGCACGCCGGTCGGCGCCACCGGCCTGGTCGCGTGGGCGGGCCTCTACGACGACCACCACACCAGCGGAACCACCGGCACCAAACCCAGCCCGTGGTGCAGCAGCCCGAACGTCGTGCCCTATCCCCAGCTGGCCAACGGCGGCACCGCGGCTCCGAACGCGATCGTCTTCGAAGGCGACTCCGACGACGGCGCGGTCTGCGGCAGCGGCTGGGACACGCCGGGGATCATGGTCGCCAACACCGGCGGTGCCACGCGGACCGTGACCATCACCGTCAGCATCGCCGCCACCGCCGCGACCGTCACCACGCCGCCGCAGCCCGGCCAGACCGCGGGCAACAAGGGCCGGGACTGGGATCTGTGGCAGCCAGTGGTGCTCCAGCCCGGGCAGTCGGTCATCTTCGCGCAACGCTATGTCGGTGGTTCGTTGCAGGCGAACAGCTTCGACCCGGGCGATACGAACTACGCCGGCGCCTACGGCGCCCCCGGCTACCTGTGCCCCTATCCGTCTCCGGCCAAGGCAGTGGTGCACGTAGTGGTCGACGGAGCCGGGATCGACCTGACCGACGCCCAGCAGACGCTCAACACGCACGGGGTGGACGCCGCCGGCTGTACCGGCGGTGTCGGGAGTTCCGGCCGCAACGACGAGTCGGAGCCCTGGACGGCTCTGTAAGGAAACCAGCAGCCCTACCCGACGAAAGGCGATCTCGATGCAAGCTTCCTCCAGGCCCCGGCTCGCCGTCGCGGCGGTCGCGGCCTCCGCCCTCACCTTCGGCGGCCTCGCGCTCGGCGCCCCGCTCGCGCACGCGGCGAGCATCCTGAAGGTGGATCCGTCCGGGGCGAACGGCGCCTACACGACGATCGCCGCGGCGCTGGCCGCCGCGGTCCCCGGCGACACCGTGCAGGTCGCCGCCGGCACCTACGCCGAGACGCTGACCGCGCACGCCGGCGTCACGGTCCAGGCGACCGGCACGGCGACGGTGCGCAACATCGTCGTGCACCACGTCGCCGGCGTGGTGATCGACGGGTTCACCGTGGACGGCTACCACGGCGGCCAGGCGATCGCGGTCGACCTCTCGGACGGCGCCGTCATCCGCAATACGGTGGTCGCCCACTCCGGCGTGGCCAGCAACGACCTGACCCTGCCGGTCGGCGCCGGGATCGGCTCCAACGGCGTGCCGGCCGTGTGGCTGTCCGGAGCGGTGACCTTCACCGGCAACCAGGTCATCGACAACGACTACATCGGCATCCTGACCTCCGGCCCAGGCGGTGGCACCATCGCCCACAACGAGATCGCCCGCAACCTGGACAAGAACCCTGACACCGCCGCGCGGTTCGCCACCGGACTGACGGTCAAGGCGCCGCACGTGCTGGTCGTGGGCAACGCCTCGCACGACAACCAGGACTCCGGGATCCAGTTCTACGGCGGCAGCACCGGCGGGCACGACGGTGTCGCGGTGGACAACGTGGTCTCCGACAACGGCGACCACGGGATCGACAACCTGAACGTCACCAACGGTGTGATCGTCAACAACACGGTGGTCCACAACGCCACGTCGGGGATCAACGTCGAGGGCGTCTCCACCGGCTACGTCATCGAGAACAACGTCTCGGCCGACAACGCCTACCCCGGCAACCCGGCGAACCGCTCGCAGGGCGACATCCGGCTCGCGCAGGACGCCACCAACCCCGGACCGGCGGCCACCCGCGTCGACCACAACCTGGTGCACGAGTCGGTGAACGGCGGCGTGCTCTACGACTGGGACTCCAAGAACGCCAGCGGCCAGCCGCCCGGCGGCGGGCAGAACGTCTTCGCGACCACCGTGGCCGCCTTCACCGCGGTCAGCAGCGGCCAGGGCGCGCACGACCTGGCCGGGGACCCGATGTTCGCCGGTGCGGGCGACTTCCACATCGGCGCGGCGTCCCACGCCGCCGGGCTGGCCGATCCGGCCGCGCCGCAGTACCCGGCGACCGACCGGGACGGCAATCCGATCACCGGGTCTTCGGGTGCTTATAACGCCGGCTCGACCGGTCCCGGTAGCCCGGGTGGTCCGGGCGGCCCCGGAGGTCCCGGAGGCCCAGGAGGACCCGGCGGTCCTGGCGGTCCTGGCGGTCCTGGCGGTCCTGGCGGTCCCGGCGGACCCGGCGGACCGGGTGCTCCCGGCGGCCCGACCGGTCCGGGCGCCCCCACCGGCATCGGCGTCGAGCGCCTGGCGGGTGCCGACCGCTACCTGACCGGCATCTCCGTGTCGCAGAAGGCCTTCCCGCGCAACGGTTCCGCGCCCGCGGTCGTGCTCGCGACCGGCGACCGGTTCCCCGACGCGCTGTCCGGCGTTCCGCTCGCCAAGCAGGTCGGCGGGCCGCTGCTGCTGAACCCTTCGGACGGCCCCGACCCGCGGGTGATCGCCGAGATCAAGCGGGTGCTCAAACCCGGCGGCACGGTGTACGTGCTCGGCGGGACCCACGCGCTGCCGGACAGCGTGATCAGTGCCATCGGCCCCGGCTACACCGTGAGCCGGCTGGCCGGCGCCGACCGGTTCGGCACCTCGCTGAAGATCGCCGAGGCCATGCACAACCCGGCCTACGTGGTGGTGGCGCGCGGCGACGACGGCACGAGCCTGAACGGCTTCGCCGACGCGCTAGCCGCCGGACCCTACGCGGCCGACGTGTTCCACGGCGGCGGGGCAGCGGTGCTGCTCACCGACGACACCAAGCTGGATCCGGCCGTCCGGGCGTACCTGTCGGGCGCCAAGGCGATCCAGGCGGTCGGCGGTCCGGCGGCCGGTGCCGTGGCGAAGCTGGCCAACATCGAGCCGCCGATCAAGGGCTCGGACCGTTACGACACCGCGGCGCAGGTCGCCGGCAAGTTCCCGACGCACTACAGCACCGCCGGCGTGGCCTTCGGGCTGCGGTTCCCGGACGCGCTGACCGGTGCGGCGCTGCTCGCCAACGCCGGCGGGCCGTTGCTGCTCACCGAGAGTTCCGCGCTGCCGGCGGCGACCGCGGTCCGGTTGGCGGGGGTCGGCGCGGCGATCGGGAACGGGACGATCGAGCTGTTCGGCGGCACCGCCGTGGTGACGAACGGAGTCGAGGCGGCGATCGCTGTTTCGGCGCACGGACGCGTGCTTTCGTAGACGCCACAACGGCCGGGGCGGTAGGGGGAGGGTGGGGGCTGATGCCGGGTGGACGCGGGCAGCGCCGTCGGTCAGACCTGATTGCCGGCGCCGTGGCAGTCGCCGTCGCCGTGGCAGCCGTGATGGCTACGGTGCTGCCGGCTGCGGCTGCGTCCCCACCCCTCGATCAGATCTCGGCCTTTGCTACGGCCTCGACCTCCACCTGCACAGGACCGACCGCGCACCTCGTGATGCGCCCGGCGTCAGGGCAAGCGCCGCTGACCGTCACGGCCGACGCTTCGACCACCACCGCGGGAACTTGTCCGATCGGCGGCTACACCTTCGACTGGGGCGACGGGTCGCCGCCGACCGGTCCGCAGAGCGGCACCAGCGCGCCGCACGTGTATCCGATCCCCGGCAAATACACCGTGACGGTCACCGTCGCCGACAACCAGTTGCCCGCGCACACCGCCTCGGCGACGTTCGCGGTCAACGTCGGCCTGGGCGCCGGGCCCACACCGAGTCTGACGATGACGCCGGACAGCGGAGTCGCACCGCTGGAGGTGACGGCGGACGCCTCCGGGAGCGCGCCGGGGACCTCTCCGATCAAGTCCTTCGCGTTCGACTTCGGCGACGGGACAAGCGTCGGAGCGCAGGACGAGAGCCGAGTCCGGCACACGTATACGAATCCGGGTTCTTACACGGCCAACGTCACGGTCACGGACCGGAGCGGGCTCACGTCGTCCACCACGGCGACAGTCACTGTGCTGCCCGGCGCGCCGGCCGGGAGCCACGGCTCCGGCCCGCTGGTGCGCCGGGTCGCCGGCACCGACCGGATCGCGACCGGTGTCGCGGTGTCGCAGCTGCGCTGGGACCCGGCGGCGAACTCCGCGCCGGGCACACGGCACGCCGGCGCGGCGGTGCTGGCGCGCGCCGACGAGTTCGCCGACGCCCTGGCCGGAATCCCGTTGGCGGTCAAGGCGAACGCCCCGCTCCTGCTGACCGGCCCGGCGGCGCTGGACGATCGGGTCGAGGCGGAGCTGGCGCGCATTCTGCCCCCCCACGGAAAGGTGTACCTGCTCGGCGGCGACTCGGCGTTGAGCGCGGCCATCGAGACCCGGTTGCGCCAGGACGGCTACACGACGGTGCGGTTGGGCGGCACCGATCGCTTCGCGACGGCCTTAGCGATCGCGCGGCAAGGGCTCGGCGATCCAGCCCACGTGGTGGTGGCGACCGGCGACGACTTCCCCGACGCGCTGGCCGCCGGGCCGTACGCGGCGTCGGCGTTCGCGGTGGCCGGGCAGCCGGCGGCGATCGTGCTCACCGACGACCGGGTGATGCCGGCCGCGGCGGCGGCGTATCTGCAAAGCAAAGCGGCGGGATCGACCACCGCCGACCCGGCGATCGTCGCGATCGGCGGACCCGGAGCGCTGGCGCTCGCCGCGACCCTGCCCGCCGGCCGCTTCGACGCGCTGGTCGGCGCCGACCGGTTCGACACCGCGGCCCGGGTGGTGCCGTACTTCACCCGGACCGCGCCGGTCGGCGTCGCCGACGGTGACGACTTCCCCGACGCGCTCACCGGCGGAACGCTCATGGCCGAGCTGTCCGGTCCGGTTGTGCTGGCCGAGCCCGACACGCTGGACCCGCCGACCGCTCGGGCGCTGCACACGATGAAGGGAAGTGCGGAGCTGGTCGACGTGTTCGGGGGGCCGGTCGCGATCTCGGACCGGACGCTCGGCGCGGTCGCCGAGGCGGTGGACGGCCGGATGGGCTGACGCCGCTGTTGTGGGTCTTGTCGGCGTAGATTGGGGGTCTTGTCGGCGCAGGTCAGCGGCTTCCGAACGGCGGCTGGTCGCCGTACTGCTGCGGCTGCTGGCCGTAGCCGGGCTGCTGGCCGTA
>JABFWL010000166.1 GCA_013362315.1 Catenulispora sp. | reverse complement strand
GGTGGGCGGTTCGGTCCCCTCGGTCACGTCGTCAGCCGCAAGCGGTACAGCACCGGCCCTGGGGTGTCAACTCTTCGCCGTGCGGTGCGGCTGTGAGCTGCGGTTTCGTACAGGCGAAGAGTTGACACCCCAGGTCCGGCACTGTAGGGCAGGCCCTGCCGACGTGACCGAGGGGAACAAACCGAACACCGGGCGAGGTGTGCCTGCCGCGCAGGCCACGTCGCTTCAGGCGCGCCTTCGGGGGGCCGGAGCTGGGGGAGTCGGGCGGTCCGCTGGCGGTCGGCGATGGGGCTTCGGGTGGCGTTGGGCGGTTGGCCGCCGGTTCGCGATGAGGGCCTTCGGTGGAACGAGGTGCGCGCCTCGGGCGGTCGGCTGCCGGTCGGCGACGCGGTTCGTGGCGCGTCGGGCGACCGGCAACCGGGCTGGTGGCGGAGCTCCAGGCGTTACAGCTTCACCGTTGTGGAGGAGGGTAGGTCGGTGCTTGAGCGGCCGATGGCGAATTCGTAGGCGCCGGTGCTGATCTCGAAGTCGCCCAGCTGTTCTGACCAGTGGGCGAGGTGGGTGGCCGGGATTTCGAAGGTGATTGTGCGGGTCTCGCCGGGGGCCAGTTCGATGCGGTCGAAGGCCTGGAGGCGGCGGAGTGGGGTGGGCATGGGGGCGTCAAGGGCGTGCGAATAGAGCTGCACTACTTCCTGGCCGGGGAGGGTGCCGCTGTTGGTGATCTGGGTCTCAGCGACTATTGTGGGCGCTCTCAGTTGATCTTCCTGGACCGTCAGGATGAGATCGCCGTACTCGAAAGTTGTGTACGACAGGCCATGCCCGAACGCGTACAGGTGCTCCCTTTGGGAGTACTGGTATGTCCAGCCGGAGCCGATCACGTCGTAGTCGTCCGCTGCTGGGAGGTCGTCGCCGGCGTACCAGGTCTGGGGCAGGCGGCCGGCGGGGTTGTGGGTGCCGGTGAGGACGTCGGCGATGGCGGTGCCGAGTTCCTGGCCGCCGTGGGCGGTCCACAGGATCGAGGGCACGTTGTCGGCGGCCCAGTTGATCGCGTAGGGGTAGCTCGAGACCACCAGGAGGGTGGTGTTCGGGTTCGCTTCTGCGACGGCGCGCAGGAGTGCCTCTTGTGCTGCCGGCAGGGCGATGGTGTTGCGGTCGACGGTTTCGCGGCCGTTGATGTGGGGGTCGTTGCCGAGGACGACGATGGCGTGGTCGGCTTGGGCTGCGGCCGTCGTCGCCTCGTCGGCGCCGGAGGTGAGCACGTCGAGGCGGAAGGTGGTGGCCTCGGTGGTGTCGGCGTCCGCCAGGAGGCCGTTGTCCGCCACGCGGAGGTAGCGGCCGGTGGCGTTGGAGCGGATGTGGACGCCGTCGGCGGTCTCGTGGAACTCGAAGAGTTCCTTGACGAACCAGCCGTCGGGGGTGGTGGCTTCGGGGACGGCGTGGGTATCGCCTTCGCCGGTCAGTGTCAGATACTTGCCGTTCTCCACCGACTGCAGGGTGTGGACGGCCACTGGGCACTGCACGCTCGTGCCCCAGTCCTGGTGGCGGAAGGGGCCGAAGGTCGCTTCGCCGGCGCGGAGGTGGAGGGTGTCGGCGCCGTCGACTGCTGTGACGGCGGCGTCGCCGAGGGCGGTGCGCAGGCCGTCGGCGATGGAGATCGCGTAGGGCAGGCTGCCGCTGTACCAGTCGGTCATGACGCGGGTGCCCAGGTGGCCGATCACCGCGACGGTGGGGGTGCCGGTCAGCGGCAGCGCCTCGTTCTCGTTCTTGAGCAGGACGACGGCGGCGCGGGCGGCTTCCAGGGCCAGGGCGTTGTGCTCCGGGCTGCTGATGACGTCGGCGCGGATGGCGGCGTAGGGGTCGGTGGCCGGGTCGAACTCGCCGGTGGCGGCGCGCATCTTCAGCATCCGCAGGACCGCCGCGTCGATGTCGGCCTCGGTGATCAGGCCTTGTTCCAGGGCGTCGGTGAAGCGCTCGATCGTGGGGCCGGAGTCGCGGTTGTTCTCGGTGTAGCTGTCCACGCCGGCCTTCAGGGCGGCGGCGTGGGATTCGGTGTGGGTGGCGAAGAACTTCTCGCGCTCCACCAGGTTCGAGGGGGCCTGCGCGTCGGAGCAGACCACCAGGTCCGGGTTCCAGGCGCGCAGCGCTTCGTTGATCAGCGGATGCACGTGGTTCGGGATGCCGTTGGTCAGGTTGTAGCCGGGCATCACGCCGGCGGCCACGCCGGCCTCGATGGGGCCGCGGAAGGCGGGCAGCTCGTACTCGTGCAGCACGCGCGGCGGGACCTTGATGTCGATCAAGTCGCGGTCGGTCTCGACGTTGTAGGCCAGGAAGTGCTTCAGCACCGGAGTCGTGCGCCAGATCGTCGGGTGGTCGCCGCGCAGGCCCCGGCAGTAGGCGGTGGCCATCTCGGCGGTGGCGAAGGGGTCCTCGCTGTAGCCCTCCTCGTTGCGGCCCCAGCGGGGGTCGCGCAGCAGGTTCACCACCGGGGCCCAGACGTTGAGCGACACCATAGGGGGCTTCTCGGCCAGGCCGCTGCCCTGCAGGGCGTTCGCGGTGTCGTGGCGGAACGCGCGCACCTCGGTGGCCGCGGCCTCGCCGACCCGGCGGACCAGCGAGCGATCCCATGTCGCTCCGAGTCCGACCGCCTGCGGGAACACCGTGGCCTTGCCGATCCACGCGACGCCGTGCAGCGCCTCGCAGCCGGTGAGGAAGGCGGCCAGGCCGAGGCGCTCGACCGCGGGCTGGTGCTGGTGCAGGAAGGCGATCTTCTCCGCCGTGGTCAGCTCCGCGAGCAGGGCGGCGGCCTTCGCGTCGGGGGCTTCAGTCACAGGACGACCTTCTCATTGCCGGCGGTGCGGACACCGCGGGGGAACGTTGGAAAGTGCCGCCAGGGGTACCGCGGCCGCCGGGGGCGGGGGTATGGCCTGGTCGAAGCGCTTCGAAAGTCCCACCTATCGACCGGCGTGTCAACCGTCGGGCGGTCCGGGACTGGCTCTTTCGGTCCTGCTCACACTGGCTTAGACCTGTTCACGTCGGCGCTACCCGGCCGCGAAGATCGGTCGCGACATGGGATGTCTGAGGTGATCGTGAAGGGCGTCGATATCGAAACGTGACCACGGACCCACCACGGACCCTTGCGTGACTGGTTGCACTGACTTAACCTCAACGCAATATTGAAGCGCTTCGACAGTTCGGCGGCCGCGCCTCGCGCAGTGCCCGCACAAGCCGACAACCGGACCACTCGCTTTCGTGGGCCGCACCTGGTGCCGACGGCCGTCGGCCGGGTCCCGGGCCGCGAACCATCTCGTTGACTGGAGAGTTCAATGTCGAGCACCACCGCGTTCACGCGCCGCGGCTTCCTCTCGGCCTCCGCCGCCGTCGGCGGCGCGATAGCCGCCACCCCGCTGCTGGCCGCCTGCGGCAACAGCGCGGGCAAGGGCGGCGCCAGCACCAAGCAGGGGATCCAGGCGGTGCTGCCGACGTACAAGCCGCTGACCGGCGGGGCCACCCCGGACTTCCCGTCGGTGACCGGCGCCGCCGGCGCCATCACCAACCCGGGCTTCCTGAAGTACCCGACCACGCTGCCGAAGACCGTGACCGGCAAGGTCGGCTCCGGCGGCACCTACACCGGGGTCGCGCCGTCCTGGAACCCGATCCCGCCGGCGAGCAACTCCTACTACGACGCCGTCAACAAGGCCATCGGCGCCACCTTCAAGTCCCAGCCCGGCAACGGCAACACCTACAGCACGATCATCCCGCCGCTGATCGCGGCCAACAAGCTGCCGGACTGGCTGCAGGTCCCGGGGTGGATGGTCTCCACGTTCAACATCGGCGGCCTGGTCGGCACCAAGCTCGCGGACCTGACGCCCTACCTCGGCGGCGACGCCGTCCTGGAGTACCCCAACCTGGCCGCGATCCCGACCGGCGGCTGGCAGTGCGGCGTGTGGAACAACCGGCTCTACGGCATCCCGTGCCACACCGACGGCATGGGCACGGCCGGCGCGATCTTCTACCGCAAGGACGTCCTGGACGCCAAGGGCATCACCCCGGCGGTGAAGACCGCGGCCGACTACAAGGCGCTGGGCCAGGAGCTCAACGACCCCAAGGGTGGCGTGTGGGCCTTCGAGGACTCGCGCGTGTACCTGTACCAGGTGTTCAAGGTGCCGCTGGGCAACTGGTACCTGGACGGCGGAAAGGTCAAGACGGCCTATGACCATCCGCAGCTGCTGGAGTGCCTGAACTTCTGCGCCGACCTGGCCAAGGCCGGGCTGATTCACCCCGATTCGCTGGCCGGCGTCCAGGCCAGTAATCCCAGCCGGTTCAACGCCGGCAAGACGCTGATCGAGGGCGGCGGCCTGGGCGCCTGGAACGACGGCGACGCCAAGACCGGTATCGCGGCGAAGCCGGGATACCTCCGGCAGGCGTTCCCGCTGTTCTCCCACGACGGCTCGACCCCCACAGTCACTCTCACCGGGTCCTCCGGCTGGGTCAGCTACCTGAACAAGGACCTGAACCCGGACCAGATCAAGGAGTGCCTGCGCATCGCGAACTACTTCGCCGCGCCGTTCGGCTCCTACGAGTACAACCTCATCAACTTCGGTGTCGAGGGCGTGCACTACACGATGAGCCCCGACGGTCCGGTGCGCACCGCCGAGGGCTCCAACACCGCCGCCGACCAGATCTACAACTTCTTCGGCAGCGCGCAGCAGCAGCTCTACAACGCCGGCTACCCGGACATCACCAAGGCCAACGCGGAGTGGTACGCCGACGCCGTCAAGTACGCGACCCCGCAGCTGTTCCGGAACCTGAACATCACCGTGCCGGACCAGTACTCGAAGATCGCCGCCGGCACCGAGGTGGAGGACGCGGCGAACGCCGTGGCCCGCGGCAAGCAGCCGATGTCGCACTACCAGGACGCGGTCGCGACCTGGAAGAGCGCCGGCGGCGACGCCCTGGCGACCTGGTACCAGGCGAACGTCGTCGACAAGGGCCTGGCCTGACGGGCCGGACCCGGCCGCCGCACGCGCTTGAGGGGGCGTCGTCGCGGCGGCCGGGTCCCATGACGTCGCCACGGACAGGATCGGATGAAGGAGTCGGGAGATGGCGGTGATGGCGGACAGCGCGGCTGTCCCCGAGGAGGCCAGGCCGGGGCCGCAGGCCCCCCTGAGGGAGCGCGGGGGCGGGGACCAGGCGCCGGTCAAGCAGCGGCGGATCAGCTTCCGGGTCCGTCTGAGGCGGGACAAGTCCCTGCTGGTCATGGTCATCCCGACCATGCTCGTGCTGCTGGTCTTCAACTATCTGCCGATGTTCGGGACCGTCTCGGCGTTCGAGTACTACGACCCGATCTACGGCTTCTTCCACAGCAACTTCATCGGCATGCAGAACTTCAACCAGCTGTTCGCCGACTCGGCGTTCTGGCACGCGTTCCAGAACACCCTGGTGCTGAGCCTGGTGCAGCTGATCCTGTACTTCCCGGTGCCGATCGCGCTGGCGATCCTGCTGAACACGGTGCTCAGCACCAAGCTGCGCTCGTTCATCCAGGCCGTGGTGTACCTGCCGCACTTCTTCTCCTGGGTGCTGGTCATCACCATCTTCAACCAGATGCTCGGCGGTGCCGGCCTGCTCAACCAGTTCCTGCGCCAGCACCACATGGCGACCTGGGACATCATGACCAACGGCGGCATGTTCAAGTATCTGATCACCTTCCAGGCAGTCTGGAAGGAGGCCGGCTGGGGCATCATCGTCTTCCTCGCCGCGCTCGCCGCCATCGACCCGGCGCTGTACGAGTCCGCGGCGGTCGACGGGGCCGGACGCTGGCGCCGGATGTGGCACATCACCCTGCCCGGCATGCGCGGCATGATCGTCCTGATGCTGGTCCTGCGCCTGGGCAACGCGCTCAACGTCGGGTTCGAGCAGATGCTCATCCAGCGCCAGGCGGTCGGGCCGCAGCATGCCGAGGTCCTGGACACCTTCGCCTACTACTACGGCGTCACCGGCAACAACTTCGGCTACGGCGCCGCGGCCGGACTATTCAAGGGTGTCATCTCCCTGATTCTGATCTACGCGGCCAACAAGGCGGCGCACCGGCTCGGTGAGGATGGGTTGTACCGGAAATGAGCACACTCGAACCCCTGCTCGGCCGGCGCGCGAAGGCCGGCGCCGGCACGCCCCGCAAGCGCGCCAAGGGCCGCGCCGTCTGGGAGGAACAACCCACCTTCGTCGGCCAGTTCGGCAAGGGCGCGGTGCTGACCGTCGTGGTGCTGGCGGTCGTCCTGCCGCTCTACGCGATCATCCTCACCAGCGTGTCCAGCGAAGGCGCCATCAACCGGGCCGGCGGCAGTCTGGTGCTGGTCCCCGACGGACTGAGCTTCGCGGCCTACCGCGAGATCTTCTCCAACGGCGTGGTGACCCGCGCGGTGGTGGTGAGCTTCGCGATCACGGCCGTCGGGACCTTCGTGTCGATGGCGCTGAGCATCCTGTGCGCCTACGGCCTGTCCCGCGCCCGCTCGGTCGGGCACCGGTTCTTCCTGGCCGCGATGATCTTCACGATGTTCTTCAGCGGCGGCCTGATCCCGAGCTTCCTCGTGGTCACCCAGCTGCACGGCTACGACCAGTACTGGGCGCTGATCCTGCCCAGCTGCATCTCGGTCTTCAACATCCTGATCATGCGCGGCTTCTACCAGGCCACCGCGCGGGACCTGGTCGACGCGGCCCGGATCGACGGCGCGGGGGACTGGCGGATCCTGTGGTCCGTCGTGCTGCCCACGACGAAGGCCGTGACCGCGGTGATGACGCTCTTCTACGCCGTCGGCTACTGGGGATCGTGGTTCAACACCCTGCTGTACATGCCATTCGACAACAACAAGTGGCCGCTGTCGTACGTGCTGTACGAATACGTCAACGTCGGCGCGAAGATGCCGGGCCTGGACACCGCCGGCTCCGGAGCGGCGGTGCAGCACCAGGCCGCCTCGCCGTTCGCGATCTCCATGGCCGTGGTCGTGCTCACCCTGCTGCCGATCCTGATCGTCTACCCCTTCCTGCAGAAGCACTTCACCAAGGGCATGCTCACCGGCGCCATCAAGGGCTGACGATCACGCCGCGGAAAGGAAGACTCCTCATGCCATCGCTCGGCGACGCCACGCGCGGCCGCATCCTGTTCGGCGGCGACTACAACCCCGAACAGTGGCCCCGTGAGGTCTGGCACGAAGACGTGCGCCTGATGCGCGAGGCCGGGGTGAACCTGGCCACCGTGGGCGTCTTCTCCTGGGCGCTGCTCGAACCCACCCCCGGCGAGCGCGACTTCGGCTGGCTCACCGAGGTGCTGGACCTGCTGCACGCCAACGGCATCGGCGTGGCGCTGGCCACGCCCACCGCCTCGCCGCCGCCGTGGATGGGGCACCGGTGGCCCCAGACGCTGCCGCGCAACGCCGACGGGACGGTCCGCACCTACGGTTCGCGCAACGCGTACTGCCCCTCCTCGCCGGTGTTCCGCGCCTTCGCCGACGCGATCAGCGCGGACCTCGCCTCCGTCTACGCGCACCACCCGGCGCTGCGGATGTGGCACATCGGCAACGAGTTCGGGACCGTGTGCTACTGCGACCAGTGCGCGGAGCGCTTCCGCGGCTGGCTCCAGACCAAGTACGGAGACCTGGGCGCCCTCAACGAGGCCTGGGGAACGTCCTTCTGGTCGCAGCACTATTCCGACTGGGAGGAGGTGATCCCGCCCCGGCAGGTGCAGTACATCATCAACCCCGCCCAGGACCTGGACTACCAGCGGTTCGCCTCCGACCTGCTGCTGGACGGCTACATCTCCGAGCGCGACCTGGTGCGCGCCGCCAACCCGGCGATCCCGGTGACCACCAACGCCATGACCTTCTTCAAGGGCACGGACCTGTGGCGCTGGAGCCCGGAACAGGACTTCACCGCGCTCGACTCCTACCCGGACCCGGCCAAGGCCTCAGGGGCCTGCGATGGCGCGATGTCGCAGGACATGATCCGCTCGGTCGGCGGCGGCAAGCCGTGGCTGATGATGGAGCAGACGCCCGGCCGAGCCGGATTCCAGTACGTCGCCACCCCCAAGCCCCCGGGGCTGAACCGCCTGTGGTCGCTGCAAGCGCTGGCCCGCGGCGCCGACGGCATCCTGCACTTCCAGTGGCGCCAGTCGAAACAGGGCGCCGAACGCACCCACGGCGCGATGCTGCCGCACGCCGGCGCCGACTCCCGGATCTTCCGGGAGATCTGCGAACTCGGTAAGGAACTCGGCGACTACTCCGACGTCCTCGGCACCCCGGTGGTCGCCGAGACGGCGATCGTGCTGGACTGGGACTCCTGGCGCGGCGTCGAACTCGAGCACCAGCCGCACAGCGGCTTCCGCTACGTCGACCGCCTCCGCGACTACTACACGCCGCTGTGGAAGGCGAACGTGACGGTCGACTTCGTGCATCCCGAAGCCGACCTGAGCCGGTACAAGCTCGTCGTGGCGCCGAACCTGTACCAGGTCTCTGATCAGGCGGCCGACAACGTCGTGGACTACGTGCGCGGCGGAGGGCGGCTGGTGCTGGGACCGTTCTCCGGGGTGACGGACCCCGACGAGCGGGTCCGCCTGGGCGGCTATCCGGCGCCGTTCCGCGAGTTGCTGGGGCTGCGGGTGGAGGAGTACTGGCCGATACCGGACGCCGAACCGCTGAGCCTGCGCTCGGACCTGTTCGGCGACTTCCGCGCGGCTTCCTGGGCCGAGTGGCTGACCGCGGACAGCGGCACGGCGCTCGCCGAGATCGCCTCCGGCCCGCTGACCGGCATTCCCGCCATCGTGCGCAACGACTATGGTGCAGGTACTGCGTGGTACGTGGCGACGCTGCCCGAAGAGCGTGTGCTGGCGCAGCTGCTCGCGCAGGCGTGCGAGCAGGCCGGGGTCGAACCGGTGCTTCCCGGTCTGCCGGAGGACGTGGAGGCGGTGCAGCGGGGCGACTTCGTGTTCGTGCTCGACCACGGCAACGGCACGGTCGAGGTGCGGCCGTCGGCATCGGGGCGTTGAGCGGGCAGGACACTGGTTTTCTGAACAAGGAGCACTCCGCTGGACAGCCTGACCAAGCGCCGCCTGGACGCGGCCACACTGGCGTCGCTGATCGCCGACGCCTTCGGACCGGATGTCGGCATCGCGAAAAGCGAGGAACTGGGCGAGGGCTTCTTCAACGCCGCCTTCCGGCTGCTGCTCACCGACGGCCGCGACGTCGTCGTCAAGGCGTCGCCGCCGCCGGCCACGGCGCTGCTGACCTACGAGAGCGACATCATGCGCGCCGAGGTCGAGTTCTTCCAGGCGGCGGCCGCGGCGGCCGTGCCGCTGCCGGACGTGCTGCACGCGGGCCTGGACCGCACCGTCATCGACGGCGACTACGTGGTGCTGTCCGCAGTCGAGGGCGTCACCTGGTACCCGGTGCGGGAAGCTCTCGACGCGTCTCAGACATCCGCGTTGCGCAGGGACCTCGGGAGCTGCCTGGCCCGCCTGCACCGGATCGGCAATCCGAAGGGCCTGTTCGGCTATCCGGCGGTGCCCGCGCTGTCCGCGCCGACCTGGCCTGAGGCCTTCACCGCGATGCTCGCCGCGCTCGTCCACGATGCCGACCGCTTCGGGGTCGCGCTGCCCGTCCCGGGTGACGAGCTGCTGGCGGCGGTGCAGCGCAACGCCGGCGCGCTCGCCGAGATCGCCGCCCCGGCCCTGGTGCACTTCGACCTGTGGCCCGGCAACATCCTGATCTCGCCGCCGGATCCGGCCGGCGTTCCCCGCATCAACGGCCTGATCGACGGCGAGCGCGTCATCTGGGGCGATCCGCTGATGGAGTTCGTCGGCGCCGACGTCTACGGCCGCGCCGACCAGGATCCGGACATCCGCGCCGGCTACCTGGAGGCCGGCGGCGTGATCGCCGAGGATGACGCCGGTCGCCGCCGACTCGCGCTGTACCACCTCTACATGCAGCTGCTGCTGTTGATCGAGTTGGCGCCCCGCGGTTACGACGACCCGCAGTACGTGGAGTGGGTCAGCAGCGAATCCCCCAAGCGGATCCTGGCGGCCCTCGCCGAGCTCAGCTGACACCACCACTGACGGACATAGACCGGCGCTGACAGACACAGACCGGCACTTGACACACCAGCACTGACACGCCTCGGGGCTGCCGTCGACGACGGCAGCCCCGAGGCGGTTTTCGCTCAGCTCTGAGCAGCCGCCACGATCGGCAGCTCCGCACCATCGCGCAGGAACAACGGGATCCGCTCCAGCGGAGCGTCCACGGTCACCGTCTGACCGCCCTCATACGTCTGACCGGTCCAGGCGTCCGTCCAGGAAGCGCCGGCCGGCAGGTAGACGTCCCAGACCCGGGCGTCAGCCTCCAGCACCGGCGCGACCAGCAGATCCCGGCCGAACAGGTAGGCGGCGTCCTCCTCCCAGGCCCGCGGATCCTCGGGGAACTCCAGGAAGTACGGCCGCATCGGCGGCACTCCGCTCTCGTGCGCCTCCCGCATCACCTCGAGGATGTAGGGCTTCAGACGCTCGCGCAGGCGGATGTAGTCGGCCATGATCATCTCGGCCTCGGCGCCGTAGGACCAGATCTCGTTCGGGCCGCCGGTCATCGACGGGCTGAACGGCTGGGCCGGCATCCGGAAGCCGTGCAGGCGGAAGATGGGGCTGAACGCGCCGAACTGGAACCAGCGGACCATGACCTCCCGGTACGCCGCCGTGCTCGGATCGCCGCCGTGGAAGCCGCCGATGTCCGTGTTCCACCAGGGGATGCCGCTCAGCGCGGTGTTCAGCCCGGCGGCGATCTGCCGGCGGAACGTGGCGAAGTCGGTGTCGATGTCGCCGGACCACAGGATCGCGCCGTAGCGCTGGGATCCGGCCCACGCCGAGCGGTTCAGCGTCACGACGTCTGCGCGGCCCTCGGCTCGCATGCCGTCGTAGAACATGCGCGAGTTCTCCCGCGGATACATGTTGCCGACCTCGAGACCGGCACCGGCGTAGTAGCGGAGGTTCGCCGAGTAGCCCGGCTTCAGCTCCGGCTCGCAGGCGTCCGCCCAGAAGACGTCGATGCCGATCGACAGGTAGGAGTCGCGCACCTTCTCCCACACATATTCGCGGGCGTCGGGGTTCGTCGCGTCGTAGAAGGCCACCTGCACGGTGTGGTCGACGCCCTTGTCCGGCCAGTCGGCGTGCGCGACCGGCCCGAACTCGGTGCCGATCAGCAGGCCGCGCCGCTCCATCTCCGCGTGATAGCGCGACAGCGGACTGACGGAGGGCCACACCGAGACCATGAGCTTCGTGCCGTACTCGGCGAGCTCCTTCACGGCTGCCGCCGGGTCCGGCCACTCCTCCGGGTCGAACTGCCACTCGCCCAGGTGCGTCCAGTGGAAGAAGTCCGCGACGATCACGCTCAGTGGCAGCCCGCGCTGGTGGTAGGAGCGCGCGACGGTCAGCAGCTCCTCCTGCGAGCGGTAGCGCAGCTTGCACTGCCAGAATCCGGCCGCCCACTCCGGCAGCATCGGCACCAGGCCGGTGGCCTCGGCGTAGCGGCGCTGGATGTCCGCCGGGCTGCCGGCGGTGATCCAGTAGTCGAGCTGGCGCGCGCTGTCGGCGACCCAGCGGGTGCCGTTGGCGGCCAGCTCCACGCGCCCGATCGCCGGGTTGTTCCACAGGAAGCCGTAGCCGCGCGAGGAGACCAGGAACGGGATGGAGACCTCGGCGTTGCGCTGGACGAGCTCGATCACCGCGCCCTTCTGGTCCAGCATGCCGTGCTGGTGCTGGCCCAGCCCGTACAGCTTCTCGTCCGGGTAGGCGGCGAAGCGCTGCTCAAGGCGGCCGTAACCGTTTCCGTTCGCAGTGCGCAGACGCGGGCCGGGCCACCAGAAGTGCGCGTCCTGTTCGGCCAGCAGCTCCGTGCCGTCGGCGGTGCGCTTGAAGCGGATCCGGCCGGTCGGCGAGACGGTCGCGGTGATCGCGCCGTTGACGATGCTCGCCTCGGCGGCGCCGATGGCGACCTGCACGGCCGGCGCGGCCTCGGGGCCGGCGGCCGGCTCGTCGAGCAGCGCGCCGGGGAGCGCCTCCAGAATCGGCCCGCCTACCTTGGACCGGACCCGCAGCGAGTCCGGTCCCCAGGGCTGGATGCGGAGCGTTTCAGTGCGCCCGGTCCATTCCAAGCCGTCGGCCGTGGAACGGAACTCCCCTGTCTCGTGCGCGAGCGACGCGAGCGGGTTCTCATCAGACATGGATTACCTTCCGAACGGGGCGGGCGTCTCGGAGATGGAGCGTTTCCGGGACAGCACGGCAGGACACTGTCGACGGCGAGACACCCGCTGGGCGACCTCGGCGATGGTCAGCATGGAACCCCTCCCGAGCGCGATGCTGCGAAGCGCTTCGACGCAGAGGTTCTCGGAATCCCGCGCACGTCGCCCCTGCAGGCTAGACCTACCGAATATCACCTGTCTAGGCGCCAAATCGAAGCGCTTCGATTATACTCCCGAAGACTTGCGGTGCCGCCGTCTGATCCATCCTGTTTCCGCTGCGTTACCGACCGCTCTCCTGACCGCTCTCCGAGAGGCCTGATCGTGGGCAAGACCGTTTCGAATCCGATCCTTCCGGGGTTCCATCCCGACCCGAGCATCTGCCGGGTGGGGGAGGACTACTACCTGGTGTGTTCCAGCTTCGAGTACTTCCCCGGGGTGCCGATCTTCCACAGTCGCGACCTGGTGCACTGGCGGCAGATCGGCAACGTGCTGGACCGCCCGGCCCAGCTGCCGCTGGCGCGCGCCGCGTCCTCCGGCGGGATCTACGCCCCGACGCTGCGGCACCACGACGGCCGGTTCTGGATGATCACGACGAACGTCAGTGGTGGCGTCGGGAACTTCCTGGTCACCGCGACCGATCCGGCCGGGCCGTGGTCCGAGCCGGTGCCGCTGCCCGGCGTGCACGGCATCGACCCGGACCTGGCCTGGGACGAGGACGGGACCTGCTGGTGCACCGTGGCCGGCGTGGCGCAGGTGCGTCTGAACCCGGAGACGGGGGAGACGCTCGGCGAGCCGGCCCGGGTCTGGTCGGGGCGGCCCGGCGCCCTGGCGCCGGAGGCCCCGCACCTGTACCGGATCGGCGACTACTGGTACCTGATGATCGCCGAGGGCGGCACCGAGCGCGGGCACGCGGTGTCGATCGCGCGCGGGCCGGCGCCGAGCGGGCCGTTCGAGGCCAACCCGGCCAATCCGATCCTCACCCACCGCGGCCTCCAGCACCCGGTGCAGAACACCGGGCACGCGGACCTGGTGCAGGGGCCTGACGGCTCGTGGTGGCTGGTGTTCCTCGCCGTGCGCCCCGGCGGCGGCACGCCGGGCTGGCACGTGCTGGGCCGGGAGACGTTCCTGGCCCCGGTGGAGTGGGTCGAGGGCTGGCCGGTGATCGGCGAGGTGGTCACCGACCTGGGGGAGATGCCGTGGCCGCTGGCAGAGCCGGTGGTCGAGCCGGTGCGCGACGACTTCGACGGCGAGGCGCTGCGCCCGCAGTGGATCTCGTTGCGGGACCGGCCCGAGGATCTGGTGACCACGCGGGAGCGGCCGGGTTGGCTGACGCTGCGAGCGCGAGGGGAGTCGCTGGACGTCGACGACGTGGTCTTCGTCGGCCGTCGGCAGCAGCATCTGGAGTTCTCCGCCAGCGTCCTGGTCGATGCGGCGGAGGGCGCCGGCGGCCTGGCGGTCCGGCTCGACGAGTACCACCACTACGAGATCGAGGTCGCCGACGGCGAGGTGCGCGTGGTGGCTCGCATCGGCCCGCTGCGTACCGTTGTGGCGTCCCGCCCGACGCCGGCCGGCCCCGTCGAGCTCACTGTCCGGACTGGCGAGGCGCAGCAGCCGCTGGACGCGCGCCGCGGACCGGACAGCGTGTCGTTCGGCGTGGTCGAGTCCGATGGCACCGGCACAGAGCTGGCGACCCTCGAAGGGCGCTACCTGTCCACCGAAGTGGCCGGCGGCTTCACCGGCCGGGTGATCGGAATGTACGCGACCGCCGGCACGGTTCGCTTCGACTGGTTCGACTACGTTGCCGGAGGATCGTGATGACGACCGTGGCCGAGGTCCTGCGCACCGTGGATCAGGCGGTGGGGGCGGGGCCGTTCGCAGCGAGCTGGGAATCGCTGTCCGGTTATCAGGTCCCGGACTGGTACCGGGACGCGAAGTTCGGGATCTTCATCCACTGGGGTCCGTACTGCGTCCCGGCTTTCGGGAGCGAGTGGTACTCGCGCCACATGTACATACCGGGCTCCCGTGAGTACGAGCACCACCGGGAGGTGTACGGGCCGCAGGACAAGTTCGGCTACAAGGACCTGATCCCGAAGCTCACCGGTGAGAACTTCGACGCTGACGCTTGGGCGACGCTGTTCCGCGAGGCGGGAGCCCAGTACGTCGTGCCGGTGGCCGAGCATCACGACGGCTTCGCCATGTATGACAGTGCTCTCAATCCCTGGAACGCCGTGGCCATGGGGCCGCAGCGGGACGTCGTCGGCGAACTCGCCGCCGCGGTGCGGGCGCAGTCGATGGAGTTCGGCCTGTCCACGCACCGTGCCGAGCACTGGTGGTTCATGAACGGCGGAATGGGCTTCGACTCCGACGTGCGCGCCGGCCGGAACGCCGACCTCTACGGCCCGGCCCAGCCGCAGGAGCTGCCGCCGAGCCCGCAGTACCTGGAGGAGTGGCTGGCGCACACCGCTGAGCTGGTCGAGCGCTACCAGCCGCAGATGCTGTACTTCGACTGGTGGATCCACCAGCCGGCGTTCAAGCCCTACCTGCCGAAGCTCGCCTCCTACTACTACAACAAGGCGGCTTCGTGGCAGCGCGGGCCGGTCCTGGCGTACAAGCACGACGCGTTCGCCCCGGGCACCGCCGTCTACGACGTGGAACGCGGTGCGAGTGCGAATCTGCGTCCTGACCCGTGGCAGGCGGACACCGCGGTCTCGCGGACGTCGTGGGGCTATGTCGAAGGGCACGAATACAAGAGCGGGACCGACCTGATCGCCTTCCTGGTGGACGTCGTCAGCAAGAACGGGTGCCTGCTGCTCAACGTCGGCCCGAAGGCGGACGGCACCATCCCGGAGCCGGAGGCGGAGCTGCTGCGGGAGATCGGCGCCTGGCTCGCGGTGAACGGGGAGGCCATCTACGCCAGCCGGCCGTGGGTGGTCTACGGCGAGGGGCCGTCGCGGATCAAGGAGGGCGGGTTCACCGAGAACGACCAGCCCGACTACGGGCCGGCGGATCTGCGCTTCACGACACGGGACAAGCACCTTTACGTCACGGCGCTCGGCGGCGCCAAGGACGGCCGGATCCAGGTGCGTTCCCTGGGCTCGGACCTGACGCTCTACAACCAGCCGATCGGCGCCGTGCACCTGCTCGGCCACCCTGATCCGCTGGAGTTCGAGCGCGGATCGCAGGAGCTGACGGTGCGCCTGCCCGAAGGCGCTTCGATTCCGGCGATGCCGGTGCTCAAGGTCAGTCCGGCAGAGTCCTGATCGGCGAGGCGACGGCTCGCGTGAGCCAGACCCGAGGTTCACCTCAAGAGTCTGGCGCCGCGAGCCGGATCCGCGTTCGACGCAACCGGTGTCGTAGCCCGAATCGTCGAGTCAGAGGACTGGCTCGACGTTCAAGGAGGCACTGATGATCGCACGAACCTGGCGCGGCTGGGCGGCCGTCGCGACGGCGGATGACTACCAGCGGCACTACGAAACAGCCGTCGCGGAGCACCTCCGCCAGGTGCCCGGCTTCCAGGGCGCGCGACTGCTGCGCCGCCAGGAGGGTGGGGAAGTGGAGTTCACTTCGATCGCGTTCTTCACCGACCTCGCCGCCGTCCGGGGCTTCGCCGGTGACGACTATGAGATCGCGGTGCTCGAAGACGAGGCCCGCCGCGCGCTGAGTCGCTGGGACGAGCGCGTGAGCCACGCCGAGGTCGCCGTCGTGCTTTAGCGCAGGAGCGGAGACCGGGCGACCGCCCGGTCTCCACATGGAACGGCATGCTTGCCCACGGCGGGTCTAGCCCGCCATGGCGGCGCCGAGAGTGTCGAGGGCCTTCTGGACCAGCGCTTGCGCATGGGCGTTCAGGTTCGCGTTGGTGCCGTTCACGACCCAGGAGGGGCCGGAGAACATCACCACGGTCACGCCGTTGTCCACGCCGCCGGTGGTGCCGCTGCTGGGGATGCCGAGCAGCTGGGCCGCCTTCACGGACGCCTCGCCGAGCTCGCGGGAGTCGTTGTCGGAGGTGGTCTGGTCGTTCGCGGTCTGGGTGTCACCGAAGATCGAGCCGATGACCTTGCCCTTGTAGAACATCAACGCGAACTGCCGGCCGGACATGCCGTGTTCCTTGTAGAAGAAGTGCGGGCACGGGGTCTTGCGATCCCAGCAGTCGTCGCCGAGCACGTAGAACGGCACGTGGTGGGCCCCGAGGGCCTTGCCGTTGCTGTCGTGGAACGTCGTGTCGCCCTGGTGGTCCGGGTCCGGATCGGGGTCGCTGCCGTCGTCGTCGATGGCCATGCTCGAGGTGTAGGCGTAGACGCCGGTGGCGACCTGGTAGACGTTCACGTTCTTGGCGCGCGTCATGGTGTTGATGTGCGGCTTGGTGTTGACCTTGTTCGCCGCCGTGGAGTTCTTCTTGACACCGGCCAGCACTTCGGCGGCGGTGTACGAGGTGCCGTCCGCCGGCGCGGCAGCCGCGTCCTGGTAGGCGGCGGACAGTGCCGCGGTGGCGTGGGGAGCCCCGGCGGCGTGCGCGTTCGCGATCGCGAACTGGGTGGAGAGCGCGAGCGCCGCGGCGGATGCCAGGGCCAGGCGCGTGCGGATCGAGGACATGGGGTGGCAGACCTCCGTCGATCGTTAGTAAAGTTGCCTAACGAGAATCGAAGCACCCTTACCCGCATCGCGCAATCGTCTCAAGGAGATCATCTTTAGGGATTTTCAGCGTGACATCGCGGTCACCGTCTGTCAGATGTGACCGCTACAGTCGTTACATGACCGCCGAGGCGACAGTAGAGGCCGTCCCGCTGCGCCGGGGCCGGATCGCGCGGATCAGGGCCCTGTTCAACCCCGAGGCCGTCCCCGTCACCGAGATCGCCGACCTGGCCTCCGACGACCTCAACCGGGCCTGGATATCAGGCTACGAGCAGCTCTCGGTGACCGGCTTCTGGTCGATCGCCCGGCGCCTGCCGGCCCTGCTCGCCGCCGCGCTGCGACTGGCGGCCGGCGCCTCCCGGCCACGGGTGGTGTGGCTGCTGGTGCTCCAGGTCATCGCCGGGATATGCCAGGCGGTCTCGCTGTTCGCCACCACCGGCGCCCTCGGCGCCCTGATCGCCTCCGGCCCCACGCCGGACAAGATTTCAGCGGCGCTGCCGTCCCTGGTCCTGATCGGTGCGCTGCTGGCGATACAGGCCGGCGCGGTCGGCGTCGGGCAGCTGCTGGTCGGCCAGCTCGCACCGGTGATGGACGCCCAGGCACTGGGCCGCCTGCAGCAGCTGTGCACGACGGTGGAGGCGGTGGCGTTCGACTCGGCCGGCTGGATGGACGCCGAGGTCCGCGCCGAGCGCGGCGCCGTGTCGCCGCGGTATCTGCTGCAGGCCACCGTCCGCGTGATGCGCAACGCCGCCGGCATCATCGCGGCGGGGATCGTACTGGCCACCATCGACCCGGTGCTGCTGCCGCTGCTGGCGCTCACCATCGCCCCGAAGCTGTGGGCGCAGGTCCGCAGCGCCCGCCAGGGCTACGCAGTCTGGGTCCGGCAGGTGGAGGGCAAGCGCCGGCAGAACCAGATCGCCCAGCTGGGCCAATCAGTCAGCTACGCCCCGGAGGTCCGCGCACTGGGGCTGTCGGAGTACCTCGGCGTCCGCTACCGCAAGCTCGCGGTCCTGTTCGCCCGCGAAGCCGCAGCACTCGCCCGCGCCACGTCCCTGTCAGCCATGGCCGGCGACGCCGCCTCGGCGATCGCGATGCTCGGCGCCTACGCAGCCCTGGTGGAGCTGCTGTACGCAGGCTGGCTGCCACTGGCCCTGGGCGGCACGGCATTCTTCGCCATCGGCCGCACCCAGTCCGCCCTCCTGTCGCTGGTGAGCTACGGCAACGACCTCTACGCCGAGGGCCTGTACCTGGACGGCTTCGAAGAGTTCTGCACCAACGCCCAGCAGTACCTGCCCAAGCCCGCCACGGTGCCCACCCCCACCGGCTTCACCGAGATCACCGTCGAAGACGTCTGCTTCACCTACACCGGCGCCACCCGCCCCGCCGTCGAGCACGCCACCCTCACCATCAAGGCCGGCCGCGTCGTAGCCCTGGTCGGCGAGAACGGCGCCGCCAAGACCACCCTCACCAAGCTCCTCGGCCGCCTGTACCTCCCCGACTCCGGCCGCATCTGCTGGGACGGCATCGACACCGCCCACATGGACCCCGACGAGCTCCGCTCCCACATCGCCCTGGTCGCCCAGGACGGCATGCGCGCCCCCTTCACCGCCGCCGAGAACATCCGCATCGGCGCCTGGTCCACCACCCCTCAAGACGAAACCGGCCGCGCAGCCATCACCACCGCAGCCCACAAGGCCGGCGCCCACACCTTCATCAAAGCCCTACCCCACGGCTACGACACCCTGATGGACCGCTCCCTGACCAGCGGCAGCAACGTCTCCGGCGGCCAATGGCAACGCCTGGGCATCGCCCGCGGCCTCCTCAAAACCACCGCCGCCCTCATCCTCGCCGACGAACCCACCGCCCACCTCGACGCCGAAGCCGAACTAGCCTTCGCCGCCCACCTCAAAACCCTCCCAGCCGCCGTAGTCCTGGTAACCCACCGCATGAACATCGTCGCCGCCTGCGCCGACCACATCTACGTCCTCGAAGACGGCACCGTCACCACCCACGGCACCCACACACAACTACTGGCCCACCCAGACAACTGGTACGCCCGCGCCTTCCGCCTGCAGCAAGATTCCTTCAACGCCCTAGCGTCCGAATCCGCCGACTGAGCCACGCCACGGCCGCGCGACCGAACCAGCAACGCGCCGCCGATCGCGCACCGAAGACTCCCGCCCGACCGGCGGCTGAGTCGCAGAGCCGGGACGCGCACGCCTCTGACCTGCCCGACCGGCGGCTGAGTCGCAGAGCCCGGCCACGCGAGCCTCTGTCCCGCCCACCCCACGAACCGCAGGCGCCGCGCCTAGCCGCCACCCCCGATGGACTTGCGCCAGTTCCCCGAGGGAGCCGAGGCCCCCGCCGGAGGCGCCGGCTCTTCATCAAGCTCTTGACTTTGCCTTGCTTTGATCTTCGCCCGAAGCCCAACCACCCACCAACCGCCAGCAAAAGAGAACCCACCGGTGCCAGGACCGTGAACACGACGACCGCCAGCCGACTACGACGCTTCCGCCACGAACCCCGAACCATCAATCACCTTTTGGCGAAGCCCGTAAAAAAATGCCTGTAAACCCACAGCCCAACCGCAAGCCGCCCACCCAAACCCCT
>JABFWL010000081.1 GCA_013362315.1 Catenulispora sp. | reverse complement strand
GGAGGCGGCCGCCGGGCCGCCCGCCCCGGTCCGGCCGCCTCCGGCGCCGGCCGCACCGGCCGGTCCCTGGACGCCTCTCTGATCGACACCGGGATCCCCTCGTGAGTCTTCTAGCCGTAGGACTGTCCCACCGGTCCGCGCCCCACGCGCTGCTGGAGCGCGCCGCGCTCAGCACCGAGCGCACCGGGAAGCTGCTGGCCGACCTCGCCGCCTCGCCGAACGTGCACGAGGCCGCGGCCCTGGCCACCTGCAACCGGATCGAGGTCTACGCGGGCGTCGACAAGTTCCACGCCGCCGTGACCGAGGTCACCGAGCTGCTGTCGGTGCACACCGGGATCGCCCCGGCCGAGCTGACGCCGCACCTGTACGTGCACTACGACGGCCGGGCCGTCCAGCACCTGTTCACCGTGGCCTGTGGCCTGGACTCGATGGTGGTCGGCGAGCCGCAGATCCTCGGCCAGCTGCGCACCGCGCTGGCCACCGCCCAGGAGCTGGGCACCGCCGGGCGCGCCCTGAACGACCTGGTGCAGCAGTCGCTGCGGGTCGGCAAGCGCGCGCACAGCGAGACCGGTCTGGACCGGGCCGGGCAGTCGGTGGTGTCGGTGGCGCTGGACGCCGCCTACCGCGGGCTGGGCGTGCCTGGTCCGGAAGGGCTGCGCGCCCTGATCATCGGGGCCGGCTCGATGGCGGCGCTGGCCGCCGCGTCACTGAATCGGGCCGGCGTACGTCACATGGTTGTGGCGAACAGAACGCAAGAGCGGGCCGAGCATTTGGCGGCGCAGTACGGCGGGGTCGCGGTACCGATCGATGCACTATTGGGTTCAAAAAACGGATACAGCGTGCCGGCGCTCGGGGAGGCCGACCTGGTGGTCGCCTGCACCGGGGCGCCCGGCTACGTGATCACCGCCGAGATGCTGACCCGCAGCGCGCACAGCCACCCGCTGGCGCTGGTCGACCTGGCGCTGCCGCGCGACGTCGACCCGGCGGTGCGCGCGCTGCCCGGGGTGCACGTGATCGACCTGGAGCGGGTCGCCGAGGACGGCAGCGCGCAGGCGGCCGGGGCGGCGCAGGAGATAGCCGCCGTGCGGGAGCTGGTGCTGGCCGAGGTCGAGGCGTACGGCGCCGCGCAGCGCGGCCAGGCCGTGGCGCCGACCGTGGCGGCACTGCGGGTGATGGCCGCCGACGTGGTCCGCGCCGAGCTGGAGCGGTTGCGCGGCAAGACGCCGGGCCTGTCCGACAAGGACCGCGCCGAGGTCGAGCAGACCGTGCGCCGCGTCGTCGACAAACTCCTGCACGTGCCGACGGTGCGCGTGAAGCAACTCGCCGGCGCCCCCGGCGGATCCTCCTACGCCGAGGCGCTGCGTGAGCTCTTCGGCCTCGATCCGGCCTCCGTGGAGGCCGTCAGCGCGGCGAACGCCGCGGGCCCGATGAATGAGGTGTCAGCATGACCGGGAGTCCGGCCCAAGGCGGATCGCCCGCCCCCGGTGCCAGTGCCAGTGCCGGAGCCGACGGCGCCGAGCCGGCGCTCCGGCTCGGCACCCGGGCCAGCGCCCTGGCCCTGGCCCAGTCCGGGATGGCGGCCGCGGCGCTGACCGCCGCCACCGGCCAGGCGGTGGAGCTGGTGCACATCACCACCTACGGCGACACCTCGCGGGAGTCGCTGTCGAAGATCGGCGGCACCGGGGTCTTCGTCAACGCCCTGCGGGACGCCCTGCTGGCCGGCGAGATCGACTTCGCGGTGCACTCGCTGAAGGATCTGCCGACGGCCGAACCCGAAGGGCTGCACCTGGCGGCGGTGACCGAGCGCGCCGCGGTGAACGACGCGCTGGTGGCCCGGGACGGCCTGAAGTTCGCCGACCTGCCGCCGGGCGCGCGGGTGGGCACCGGCGCGGCGCGCCGGATGGCGCTGGTGCGGATGCTGCGGCCGGACCTGGAGGTCGTGCCGATCCGCGGCAACGTGGACACCCGGGTGAACCTGGTGCGCACCGGCCGGCTGGACGCGGTCGTGGTGGCGCTGGCCGGGCTGCAGCGGCTGGGCCGGCAGGACGAGGCCACCGAGGTCTTCGGCCCCGAGGTGATGCTGCCCTCGCCCGGGCAGGGCGCGCTGGCCATCGAGTGCCGCGACCCCGCTCTGGTGCCGGTCCTGGCGGTCCTGGACGACCCGGCGACCCGGGCCGCGGTGACCGCCGAGCGGTCGCTGCTGGCGGTGCTGGAGGCCGGCTGCTCGGCCCCGGTCGGCGCGCACGCGGTCGCCGTAGATGACAACGTTTTGGCATTGACGGGCGTGGTTGCTACCGTCAGCGGGTCCCGCAGCCTGCGGCTTTCGGCCACCGGACCGGTCGCCGACGCCGCGGGGCTGGGGCGCCGGCTGGCGCAGCGGCTGCTCGCCGAGGGCGCCGCCGAGCTGATGGAGAGTGCCGCGTGACCCGGCCGGTGAGCGAGTTGTTGGAAGTGCTGGACGGCGCCAAGGGCGCCGGGACGACGGACGGTGGGGGTGAGGCAGGCATGGTGACGACGCAGCGAGGCTCGGCCTCTGCACTCGATTCCTGTGGGACGACGGCGCTGCTCGCCTTCGTCGGCGCGGGCCCCGGCGACCCCGAGCTGCTGACCCTGCGCGCGGTGGCGCTGCTGCGGGCGGCGGACGTGGTGGCCGCCGAGGCCCCGCTGGTGGACCGGCTGCGCACGCACATCAATCCCGGCGCGCTGATCGTGCCGGTGGTGGAGAGCGAGCGCGGGGAGCTCGGCGAGCTCGGCGACGCCGCGGTCTCCCTGACCCCGGCCTCCCGGATGAAGAACCTGCTCGCCGAGGTGGCCGAAGGCCGCCGCGTGGTCCGCCTGACCTCCGGCGACCCGGGCCTGTCCGGGGTGGTCGCGGCCGAGGCCGCGGTGTGCGCCAAGGCCGGCGTGGTCTACGAGATAGTGCCCGGCGTGGCGGTGTCCACCGCGGTACCGCTGTACGCCGGGATCCCGCTGGGCCGCTCCTCCGGCTCCGGCGGCGTGCGCCTCCGGTCGCTGGCCGACGTCGCGGACTCCGCCGGCAAGCCCGGCGCCGGCCCGCTGAGCACCCACGAGACGCTGGTCATGGTGGGCCCGGCGCACCTGCTGGAGGCGGCCGCGGCCGCGCTGCAGGCCACGGGCCTGGCCAAGGCCACCACCCCGGTGTCGGTCACCGCCGACGGCTCGCTGACCACGCAGCGCACCGTGGTCTCCACCCTGGCCCGGGTCGCGGTCGAGGCCTCGGCGCTGATCGCGGCCGGCGGCGAGGTGGTGGCCGTGGTCGGGGCGGCGGTCGCCGACCGCGCGGCGCTGTCCTGGTACGAGACCAAGCCGCTGTTCGGCTGGAAGGTGCTGGTGCCGCGGACCAAGGAGCAGGCCGAGGGCCTGTCCGCCCGGCTGCGCGGCTACGGTGCGGTCTCGCACGAGGTGCCGACCATCGCCGTGGAGCCGCCGCGCACCCCGCAGCAGATGGAGCGCGCGGTCAAGGGCCTGGTCACCGGCCGCTACGAGTGGGTGGCCTTCACCTCGCAGAACGCTGTGAAGGCGATCCGCGAGAAGTTCGAGGAGTACGGCCTGGACGCCCGGGCGTTCGCCGGCATCAAGGTCGCCGCGGTCGGCGAGGCCACCGCGGCCGCGCTGGTGGCCTTCGGCGTGCAGCCGGACCTGGTGCCCTCCGGCGAGCAGTCGGCCGCCGGCCTGCTGGAGGACTTCCCGGCCTACGACCCGGTCTTCGACCCGATCGAGCGGGTCTTCCTGCCACGCGCCGACATCGCCACCGACACCCTGATCGCCGGGCTGATCGAGCTGGGCTGGGAGGTCGACGACGTCACCGCCTACCGCACGGTGCGCGCCGCGCCGCCGCCGGCCGAGATCCGCGAGGCGATCAAGGGCGGCGGCTTCGACGCGGTGCTGTTCACCTCCTCCTCCACCGTCCGGAACCTGGTCGGCATCGCCGGCAAGCCGCACGCCGCCACCGTGATCGCGTGCATCGGCCCGCAGACCGCGAAGACCGCCGAGGAGCACGGCCTGCGGGTCGACGTCCTGGCGCCGTCGGCGTCGGTGGTGGCGCTGGCCGACGCGCTGGCGGACTTCGGGGAGACCCGGCGCACCTCGGCGCTGGCCGCCGGCGAGCCGGTGTACCGGCCCTCGGAGCGGCGCCCCGGCGGCCGGCGGCGGTCCTCCGCGCGCTGAACCGGTGGAAATCCCACCGATGAGTTGCGGCCGCCGGTGGGAAGTGGTCGGGTATTCGCATGAGCAGTGGCTTCGCGGACGACGTGTACCTCCCGCAGCCGGACACCGACGCCCAGGACATGATCGAGCAGCTGGACGGCTCCGACACCCTGGTCCCGGGCCCGGACCAGCTGGACACCGGCTACTCGCCGCCGGAGCGCCCGCTCGCCCTGCGCGACCCGGAGACGCTGGACGAGCGCCTCGCCGAGGAGGAGCCGGACCTCGCCGGACCGCCGGAGGAGTGGGACGGCATCGGCGACCACGCCGGCAACGACGGGGAGCCGATGGGGGACCAGGTCGGCGGCCGGCGCGCGGGCCGGCTGATGGCGCCCGACGAGGGCGCGCACTCCGGCGGCAACGGCGACCTGGCCGCGTACGACGCCGGGATCGACGGCGGCGCCGCCTCGGCCGAGGAGGCCGCCATGCACGTGGTCGACGACGAGCTGCTCGAGGACGAGTTCGACGACGCCGTGGACTGACCCGGGTCCGCAAGGCCCGGGCCCGGCGCGCGCGAGTACCCTCGAAGTATGACGTTCCCGCAGTCCCGTCCCCGCCGTCTCCGCACCACGTCCGCCATGCGCCGCCTGGTCGCCGAGACCCGGCTGCACCCGGCCGATTTCATCCTGCCGCTGTTCGTGAAGGAGACGCTCTCCGAGCCGACGCCGATCGCGTCGATGCCGGGGGTGGTCCAGCACACGCTGGCGTCGGTGCGCAAGGCGGCCGCCGAGGCGGTCGCGGAGGGGCTCGGCGGCGTGATGCTGTTCGCGGTCCCCGCCGAGAAGGACCCGCGGGGCTCGGCCGGCACCGATCCGGACGGCATCCTGCAGCGCGCGCTGCGCGAGGTGCGCGACGAGGTCGGCGACGACACGGTCGTGATGTCGGACCTGTGCCTGGACGAGTTCACCAGCCACGGCCACTGCGGCGTGCTGCGCGCCGACGGCTCCGTCGACAACGACGCGACGCTGGAGCGCTACGGCGAGATGGCGGTGCGCCAGGCCGAGGCCGGCGCGCACATGGTCGGCCCGAGCGGGATGATGGACGGCCAGGTCGGGTACGTGCGCGCCGCGCTGGACGCGTCCGGGTGGCAGGACACGGCGATCCTGGCCTATTCCGCCAAGTACGCCAGCGCCTTCTTCGGCCCGTTCCGGGACGCGGTGGAGTCGAGCCTGCAGGGGGACCGGCGGACGTACCAGCAGGATTCCGCCAACGCTCTGGAGTCGCTGCGCGAGGTGCGGCTGGACGTCGCCGAGGGCGCGGACATGGTGCTGGTCAAGCCGGCCCTGTCCTACCTGGACGTGGTGCGGCAGGTCACCGACGCGGTGGACGTGCCGGTGGCCGCCTACCAGGTCTCGGGGGAGTACGCGATGGTCGAGGCGGCGGCCGCCAACGGCTGGCTGGACCGCGAGCGGACCATCCTGGAGACGCTGACGTCGGTGCGGCGGGCCGGGGCGACCTCGGTGCTGACCTATTGGGCGGTCGAAGCCGCGCGCATGCTTTAGAGCGCGCGCTTGCTTGAGGTTTTCTCGCTTTATTAGAACGCGGTTCTCCTCCCGGGAACGCGTGGACCTGAGGGTGGTATGAGCGTGGGCCGTTGAGCCGCGGGTATGGAATGTCCGTCGAAGGGGAGGGTTTGATGGCCGTCAGCAATACCCGGGGTCTCATGGCGATGGTGGGCGTGCTCGCCGCCGTCGGGAGCGCCGCCGCCTGTGGCGGCGGCA
>JABFWL010000324.1 GCA_013362315.1 Catenulispora sp. | reverse complement strand
CGATCTCGACGAGGAACGGCGTCAGGCCGCCGCCGAAGCCGAGCGGCTGGAACGGGAGGCGGCGGCGCAGGCGGCGCGGGAAGCCGCGCGGCACGAGCACCGACAACGGCTGGAGGAGAGCGCGGCGCGCGCCGAGCGCGAGGCGGCGGCTCGGGCCCGGGAGGCCGCCGAGCGGGATCTGGCCTCGAACATCGCGCGGGCGGATCAGTCCGCGGCCTCGCCGGATCAGATCGCGAACGCGGCCCGGGTGGCGGCGCAGGCTCGGGAGCAGGCAGCTCGGGAACAAGCCGCGCGAGAACAGGCTGCGCGCGAACAAGCTGCGCGCGAACAAGCAGCTCGAGAGCAGGCGGCACGCGACGAAGCCCGGCAGCAGGCCTGGCAGCGCGCGGCGAGTCAGCACGCTGCGGCCAGGAAGGGCGGTGACGCGGACAACGGCAAGAGCCGACGCAGCGAGTCCACGGACATCTCCGCACCCGCCGCGCGCAGCGAGTGGGAAGTCCCGGACTACGTCGCCGAGCCGGAGTTCGACGACGTTAGCGATTCCGATGCGCTGTCCCTGGCCGACGAGCTGCTGGGGGCCAGGCAACAGCCACGGCCACGCCAGCCTGGGGACGACTCGTGAGCCGCCCCGCGCCGAACAGCCAGCCGCGCGCCGAGCAGCAGCCACGACCGCGCCAGCCCAGGGAGGACTCGTGACCGACGCCGCCACCACCACCTCCTCCTTCACCCCCTACGGCGTCTGGTCCGACCTCGTCGGCCAGGACCACGTCGCCGCGGAGCTGGCGCAGGCCTCGCTCGGGCACGGCATGACCCACGCCTGGCTGCTGACCGGTCCGCCCGGCTCCGGCCGGTCCACCGCGGCGCGGGCGTTCGCGGCGGCGCTGCAGTGCACCACCCCCGGCGAGCCGGGCTGCGGCCACTGCCTGGGCTGCCGCACGGTGCTCGACGGCACCCACCCCGATGTGCTGCAGCTGGCCACCGACCAGCTCTCGATCGGCGTCGCCGACACCCGGCACCTGGTGCGCCGCTCGTCGCTGACGCCGGCGTCGGGCCGCTGGCAGGTGCTGCTGATCGAGGACGCCGACCGGCTCACCGAGGCGGCGGGCAACGTGCTGCTGAAGGCGGTCGAGGAGCCCTCGCCGCGCACGGTGTGGATCCTGTGCGCCCCGGGCCGCGACGACATGCTGCCGACCATCCGCTCCCGCTGCCGCCACCTGCTGCTGCGCACCCCGCCGGCGGCGGCGGTCGCGGAGATCCTGGTCCGCCGCGACGGGGTGGACCCGGTCCGGGCCCGCGAGGCCGCTCGCGCCGCGCAGGGGCACATCGGCCGGGCCAAGCGGCTCGCCACCGACGACGTGGCGCGCGCCAAGCGGGCCGAGGTGCTGGCGCTGGCCTCGTCGCTGACCGACATAGGGTCCGCGCTCGCGGCGGCGCAGAAGCTGGTCGACGCGACGATAGCGGAGGCGAAGCGCACGGCCGAGGAGCGCGACGCGGTGGAGACCGCCGAGCTACGGCTCGCGCTGGGCTACCAGGAGGGCTCCCGCAAGGCGGTGCCCGGCGCGGCCGGGGCGTTGAAGGACCTTGAGGCGCGGCAGAAGAAGCGGGCCACGCGCATGCAGCGCGACTCGCTGGACCTGGCCCTCGTCGACCTCGCCGCGTTCTACCGGGACGTGCTGGCGGTGCAGCTCGGCGCGCTCGGCGGTTCCGGCGGGGACGTGACCGAGCCGATCCACGACGACCAGTACGCCGCCGTGCGCAAGGTCGCCGCCGCCGGGACGCCGGAGGCGACGCTGCGGCGGATCGAGGCGGTGCTGGCGTGCCGGAAGGCGGTGGAGCGGAACGTCGCGCCGCTGCTGGCGGTGGAGGCTATGGCGGTGAGCCTGCGGTAGGCGGTAGTCGTACGCATAGGCCGGCGCACAGGCCTGCGAACGCTAGAGCCTTCTACAAGCAGCGCCCTTCTATACAACCGGCGCCCTCCTACACCGCCACCCGCCAAGGCCGCACCGCCGCCACCGGCAGCGCCTCCCGCGCCGCGCGCTCCCGGTGCTCCTTCGGGCTGATCCCCCGCACTCGCTTGAACGCGGCGCTTAGCGCGAACGCGCTCCCGTAGCCGACCTGCTCGGCCACCGAGGCGATGGTCGCCGCCGGGTCGCACAGCAAGTCGGCGGACAGCGCCAGGCGCCAGTTCGCCAGGTAGGACATCGGCGGCTCGCCGACCTCGGTGGTGAAGCGGCGGGCCAGCGCGGCGCGCGACACGTGGGCGGCGTCGGCGAGCTCTGCGACGGTCCACGGATGCGCCGGGTCGTCGTGCATCAGGCGCAGAGCGGTGCCGATCACCGGGTCGTCCTGGGCCCGATACCAGGCCGGGGCCTGCACGTCGGGCCGGGCCAGCCAGGTCCGCAGGGCGACCACGGTCAGCAGGTCGAGCAGCCGGTCCAGCACGGCGTCCTGCCCCGGGGCGTCCCGCGCGATCTCGGCGCCCAGCAGCGGGATCAGCGGCGTGTCACATTCCCCGTCGCGCAGGACGGCCAGCGGTGGCAACGCCGCCAGCAGCGGCGCGCAGATCTCACTGAGCACCTGGTAGGTGCCGGTCACCAGCACCGACCCTCCGTCGGGGGCGTTGCCCCAGCTGCGCCGGCCCAGGCTGCGCAGGTCCCCCAGCTCTTCGCCGGACGGCGTCGTGCAGCGCTGCCCGGGATGGATCACCGCCTGCGGCTCGGTCGCGGGATCGTCGGCGAACACGTACGGGTCGGGACCGCGCAGAATCGCCAGGTCGCCGGCGTGGAGTTCGGTCGGCGCGACGCCTTCGAGCATCACCCACGCGGTCCCGGAGACCACCGCCACCAGGGTGAGCGGCGCGCGGTCCTGGATCCGCAGCGACCACGGCGGCGTGAGCAGCGAACGGAGCAGGAACGCCCCGTCCGCGCGCGGCCCGTTCAGCAGCCCGGCTATCACATCCATGCCTCGACTGTAGACGATGGTGTAGACGATGGCGTATGGATGTGTGGAGTCTGAACCATTCTGAATCTCACGCGTGGCCGGTGTACTGGTGCACATGAACGAGACCACGAACACCACGCAGACCACCCAAACCGCCCGGACCACCGAGACGACGACGGAAAACCCGATCCTCGTCCTCGGCGCCTCCGGCAAGACCGGCCGCCGCGTCGCCGAGCGCCTGGAGGCCGCCGGCGTGACCGTCCGCCGCGGCTCGCGCACCGCCAGCCCGGCCTTCCACTGGGAGGACCCGGCTTCCTGGCCCGCCGCCCTCGAAGGCGTCACCAGCGTCTACGTCTCCTACTTCCCCGACATCGCCGTGCCTGGCGCGCCGGAGGCGATCGCCGCCTTTGCGGCGCAGGCGGAGCGAGCCGGGGTCCGCCGCCTGGTGCTGCTGTCCGGCCGCGGCGAGGTCGAGGCCCAGCGCGCCGAGCAGGTCATCAAGCGGCCCGGCTTCGAGTGGACCGTCGTGCGCGCCAGCTGGTTCGCGCAGAACTTCTCCGAAGGCGCCTTCCTCGGCCCGGTGCTCTCCGGCGAGGTGGCGCTGCCCGTGGGCGACGTCGGCGAGCCCTTCGTCGACGCCGACGACATCGCCGACGTCGCCGTCGCGGCGCTGACCGAGGACGGCCACCACGGACAGACCTACGAGGTCACCGGCCCGCGGCTGCTCACCTTCGCTGCGGCGATCACCACGATCGCCCAGGCCAGCGGCCGGGAGATCGCCTTCGTCCCGATCCCGCTGGACGCCTTCACCGGCTACCTCGCCGAGGCCGGCGAGCCGCAGGAAGTGATCGACATCCTCGCCTACCTCTTCACCGAGGTCCTGGACGGCCGCAACGCCCACGTCACCGACGGGGTGTTCCGCGCCCTGGGCCGCGCACCGCGCGACTTCGCCGACTACGCCAGCACCGCCGCCGAGAACGGAGCCTGGAAGTGACTACGAACGCCGGGGAAACCACCAACACCAAGGGCGCGGCGCTCCTGGCCTCGGCCACCGTCGTCACCGGGCTCATCGCCGGCGTCTACTACGCCTTCGCGTGCGCCGTGATGCTAGGCCTCGGAGCTTCGGGCGACCGAACCTTCATTGAGGCGATGCAGAACATCAACACCAAGATCGAGAACCCGGTGTTCTTCATGAGCTTCTTCGGAGCGGTGGCGTTGCCAGCGTGGGCGCTGCGGAGATTCTGGTCCGACCGCCGGTTGCGGCTCTGGATCGGCGCCGCACTCGGGCTCTACATGATCGGCCTGCTGACCACGATGGGTATCAACATCCCGCTGAACAACGACCTCGCTGCCGCCGGGAATCCCGCGAAGATCGCCGATCCGGCGGCGGTCCGGGCGCACTTCGAGGCCACCTGGAACACGTGGAACATCGCCCGGGCTGTGCTGTCCACCGCAGCAGCGGCCTGCCTCGCCCGGGCGATGCTCTGGAACCGCACGTGATGAAGGCACTGGCGGTCCAGGAACGGGAACTACGGGCCGGAGACGCAGAAGGGGTGTCCTTCAGGATCTGTGAGGACAGTCCATGCAGCTCCACCGGGCTGGAAGTCGGGCAGCTTCGCACCGGCCGCCAGCAGTTCCTGGATCGCCTTCTCGCGGTCCTCGGTCCGGAAGTCCAGGTGCGCGTGCTTGGCCGCGTCGGGCCACGCCGGGCCGCGGTAGCCCTCGACCCGCTGGAAGGCCAGGCCGATCGGGCCGTCGCCGATGTAGACGAAGTCACCGTCGGCCTCGCTGATGCTCCAACCGGTCGCGACGCAGTAGAACTCGGCCAGGGCGACCGGGTCCGCGGAGTCGAACATGATCGTGGAAAGGGTTACGGGGGCGTTCATGAGGACGAGGATGGCCCGCCGCACCGGTCGCAGTATTGAAGATTCTTGCGGGCCGCGCTCGTCGGAGGCGGCACGTAGCGTCCGTAGCGTGCAGACCTCCGTCACGCTCGCGACCCGGCCGGAGTTCTCGGTGCACGAGGTCACCTGCCTCGGTGGTCACGCAGACTGGTCGCCCAGCGAGGAACACCGGGGACATCGGCTGGTGCTGGTGCGGCGCGGCCGGTTCCGGCGCTCGGCCGACGGCACCGAAGCCGAACTGGACCGGACGACGGCCTATCTGTCCGCGCCCGGCCAAGAAGAGCGCTTTGCACATCCGGCAGGCGGAGACCTGTGCACATCGATCGGGTTCTCATCCGTTCTCTGGGGACGACTCCCTATTGGAACGGCCGTATATATAGACGCGCGTATAGAACTCGCACATAGGCGACTGCTTTTAGCCGCCACCACTGGCGACGCGGACTATGCGACTGCTGAAGAACTGCTGAACCTCGTGGCTCTCGCTGCCGGCTTCAGCACTCGCTCTCTGGCGACCGACGACGCGCTGGCCGCCGCCGCGCGCGAGGCGGTCATCGCCGACGTCCCGGAGGCGGTCAGCCTGTGCTCGCTGGCCGAGCTGCTCGGCGTGTCACCGTTCCGGCTCAGCCGGGTCTTCTCGCGGCGGACCGGGGTGTCGCTGACGCGGTACCGGAACCGCGTGCGCGTCGGCCGGGCCATGGACCGCCTTGCCGGCGGCGAGACCGCGCTGGCCGAGCTCGCCGCCGACCTCGGCTTCTCCGACCAAGCCCACCTCACACGCACTGTCCGCGAGCACGTCGGGCACACGCCGGTGGAGTTGCGGCGGCTGCTGACCGCGGCGTGAGGGACGGACGGGCACGCGAAGGTCCCGCAGGGTCTTCATCAACCCGGCGGGACCATATGCGCGCTCTTCACTTCTTCAACCCCGCAGGCAGTAGGAGGGCAGCCTACTTACACTCGGGCCGACTGGGCCGGCGCCCGCAGTCCGTGCCGGTTCAGCGGAACCGTCGCGACCTGCCGTAACGGCTGCGAGCCGGGCGGAACGGCGCCAGGGCCGCCAGCAGCACCCGCCGGCGCGGCGGGCACGCCGCCGGACTCCGAGGCCTGCGCCGGGGCC
>JABFWL010000128.1 GCA_013362315.1 Catenulispora sp. | reverse complement strand
GCCAGGCCGATGGTCAGCGCGATGGTCTCGCAGACCGCGTCCAGGTCGTCGAGCTGGATCACGTTCTGGCCCAGCAGCGCGCGCCAGCTGCCGAGCACTTCGTCGTTGCCGACGTAGGAGGAGCCCTCGGGCAGGATGTAGTAGACGTCGAACTTGCGGGTCAGCTCGCGCACCACGTCCTCGACCGGCACAGCCTGCGGGCTGGTAGAGGACATAGTGCCGTCGCGGCTTGGGCGTCGGCCGGGCCGGCCGCCGGACTCCGGGCGCTGTCCGAGGATCCGGGAGACGTGCTGCGGGTTGACGCTCGGATAGGGCATCTCGTCGCCGATGATGAACAAGTAGCCGCGCTTGCCGCGCTTCTCGTGGCAGTCCAAGGACGTGTGACGGGCCATGAAGTACATGGCGAGCTCGTACGACTCGCGCATCTGGCCCCCGCCCCCGCCCTCCAGGACGATGTCGCCCAGCTGCTGGTCCATGCGGTTGTCGGACTCGAACTGTCCGACCTGCAGCGGCACCCGGTCGGAGTAGGCGTCGCCGATCGCGCCGAACATGATCTGCGGGTGGTCGACATAGCGCTTGCGCAGCAGCAGCCCGTGCAGATCGGCCAGCTTGCTCTGCAGCACCCGCGGCACGCTGCCCATCGAGCCGGTCACATCGAACAGCACGGCGATCGCCAGCGAGGCGGGATGCTCGGCGCTGTCCCGGCTCTCGCGGATCTCGACGCCGTAGGGCTCCAGGGCGGGATGCGCGCGCCACTGGTTGCGCGGAGTGCTGCGCAGGACGCGGTCGTTGTAGTCGAAGGCGCTGCGGCCGTTGGCCTTGCGGTAGCTCTCCGCTTCCGCGTACTCCTCGTAGTCCCAGTGTCCGCTGCCCATCCCCATCGCCTTCCCGTGATCGATTATCGTCTAACTGACGATAACTGCTTCGACGGTACCATAGCGTCACCTTGACGAGAAGAGGGGACGCGGAAAATCTCCCGCCCTGGTCGCCGGCGTGCGGGCTAGCATGGAAGCACCACGGAAACGGGAGAGTGATCAAAGGCCGTACGGCCGTTCCTATGGCAGACAACACCGCACAGCGCTCCGGCAAGGGCCGCCAGTCCGCGGCCGCGGACCGCAACGGGAAGCCGGCCGGAGCCGGCCCGCGCGGATCCGGCGGGGCGGCCGCCCCCGCGCCCACCACCCCCGCTCCCGCCCGCTCTCCCGCCGTCGGCGAGGAAGTGGCGCCCGGCGTCGTCCAGGCCAAGATCGAGATACCGTCCGGACACCCCCTGGTCGCCGTCTTCGGCGCCGGCGACGGCCTGCTCCGGGTGATCGAGAAGGCCTTCCCCGGCGTCGACATCCACGCCCGCGGCAACCAGGTGACCGTCGCCGGCAGCCGTGGCGAGGTGGCCCTGGTCCAGCGCCTCTTCGAGGAGATGCTGCTGATGCTCCGCACCGGCGCCCCCCTCACCGAGGACAGCGTGGAGCGCTCCATCCAGATGCTCCGCAGCGGCGAGGCCGACGTCGACGGCCAGCGCCCGGCCGAGGTCCTGACCCAGAACATCCTCAGCAACCGGGGCCGCACCATCCGCCCCAAGACCCTGAACCAGAAGAACTACGTCGACGCCATCGACCGCAACACCGTCGTCTTCGGCATCGGCCCGGCCGGCTCCGGCAAGACCTACCTGGCCATGGCCAAGGCGGTCCAGGCACTCCAGAGCAAGCAGGTCAACCGCATCATCCTCACTCGCCCGGCGGTCGAGGCGGGGGAGAAGCTGGGCTTCCTGCCCGGCACGCTCTACGAGAAGATCGACCCGTATCTGCGGCCGCTCTACGACGCGCTGCACGACATGATCGATCCGGACAGCATTCCTCGGTTGATGGCGGCTGGAGTCATTGAGGTGGCTCCGCTGGCCTATATGCGTGGCCGGACGTTGAATGACGCGTTCATCATCCTCGACGAAGCCCAGAACACGTCCCCCGAGCAGATGAAGATGTTCCTCACCCGGCTCGGCTTCGGCTCGAAGATCGTGGTCACCGGCGACGTGACGCAGGTCGACCTTCCGGGTGGCACCGAGTCGGGTCTGCGGGTCGTGCGCAATATCCTGTCCGACGTGGAGGACATCCATTTCTCGGAGTTGACCAGCGCCGACGTCGTGCGGCACCGGCTGGTCGGGGACATCGTCGACGCCTATGGGCGCTACGACGCGGTCCAGGAGCGCAGCGGACGGGGCGGGGACGCCGCGAGGAAGAGGCGTTAGCCCATGTCGATCGACATCGCCAACGAGACCGACTACGGCACCGAGCAGGGCGTCGACGCCGAGGAGCTGGTCGGGGTGGCCCGGTACGTGCTCGGCGAGATGGGCATCCACCCCATGGCCGAGCTGTCCATCCTGCTGGTGGACACCGCGGCCATGGAGCAGCTGCACATCCAGTGGATGGACGAGCCGGGGCCGACCGACGTGCTGTCCTTCCCGATGGACGAGCTGCGGCCGGCGCGGGCCGAGGACGACAACGAGCCGGTGCCGGGGCTGCTCGGGGACGTCGTGCTGTGCCCGGAGGTGGCCGAGAAGCAGGCCAAGGACGCCGGCCACAGCACCGCCGACGAGTTGCGGCTGCTCACCACGCACGGGATCTTGCACCTGCTCGGCTACGACCACGCCGAACCGGACGAGGAAGCCGAGATGTTCGGGCTGCAGAAGCAGCTGCTGCGAGGATGGAAGGCCAGGTCGGGCGCTCGATGAGCAGTCATAGACGTACGCAGGGCACTCAGGCGCAGCGGGGCGCGGCATGAGTGCCCTGCTCTTCTGGGAGATCGTCGCCGTCGTGGCGCTGGTCGCCGTCGCGGGCTTCTCGGCCTGCGCCGACGCCGCCCTGTCCCGGGTCTCCCGGGTGCGGGCCGCCGAGCTGGTCGAGGACGGTGTGCCCCGCGCGGCCCGGCTGCAGGAGCTGGTCGACGACCCGGCCCGGGCGCTGAACCTGGTGCTGCTGCTGCGGGTGGCCTGCGAGATCGCCGCCACCGTGGTGGTCACCGTGCTGTGCGTGCGCCGCATCGAGTCGGTCTGGGGCGCCACCTTCACCGCCATCGGCATCATGATCGCGGTGTCCTACATCTTCGTCGGCGTGATGCCCCGCACCATCGGCCGCCAGCACTCGGTCCGGGTCGCGCTGGCCCTGGCCGGCCCGCTGGCGCTGCTGCAGAAGATCCTCGGCCCGCTGGCCCAGCTGCTGATCGTGATCGGCAACGCCGTCACCCCGGGCCGCGGCTTCCGCGAGGGCCCGTTCGCCTCGGAGGCCGAGCTGCGGGCCCTGGTGGACCTGGCCGAGGCGAACAGCGTGATCGAGGACGAGGAGCGCCGCATGGTGCACTCGGTCTTCGAGCTCGGCGACACCCTGGTGCGCGAGGTCATGGTGCCGCGTACCGACATGGTGTTCATAGAGCGCCACAAGACCCTGCGCCAGGCGCTGTCCCTGGCGCTGCGCAGCGGCTTCTCCCGGATCCCGGTGGTCGGCGAGAACGCCGACGACGTGGTCGGCATCGTCTACCTCAAGGACCTGGTCCGCCGCATCCACGAGCACCCCAGCGGCGAGACGCTGGAGGAGGTGGAGTCGGTGATGCGCGACCCGGTCTGCATCCCGGACAGCAAGCCCGCCGACGAGCTGCTGCGCGACATGCAGGCCGGGCACATCCACCTGGCCGTGGTGATCGACGAGTACGGCGGCACCGCCGGCCTGGTCACCATCGAGGACATCCTGGAGGAGATCGTCGGGGAGATCGCCGACGAGTACGACGTGGAGCGGCCCTCGGTGGAGCGGCTGTCGCCGGAGGCGGCACGAGTCACCGCGCGGCTGGGGGTGGACGAGCTCGGCGAGCTGTTCGGCGTGGACCTGGAGGACGACGACGTGGAGACCGTCGGCGGCCTGATGGCCAAGCGGCTGGGCCGGGTCCCGATCCCGGGTGCGCACATCGAGCTGGAGGGGCTGCGCCTGATCGCCGAGTCGGCCGAGGGCCGCCGCCGCCGGATCGGGACGGTGCTGGTGAAGCGGCTGCCGCCGGAAGAGAGCTGAGCGGCGCGGCTCGGTCGTCGTGTCAGTAGCGCCGGCCGTCATGCCAGGCGGCGTGCCGGCCGTCCTGCCAGGTGCCGTCCGGTTACCGTCCCGCACGCCACGGTAACCGGGTGGCGAACCCACCGGGGACATGGGCTATAGTTTTCTTCGTCGCCAGGGAAACCGGGCGGGAACAACACAATGCGGATGTGGCTCAGTTGGTAGAGCATCACCTTGCCAAGGTGAGGGTCGCGAGTTCGAGTCTCGTCATCCGCTCAGCGCGAAGGCCCCGGACCATGTCCGGGGCCTTCGGCGTTCGGCGATAGCGTGGTGCCATGACCGACTCGCAGCTCGATCCCGAGAACGCCAAGCTCCACATCCTCGCCAAGGCCCAGCGGGCCCGCAACAGTGCCCCCGAGGGCGCCGCCGTCCGCGACGAGATCGGACGCACCTACGTCGCCACCACCGTGGACCTCCCCGCCCTGAAACTCTCGGCTCTGCAGACCGCCATCGCCATGGCCGTGGCCAGTGGTGCGAAGGCGATCGAAGCCGCCGTGGTCGTCACCGAGGAGAAGGAGTTCCGGCGCGAGGACTTGGAGGCGGTGGCGGACATGAAGGGCAGCGGCGGGCAGCCCCGACTGTTCCTGGCCGATCCCAAGCTCTGAGTAAGGGAGAATGGTCCCTATGACGAGCAGCGCGAGTGGACGGTCCCGGTCCCGCCAGGGGCGAGAAGCCGAAGCGGCGAAGAAGAAGGCCGAGCGCGTCAAGCGCAGCCAGCAGCTCGCCGAGCGCCGGGTCACCACCGACCGGGTCCGCGACTCCGAGCCCGCGCCCACCGCCTATGGCCGCGGCGTCCGCGACGACTCCCCGCCGCGGTACGAGTTCCCCGACGACTTCCGTGCCGGGTTCGCCTGCTTCGTCGGCCGCCCCAACGCCGGCAAGTCCACGCTGACCAACTCGCTCGTCGGCGCCAAGGTCGCGATCACCTCCGGGCGGCCGCAGACCACCCGGCACACCGTGCGCGGCATCGTGCACCGCGACGACGCGCAGCTGGTGCTGGTCGACACCCCCGGGCTGCACAAGCCGCGCACGCTGCTCGGCGCGCGCCTGAACGACGAGGTGCGCGCCACCTGGGCCGAGGTGGACGTGATCGGCTTCTGCGTGCCGGCCGACGAGAAGATCGGCCCGGGGGACCGGTTCATCGCCGCCGAGCTGGCCGACGTGCGCCGCACCCCGAAGATCGCGATCCTCACCAAGACCGACAAGGCTTCCAAGGAGCAGATCGCCGAGCAGCTGCTGGCGCTCGTCGAGCTGGGCCGCGAGGTGGGGGTGGAGTGGGCCGAGGTGATCCCGGTCTCGGCGGTCCGCGACACCCAGATCCAGCTGCTGGAGGACCTGCTGGTGAAGCAGCTGCCGGAGTCGCCGCCGCTGTATCCGGGCGGGGAGCTCACCGACGAGCCCGAGGAGATCATGGTCGCCGAGCTGGTGCGGGAGGCGGCGCTGGAGGGGGTGCGCGACGAGCTGCCGCACTCGCTGGCGGTCACGGTCGAGGAGATGAACCTGCGCGAGGGCCGGCCGGCCGACCGGCCGCTGCTGGACGTGCACGCGACCCTCTACGTGGAGCGGCCGAGCCAGAAGGCGATCGTGATCGGGCAGGGCGGCGAGCGGCTGCGCGAGGTCGGCTCGCGGGCGCGGCGGCAGATCGAGGCGCTGCTCGGCACGCCGGTGTTCCTGGATTTGCACGTCAAGGTGGCCAAGGACTGGCAGCGCGACCCGAAGCAGCTGGCGAAGCTCGGCTTCTGAGCCGGTTTACTGAGCTGGTTTTCTGCGCCGGTCTTCTGCGCCGGGTTTCTAAGCCGGCGTTCTGAGCCGGGCTGCTGGGCCGAGCCGCTGAGCCGGGCTCATTCCGCGGGGGTGACACCCCTGCTGAACGTCACCTCCGCGACCAGCACGTTGTCCCGGATCCGCAGCAGCTCATCGGTCGCGATCCCGTTGAGCTCGAAGTAGCGCAGCAGGTGGTCGAACAGCGCTTTGCGCAGCCGCTGCAGGATGTCCTTGGCGTCGGCCTCCTCCTGATACAGGATCTTGGCCGGATCCATCGTCCACCGCCGCAGCGACGTCCGGGCGCCCCGGTCCGGCATCCGCCCGCCCCGGATGGCGCGCGCTGTCGCCAGCTTCTGCCGCAGCACCATCCGCCGCGCGACGAACCGCAGCAGCGGGCCGCTCCAGGCCTCGGTCAGCGCCACCGGGAGCTCCATCAGCGCGTACCAGCGGGCGTGCGCCCGCAGGCCGCCGGTGGTGCGCGGCAGGCCGCCGCCGGCGGTGGTGTACTTCCCGGCCAGCGGCGCGGCCACCGCCGAGGCGATCTCCAGCGACATCCGCTCGTGCTGTTCGCGGATCCGCACATGCATCGTGACGACCAGCATCCCGCCGTGCCGGATCGCCTGGAACGTCAGGTAGGTCTGGGCCCGGTCGCCCGGGTCGTTGATCCCGGCGGAGTAGATCAGGGCGTGCGCCTGCCGCGACGGCCGCGCCTCCCTGCCGCCCGGCCACAGTCCCTTGACGCCGTTGGCCGCGTCGCCGCGCACGAACAGGTTGCTGATGATCTCCAGCCCTTTGACGCCGCTGTCCCGCCCCATCTCGTTGCGCAGGAAGATGTGCAGGTCGGTGGCGTCGATCCGGCGGGTGGGCGGCGGCGTGCCCCGGTCCGTCTTTCCGGGTTTCCCGTCGTCGCCGGCCCCGGCCGGCACCATGGCCAGCGGCAGGTGCACGTTGACCTTGCCGTCCACCACTTCGCCGAAGCCGTCGAACGGCGTCGCCGAGCCCGCCGCGTAGCAGACCACGTTAGAGCCCTGATCCGCCACGATCTCGCCGTGCATGTCCGGCGGCAGCGGCGGCGCGGACGCCAGCGGCGACGCCGGGGTGCGCAGCAGCGCGAACGCCGCGTAGACCCGCAGCCACCGCGCCGCCGTGACCACCGTCCACGCCAGCGCCGCCACCGAGCCGACCCCGCAGACCACCCCGAACACCGTCGGCGGGAAGTCCTTCGTCCCCCGGGTCACCAGCAGCGGCCCGGCTATACAGAAGGCCGCCAGCAGCCAGCAGACCAGCAGCGCCGCGTCCCGGCGCCGCCGGATCCGCAGCGAATGCCGCGTGTGCTGCAGGATTGACGGCAGGCTCAGCCCGACCGCCGGTCCGATCGCCGAGAACCCGTCGCCCAGCAGCAGCTGTTCGGCCTCGCGCGCGAACCCGGTGTCCCAGTAGACCTGCGCACACAGCGCACGCGTGGCGGCGTCGAGCGGGGCGACGGGCAGTTCGGTCACGCAGCGTCGCCGCCTCTCAGACTCCTGTAATGGAAGAACTACAGAGTGCTGATATTAGAGGTCGAACTGCCAGTTGCTCCAGGACTCGGCCTTGACGTAGCCCATCGCCTCGTTCACCCGCAGCATCGGCCCGTTGTCCGAGTCGTTCCAGGTGCTGACCACCTCGACTTGCGGTTCCTGCGCCAGCAGCCGCAGTACCATCCCGGCCTTGAGCCGCAGCCCCAGGCCGTGCCCCCGGAACTCCGGCAGCACGCCGGTGTTGCCGACGTCGGCCATCCCGAACCCGGGGATCACGAACATCTCGTGGAATCCGGCGATCTCGCCGTCCTCGGTCACCGCAACGATGACGTGCTCGCGCTGCCCGGCCGCCACGACCATCGCCTCCCAGCTCCGAAGCAGGTCCACACTCCGCCTCGAGTGCTCCAGCTCCAGATCCCCGGTGGGGACGTCCCGCATGGCCTCGTTCGCCAGCACCAGCGATGCCAGCCGGTGCTCCGGAGTCGGTACCGTCCACGCCTCGATCCGGTGGTGCGCGTTCTTCTCCGATGGCGCGGCCCACGCCTCGTACCGCTCACGGTCGACCGCTGTCAGATCTAGTTGCGAGCGCCATTCCCGTTCCACCACACGCGCGCCTTCGGCGGTGAACACCGGCTCGTAGCCGGCCGCGGCGAACTCGCTGAAGCCCAGCACCAGCCGCTTGCAGCCACGGCTGCGCCCGTAGTCCCGGAACGCCGCCACCAGCGGCCCGGTCACCTCGGCCCGTCGCTGCGGCAGCACCCACAGATCGCCGAACAACAGGTCCTGGTTCGCTTCCTTCTCCTGGTTCAGCACGCCGTATCCGACCGGCACGCCGTCGTCGAAGGCGGCCACCGCCATCCGGTGCCGCGTTACCCGCGGACCGGAGGTGAACCGCAGCCAGTCCTCGACGGGGACCGGATGCCGTGGGGCGTCGGCGGCGATCGCGGCTTGCAGGACCGGCAGCAGGGTCGGCAGGGTTTCGGGCAGGATGGGATCCAAGTGGCGGATGTCGAGGGTCATTGGGCCGATGCTAGGCAGGGCGTGACTCGACGGCGATCGATTATCGGCGCCGAGCGGGTGGTCACAGGTCGAACTGCCACAGTTCCCAGATCTCGGCAGTGCGGAAGCCCAGAGCGTCGTTCACCCGCAGCATCGGCGCGTTGTCGACGTTGTTCCAGGTGCCGATCACCTCGATCTCCGGCTCGGAGTCGAGCAGCCGCAGCGTCATGGCGGCCTTCAGCCGCAAGCCCAGCCCGTGTCCGCGGAAGGCGGCCGGGACGCTGGTGTCGCTGATCTCGGCCATCGGGGAGCCGGGGACGACGAACAGCCCGTGCAGGCCGGCGATCGTGCCGTCCTCGGTGAAGGCGGCGATGATGTGTCGGTGCGCGCCGATGGCGGCGAACCACTGCTCGATCCGGCGGCGCCGGTCGACGTTCGGTGCGGGGTGGTCGAATTCCAGGTCCCCGGTGGGCGCGTCACGCATCGCCTGGGCGGCCAGCACCAGCGGCGGCAGCAGGTCCTCGGGGGTGGGGCCGACCCACGTCCGGATGCGGTAGTGGGCGTTCTTCTCCGATGGCGCGGCCCAGGCGGCGTACTTCTCCCGGTCGACCGTCTTCAGGTCCAACTGTGCACGCCGCTCGATGTCGACCTTGCGGCCGCCCTCGGCGGTGAACACCGGCGCGTAGTCGGGAGCGGCCTGAGCGAAGGCCAGAACCAGGCGCTTGGCTCCGTGCGCACGGGCGCGCTCCTTGCTCGCGTCGAGCAGCGGCACGAGAGCGTCGGCGCGGCGCCCGGGCAGCACGGCGAGATCGCCGGAGAACATGTCCTGGTTGGCGTCGACATCCGCTCCGATGGCGCCGTAGCCGATCAGCGTCCCGGCGTCGTACGCCGCGACGAACACCCGGCGCTGCGTGGGCCGCGGCCCCGTCAGCAGCCGTAGATACCCCTCGGTCGGCCGGGGATACGACGGCGCGTCCACGGCCAGCGAGGCCTGGTGCACCGGCAGCAGGTCGGTGATGGTCCGGGGCAGCGCCGGGTCCAGCTCGCGTATCTCGATACTCATCACCGCCGATGCTAGATGCAGCTCGACATCGGCGGCGACTCATTAATGCGCCTTGATCAGCCTTCGATCGATGAGGCTCCGATCAGGCTTCGATCAGCATTCGTCGATCACGCGTGCACCGACACCCCGACCTCCCGCCACGCCGCGGCCACCGCGTGCGCCTGCGGCGACCGGCGCCCGAACCGCTTCTCGGCGGCGTGCACCGTGGCGGTGCCGAAGGTGGCGAAGGTCGCCGCGGCCGGCAGCGTCGGCGAGGTCAGCACGTCATACCAGATCAGCCCGGCGCCGTCCCAGGAGGTGCCGCCGATGCCGGTGGCGGCCAGGTAGAACGCGCGGTTCGGGATGCCCGAGTTGATGTGCACGCCGCCGTCGTCGTCGGTGGTGTCGACGTAGCCGGCCATCGTCGCCGGCTGCGGGTCCCGGCCGAGTGCCGGGTCGTCGTAGGCGGTGCCCGGATCCTTCATCGAGCGCAGGGCGACGCCGCGCACCGAGGGCAGGAACAGGCCGGCGCCGATCAGCCAGTCCGCGTCCGCGGCGGTCTGGCCCAGCCGGTACTGCTTCACCATGGAGCCGAACACGTCGGACACCGACTCGTTCAGCGCGCCGGACTGGCCCTGGTACACCAGGTTCGCGGTGTACTGGGTCACGCCGTGGGTGAGCTCGTGCCCGATGACGTCCACCGCGGCGGTGAACCGGCTGAAGACCGTGCCGTCGCCGTCGCCGAACACCATCTGCGAGCCGTTCCAGAAGGCGTTGTCGTACTGCGTGCCGTAGTGGACCGTGCCTTTCAGCGGCAGGCCCTGGCCGTCGACCGACCAGCGCTTGTAGACCTTGAGGTAGAAGTCGAAGGTCGCGCCGAGCCCGTCGTAGGCGTCGTCGGCGCTCTGGTCGCCGGTCGGCGGCGCGCCCTCGGCCCGGACCTCGGAGCCGGGCAGGTTCTCAGTGTCGTGGTCGTCGAAGATCGCCCGGTCGTCGCGCTGCTCGACGCCCAGCGGCGGCGCCAGGTACCGCTCGCCGACCCACGGGACCGCGCTGCGGGCCAGGCGGTGCCGCACGTCGGCGACGAGCGTGCGCCGGGCCGCGTCAGCGACGCGCAGATCGGAGGCGGCGAGCCGGCTCAGGATGTGCGGGGGGACGATGCCGCAGAACACCGGCCGGCCGGCGGGCGCGGGAGGCGAAAGTGCTTGATGTGCGCTGTTGACACGGATGATTCCCCTGGTCATAGCGGTAACTATGGACCGCCTTCGTGATCCGCGTCACTGCTTTCGCCCATACTCTGACCTGCGATTACTCTGAATGGGTGACGCCAGGATGCTACCGCCGCGGTCTCGGATCCCGGACGACACACGCATCAAGTGAGACAACCGCTATAGAGTCGCAACCGCTATGTGTAACTCCTGCCAGTGCGGCCTGCTTCTCCTTAGCAGCCGCGGCGAGGGCCTGTAGAACCAACAGGCCGGCTCCCTCGCCGCGGCCAGTTCGTGTTGCCGTCGGCCGTCCCCATCCGTTGGAGACCAGGGAGCCCTGAACACTATGCGAGTACAGCCCCAGCAGCCGTCGGGCATGCCGATCCACAAGTACGTACCGTTCGCGCCGATTGAGCTGCCGGACCGCGCCTGGCCGGACAAGGTGATCACCCAGGCCCCCCGCTGGTGCGCCGTGGACCTGCGCGACGGCAACCAGGCGCTGATCGACCCGATGTCCCCGGCCCGCAAGCTGAAGATGTTCGAGCTGCTGGTCGCCATGGGCTACAAGGAGATCGAAGTCGGGTTCCCGGCCGCGTCGCAGACCGACTACGACTTCGTCCGGCAGATCATCGAGGAGGACCGGATCCCCGACGACGTCGTGATCCAGGTCCTGACCCAGGCCCGCGAAGAGCTCATCGAGCGCACCTTCGAGTCGGTCCGCGGCGCCAAGCAGGCCATCGTCCACCTGTACAACTCCACCTCCACCCTGCAGCGCCGCGTCGTGTTCGGCCTGGACAAGGCCGGCATCACCCAGATCGCCGTCAACGGCGCCAAGGTCTGCCAGCAGTTCGCCGACACCATGCCGCCGCGCGCCGACGGCACCCGCACCGAGATCTACTTCGAGTACTCGCCCGAGTCCTACACCGGCACCGAGCTGGAGTACGCCGTCGAGGTCTGCAACGCCGTCACCGAGGTCTGGCAGCCCACCCCGGACCGCAAGGTCATCATCAACCTGCCGGCCACCGTCGAGATGGCCACCCCGAACGTCTACGCCGACTCCATCGAGTGGATGCACCGCAACCTGGAGCGCCGCGACAGCATCGTGCTGTCCCTGCACCCGCACAACGACCGCGGCACCGCCGTCGCCGCCGCCGAACTCGGCTTCCAGGCCGGCGCCGACCGCATCGAGGGCTGCCTGTTCGGCAACGGCGAACGTACCGGCAACGTCTGCCTGGTCACCCTGGGCCTGAACCTGTTCTCCCAGGGCGTGGACCCGCAGATCGACTTCTCCGACATCGACGAAGTCCGCCGCACCGTCGAATACTGCAACCAGCTGCCCGTGCACCCCCGCCACCCCTACGGCGGAGACCTGGTCTACACCGCCTTCTCCGGCTCCCACCAGGACGCCATCAAGAAGGGCTTCGAGCACCTGGAGCGCGACGCCGCGGCGGCCGGCAAGACCGTGGACGACATCGTGTGGGCCGTGCCCTACCTGCCCATCGACCCCAAGGACGTCGGCCGCACCTACGAGGCCGTGATCCGCGTCAACTCGCAGTCCGGCAAGGGCGGCGTCGCCTACATCCTGAAGACCGAGCACCAGCTGGACCTGCCGCGGCGCGCGCAGATCGAGTTCTCCCAGGTCATCCAGGCCAAGACCGACGCCGAAGGCGGCGAGGTCACGCCCGAGGAGATCTGGAACGCCTTCGTCGACGAATACCTGCCCAACCCCGCCGCCCCCTGGGGCCGGCTGCGGCTGCTGGGCCACCACTCGTCCTCGGCCGTGGAGGAGAAGGACCAGCTCTCCGTCGACCTGTCCGTGGACGGCGCCACCACCACTCTCGACGGCGTCGGCAACGGCCCGATCGACGCCTTCGCGAACCTGCTCGAAGGCATCGGCATCGACGTCCGCGTGCTGGACTACGTCGAGCACGCCCTGACCTCCGGCGAGGACGCCAAGGCCGCCTCCTACGTGGAATGCGCCATCGGCGGCCGCGTCCTGTGGGGCGTCGGCATCGACGCCAACATCGTCACCGCCTCGCTGAAGGCCATCATCTCCGCCGTGAACCGCGCGTTCCGCTGACCGTGTTTCAGGTCTCGCTTTGCGAGGAGTCTGTTTCTCAGAACTAGGCCATATGGCAGGATCTCCTCCGTTCCGCAGTGAGCGGAACGGAGGGGATTCGAACAATGATCGTCTGGGGCTGGCGGACCGTCTTCCGTGTCGTCGGCAGCGGGGTGTTCTCCTGCCCGAGCTGCGGCGCCGACCGGAACTATGAGCGCCGGCGCGCTCAACGATTCTTCACGTTGTTCTTCATCCCCCTGATTCCGCTGAAGACGCTCGGCGAATTCATCCGCTGCACGGCCTGCAAGAACGACTTCCGCGAATCCGTGCTGGCCCGCCCCACCGCCGCGCAGTTCACCGACCTGCTGCAGAACACCGTCCGCGGCGTGATGGTCAACGTGCTGCGCCGCGGCGGAGCCGGACACCCGGCGGCGCTCGCCGTCGCCGTGGAGGAGATCGTGTCCAGTGGCGCGATCGGGTACTCCCAGGCCGACCTCGCGCAGGACCTGCGGGTGGTTCCGGAGGACCTGACGCAGCTGCTGGCCGGGCTCGCCGGGCAGCTGCCCGAGAGCGGCCGCGAGGCGCTGGTGCGCGGCGCGATCCGGGTCGCCGCCGCCGACGGCCCGGTGGACGTGCAGGAGCGGGCCGTGATCGACGGCGTCGGCGCGGCGCTCGGCATGACGCAGGCGCACGTGGCCGGGGTGGTGGCGTCGGTGCCCGGTGCCGAGCAGCAGGCGGCCGACCCGCGCCGGACCGCCTCCTACCACCCGTTGACCGGCTCGCCGACCGGGCCGCAGCCCGCGCAACCCGGGTTCGACCCGAACGAGACGCGGTTCGACCCGTCGTCGTCGATGCAGACCTTGGTCATCCCGCCCCGCCCGGCCCCGGCGCAGCCGCCGGTGCCGCACGCGACGCTGCTGCACGAGAGCTCGGCGATGGAGACGATGATGCTGCCGCCGAAGCCGGCAGCTGCCGTGCCTGTTCCGGAACCGGAAAACGAAGCTGCCAACGGCTCCGGCTCCGGCTACCAGGACCACACGACCATCGCCGTCGCCGCCCCGGTCGAACCGGTCCCCGCCCCGGCCCCGCCGGTCGCGACCCCGGTCGCCCCGATGCCGGATCCGCTGACTGACTCCTCGGCGATCCAGACCATGGTGGTGCCGCTCGGCCAGGTCCCACCGCAGCGTCCGCAGGATCGCGGAGACGAGCCCACGCACGTCACCGAGCGCCCGCGCCCCGAACCCGGCGCCTGGCCGCCGCCCCAGCAGTAGCGAGCGCCTGCTTCACCGTTCTCCTAGCTTCACAAGCTTTTCACGCCCGCGCGAGCTATCCGCTCGTGCGGGCCTTTCTCCTGGGCGGCGCCGCCTACACTGGGAGAATGCCCCTGCACCGCGACGAAGGCGTTGTCCTGCGCACCCGCAACCTCGGCGAGGCGGACCGCGTCATCACCTTCCTCACCCGCGACCGGGGCCGGGTCCGCGCCGTGGCCAAGGGCGTGCGCCGCACCTCCTCCAAGTTCGGCTCCCGGCTGGAGCCGTTCACCTTCGTCGACGTCCAGATCTTCGAGAAGCAGGGCCGCGACCTGCACCTGGTCACCCAGGCCGAGACCCTGGCGGCGTACGGCGGCACCCTGGTCGCCGACTACCCCGCCTACACCGCCGGGCAGGCGATGCTGGAAACCGCCGAGCGGTTGAGTGAAGATGATGTGCCCGCGGTGCAGCAGTACCTGCTCCTGGTCGGGGCTTTGCGTACATTGGCCTCCGGCGAGCACGCCGCCGGACTGGTCCTGGACGCGTTCCTGCTGCGCTCCCTGGCCGTCGCCGGCTACGCGCCGTCCTTCGAGGACTGCGCGCGCTGCGGCGACCTGGGTCCGCACCGGTTCTTCAACCTGCCGGCCGGCGGGGCGGTGTGCTCGGACTGCAAGCCGTCGGGGTCGGTGGCCCCGGCCCGGGAGACGCTCGCCCTGCTGGGCGCGCTGCTCGCGGGGGACTGGGGAGCGGCCGACGCCAGCGCCGACAAGCACCGGCGCGAGGGCAGCGGCCTGGTCGCGGCCTACCTGCAGTGGCACCTGGAGCGCGGCCTGCGCTCCCTGCGCCTGGTCGAACGGTGAGCGGCGAAGCCGAAGCCGCTGGAGCTGACAGCATGACGAGTACGGAACAGGTGGAACGGTGAGACTGACCCGACGCATCCTCGAGGAGCGCCTCGCCAAGCGGCAGCCGGGCGTCCTGCGGGATCCCTTCCCGCACAAGCGCGGCGCCCTGCCGCCGGACCTGCCCCTGGACCTGGTGCCCCGGCACGTCGCCCTGGTCATGGACGGCAACGGCCGCTGGGCCAAGGAGCGCGGCCTGTCCCGGATAGAAGGCCACAAGGTCGGCGAGGCCTCGCTGTTCGACGTCGTCGAAGGCGCCGTGCAGCTGGGCGGCATCACCCACATCTCCGCCTACGCCTTCTCCACCGAGAACTGGAAGCGCTCCCCGGAGGAGGTCCGCTTCCTCATGGGCTTCAACCGCGACACCATCCGCCGCCGCATCGGCGAGATGGACGAGCTCGGCGTCCGCATCCGCTGGGCCGGCCGCCGCCCCCGGCTGTGGAAGTCCGTCATCGACGAGCTGGAGTGGGCCGAGGAGCGCACCAGGGACAACAAGCTCCTGACCCTGACCATGTGCGTCAACTACGGCGGCCGCTGGGAGATCGCCGACGCCATGACCGCCATGGGCCGCGACATCAAGGCCGGCCGCCTGGACCCGGAGAAGATCAACGAGCGCACCGTCGGCCGCTACCTCGACGAGCCGGACATGCCCGACGTCGACCTGTTCATCCGCTCCTCCGGAGAACACCGCACGTCGAACTTCCTGATGTGGCAGTCCGCCTACGCCGAGCTGTACTTCGACGACGCCTTGTGGCCCGACTTCGACCGCACCAACCTGTGGCGCGCCTGCGAGGTCTACGCCGGCCGCGACCGCCGCTACGGCGGCGCCATCACCAACGAGGAGCAGTTCGCGGCCGAAGCCGCCCGCGAATACGACGAGAGCGAATACGCCGATCCGGACGAGCAGGCCTGAGCCGCGGAACTCGCCCTTCGGCGGTTGTGCGGTGACGCGGGGGCGCTCCGCGATCATGCGACGGTCGCGGCGCGCCCCGCGTCGTGCCCAAGGTACCGCCGGCGGTCAGTGGTCGCCGCAGGTCCCGAAGATCTCCAGGGTATGCGAGACGTTCGAGTACCCGTGCTCGGCGGCCACCCGGTCGGCCCAGCTCTCCATCACCGCCGGACCTTCGACCTCGACCGTCTTCCCGCACTCCCGGCACACCAGGTGGTGGTGGTGCCGCGGGGTCGAGCAGCGGCGATAGCTGATCTCCCGCTCGCCGGTGCGCAGCACGTCCACCTCGCCGGCGTCGGCCAGCGACTGCAGGGCCCGGTACACGGTGGTCAGCCCGACCGACTCGCCGCGCTGCTTGAGAAGGTCGTGCAGGTCCTGGGCGCTGCGGAAGTCGTCGACCTCGGCCAGCAGGGCCGCGACCGCCGACCGCTGCCGGGTGGAGCGCCCCTGGGCGGGCAGGCCGCGCGCGGCCTCGCTGCCGCCGGGGTTGTCTGCGGTGCTCACTGTCCTTGTCCTTCTCCTAGACGATTGATTCCTGGGGGTACCGGCGCGCTGTAGCTGTTGGCCGCTTCGCGGCAGTGGCTGATCAGCGGCGCCTGGCCGCCCCGGCCGGCCACCCACAGCCAACCAGGATGAGGGTGGCCGTCCGTGACGCCCAGGCTTGCTGCTGAGCCGTTTCGCAAGACTGTATGTCGGCTGCGGTTCTGGATGCCGGAACCCCCAGGAATCAATCGTCTAGCGGTGGTGGCGTGCGGTGCCAGTCATTCTGGCAGGCTCCGGGCCGTGCGGTGCGGTGGTCGGGACGACGGGTTCGAAACCGGCGCACCCGCACCCGGTGTGCCCGTGCCGGCCGCCGCCCGCGTCCGGCCGCGCCGCCGGCCCACCAGCCCGGCGCTGACGCTGGCCAGCAGGAACACTGCGATCGCGATCAGCACGATCGACGCGCCCGGCGGGGTGTCGGCGTAGTACGACATCGTCACCCCGGACATCGCCGCGCCCACGCCGATCGCCATCGCCAGCCCCATCGTGGCCGCGAACGCCCGGGTCAGCTGCTGTGCCGCCGCCACCGGCACCACCATCAGGGCGCTGACCATGAGCACCCCGACCACCCGCATGCCCACCGTCACCGTGACCGCCGTGGTGACCGCGAGCAGCAGGTTCAGCGCGCGGACCGGGAGACCTGCGACCCGCGCGAACTCCTCGTCCTGGCACACCGCGAACAGCGCCCGCCGCAGCCCGAGCGTCACCAGCAGCACCCCGACCGCCAGCGACGCGATCGCCCACAGGTCGCCGTCGGTGGTGGACAGGATCGACCCGAACAAGTACGCGTTCAGATTCGCGTTGCCCCCGGACAGCGAGATCAGCATCGAGCCGCCGGCCAGGCCGCCGTAGAACAGCATCGCCAGCGCCACATCCCCGCTGGCCTTGGCCCGCTCCCGGATCAGCTCCACCGCCGCGGCGCCCGCGACCGCCACCAGTACCGCCCCCCACACCGGCGAGGTGTTCGTGATCAGGCCCAGCCCGACGCCGGTCAGCGCCACGTGCCCGAGGCCGTCGCCCATCAGCGCCAGCCGCCGTTGCACCAGATAGGTGCCGATGGCCGGCGCCGCCAGCCCGATGACCAGCGCGGCCAGGAACGCGCGCTGCATGAAGGCCAGGCCGAAGATGGTGTTGCTCAGCATGCCGGACCCGCCTTCCGGGTCGGGGAGGCGATGGAGGGCAGGGCGTTCGCCGCACCTGCCGGACCCGCCGACACCCCCGGCGCCGCTGAACCCGCCGAACGCGCCGGACCCGCCGAACCCGCCGGACCCGCCGAACGCGCCGGACCCGACGACGACATCGTCATCTTCAGCGTCTCCACCGGCGTCGGGCCCGGCGGGCAGGCCGGCGTCCCCGGCGCCGCGTTCGGCGCGTCGTGCGGATGCACATGGTCGTGTCCGGGACGCTCGTGGCCGTGGCCGGGATCGTCCTCCCCGTGCTCGACCGGCGCGCCGTCATACTGCACACCGCCGGCGCGCAGCACCACGGTGCGGTCGATGAGCGGGGCCAGCGGGCCGAGCTCGTGCAGCACCAGCAGGATGGTGGTGCCCTGCTCGGACAGCCCGGCCAGGGCGTCGGCGAACGTCTGCTGGCTGACCAGGTCCACGCCGGCCATCGGCTCGTCCATGATCAGCAGGTCCGGACGCCGGGCCAGGGCCCGGGCGATCAGCACCCGCTGCTGCTGGCCGCCGGACAGCGCGGCCACCGGATCGCCGATCCGGTCCAGCATGCCGACCGTGGCCAGCGCCTCCCGCACCGCGGCGCGATCGGTCCGGCCGCGGCGGCCGATCCAGGTGCGCGGCGTCAGCAGCCCGCTGAAGACCACCTCGCCGACCGTGGCCGGGACGCCCGCCGCCGCGGTGGTGCGCTGCGGCACGTAGCCGACCCGCTGCCAGGACTTGAACGCCGGCAGCGGAGTGCCGAACAGCTCGACCCGGCCGCCGTCCACCGGATACAGCCCCACGATGGTCTTCACCAGCGTGGACTTGCCGGAGCCGTTCGCTCCCAGGAGCGCGACGGTCTCCCCACTGTGCACCGTCGTGTCCACGCCGTGCAGGATCGGACGGCCGCCGAGCGCCACGCTCACCTCCCGCACGGCCACGGCCGGGGCTCCTATGTCGGAGCCGGCGCGGGCCATCACGCACACCCCAGCGCGGTCCGCAGCGCGGCGAGGTTGTCGCGCATGACGGAGAGGTAGTCCTGCTTCGAGGGATCCTGCACGCCCTCGATCGGGTCGAGCACCGCGGCCTTCGTCCCGGTGTCCGCCGCGAGCGTCTGCGCGGTCTTGGGGCTGGCCAGGGTCTCGAAGAAGACCGTGGTCACGCCCTTAGTCTTGATCAGGTCCTGGATCTTCGCGAGGTGGGAGGCGGTCGGCTCGTCCTCCGGCGACAACCCGGAGATCGGCACCTGCGCCAGTCCGTAGCGTTCGGCGAGATAGCCGAACGCAGCGTGGCTCGTGACGATGTCCTTGCGCTGGCACCGCGCAAGGCCGGCCCGGTAGTCGGCGTCCAGCTTGGCCAGGTCGGCGTCGAGCGCGGCCTGCCGGGTGCGGTAGTCGGCGGCGCGCGCCGGATCGATCTGCTGGAGCTTGGCCGAGACGGCGTCGGCGAGCTTGGCGAAGTCGACCGGGTCCAGCCAGATGTGCGGGTCGGCGGCGCGGCTGTCGCCCTCGCCGAGGTCGCCGTGGTTCTCCAGGGGCACCACCGTCGCGGCGTCGAGCGCGGCCTTGGGCTGCTCCTGCCCGATCACGGAGTCCACCAGGGGCTGCAGGCCCTTCTCATACAGCGCCAGGTCGGCGTTGCCGACGGCGGCGACCTGCGAGGGCGTCAGCTCCAGATCGTGCGGCTCGGCGCCGGGCTTGGTCAGGTTGCGGACGTCCACGTGCGCTCCGCCGATGCGCTCGGCGAGGAAGGCGAAGGGATAGAAGCCGGCCACGACGTCGAGCTTCCCGCTCTTGGCCGCCCCCGGCCGGTCCGAGGCCTTCACACAGCCGCCGAGCGCCACCGCCGCGGCGGTGGCGACGGCGACGGCGGCCGGGACGGTGTGCCTCGGGCGGCGCAGGCGGCGCGAGCAGCGGGAGTGCTGCTCCCGCGCGGGGGAGTGGGACGCCGCCGAGCGGGCCCGGGGCGCAGCGTGCGAGAGGGGCATCCGTTCATGGTGGCTGAAAATGAAAACGATTGTCAATTTGTCGGGTCGTCGGACCAGATGCCGGCCGGACGGCCGGTGTCCGGCCCGGCCGGAGCAGGCTCCGCTCGCCGGAAACCGTTCCAAAGGCCCGGCCGCGACCGACTAAGCTGGGGCATCATCCGAAACCCGGCATCCGGCCGGGCTTCGCCACCGTGGATGCGGTGGCAACACGAAAGAGAGCGACTGTGGCCGCCGACAAGATCGAGACCATCGTCCGGCTCGCGAAGAGCCGAGGCTTCGTCTTCCCCTCCAGCGAGATCTACGGCGGCAC
>JABFWL010000322.1 GCA_013362315.1 Catenulispora sp. | reverse complement strand
TGCTGCCGGTGCCGGTGCTGCCGGGGTGGGCAGTGGCATGGGTGCTGCTGGTTTGGTGTCGTCCAGGCCTGCGGTGGTGGTGTGGGGGCCGTGAGTGCCGAGGACCACGAGGGCTGCTAGGGCGGCGCCGGCCAGGTAGAGCAGGACCACCGTGATGGGCGTTCCCGGGGGAGACCAGGAGGGGTGGAGCGGGAGCCAGGGGCCGTAGGCACCGACCGTGTAGCGGCGGAGGGTGGTGTAGAACATCAGGAAGCCGAGCAGCAGGGTTGTGCTGGTGATGGCTTGGGGGAGGCGGTGGATTGCCTGGTTGAGAGGGCCGGGGCGGGGTTCGCGCTTGGTCAGTATGGCGGCGGCCAGGAGGGGGAGGCCGACGGCTACTGCCAGCAGGTAGCGGCCCTGCCAGATGTAGCCCAGGGTTTGGGCTTGGCGGCCCTGTGCCAGGACGGGGATGGCGATCACTGAGACGGCGAGCAGGGCTAGTGCTGCTACCTCGCGGATCTTGCCGACTGTGCATGCTGCTGCCAGGAGGGCCAGGACTGGCAGGAACCAGAGTTCGGAGAGGTGGTAGGGCGGCTTTACGTCCAGCCAGCCGAAGAAGCCGACCATCTGCCGCAGGTAGTCCATGCTGGAGCTGAAGGTGTGCTTGGCCGCGACCCAGAAGGTCAGGTTGGGGAAGGTCGAGGCGGTGCTGCCCAGGACGCTGAACTTCGCAGTCCAGGCGAAGGAGCCCAGGCCCACGGTGCCGATGGCGGCGCTCCACAGCCACACTGCCGGGCGGCGTAGGACGGTGCGCAGGGCGCCGCGTTGGCCGGCCAGCACTGCGCAGGTGATGATGACCAGAGCCCAGGCCGGGCCCAGTTGGCGGACGGAGACCAGGGCCAGGGTGGCCAGGCCGGCGCGGGTGAGGAGCCGGGGGACCAGTTCGGGGCGAGGGTCTGTCAGCAGGCTCAGTACCGCTGCCCACAGGAGGATGGCGGAGCTGGCCTCCAGGGAGTTCGGGTTCACCGATCCGTTGAGGAACAGGACCATCGGGGTGGCCGCGGCCAGCACCGCTGCCAGCGGGAAGCGTCGGCGGCGGCTCCATTGGAAGGCCGTGACCACTGCGCTCGCCAGCATCGCGGCGCACAGGGCCGCGGAGACCAGGCGCATCGCGTACATGCCGAGCGGTCCGTCGGACAGCAGGCTCGGCCACCCGACGGCCCAGTAGTACAACGGGTTGTTCGCTCCCGCGGTGGTGCCGGCCAGGAGGACGCCGGGTTGGGCGCCGGGGCTCTTGGCGCAGGAGGCTGGCACGCCGGCGTTGGCGAAGTAGCACTCGTGCAGGGTGGTCAGGTCGGCGTAGGCGCTCGGCAGGCGGTAGCCGGTCATCGGCAGCAGGGTGGTCTGGTCCCAGGTGTGGGTGGCGACCGTGATGGGCGTGCCGTGTAACTGGCCGCGGACCGTGGCCGCGGCCTTGACCATGTGCGAGGACTCGTCCGGGACGGAGGTCAGGGGGGAGGCCAGGGCCCAGGCGGCGGAGAGGGCGAAGAAGGCGACGAAGGCGGTCACCCATACGCGGAGCGGGCTCCAGGTGCCGGGTTGCATCCCGGCAGCCAGTCGCCGCAGCATCCGTACTCCTTCGTCCGTGTTCCGCCCCGCAACGAAACCGGCCGCTCCCCCGCTGGCCATGGGCGTGCCCCCATGCTACCGGCGCGTTCTGGGGACCGGCGCCGACGCTCAGGAAATCCTTAAAGACCGTTCACGGATTGTGACCGAATCGACGTCCGATATGGGTCCGGACGCGGTGGCGCGTTGTGCGAACGTGACCAACGCCACGATCCCGGCCAGCGCCAGCAGCACCGCCGGGACGCCCGAGCCGGGAGGCGTCCAGGCTCCGGAGAACGGGTTCACCGACGGGGTCTGGGTGAAGAGGAAGAACAGGTTCGGGTGCCGAGAAGTGAAGGCATGCTCGAAGCGGAGCATCGTAATCCACAAGGCGATGCCCTGAGCGGGGATGAGAATCCAGGCGGCCCAGCGCATCCACTGAGCCTGGCGCGGGACGGAGACCAGTCCCCGGTCGGCGGCCGCGTAGCCGGCCAGGATCGGTGCCCCGACCAGCAGCGGCAGGGCGTAGCGGCCCTGCGAGAACCACCAGTTGGTGGCCGCTGCCTGCAGGTCGGCGCCGACCAGGAACAGGTAGCCGCCGCCGACGATGGCCGCGAGCTGGATCAGGACCCGGCGGCCCGCGCGGCGGGCCACCGCGATCAGCAGCGCGCCGACCGCGACGAACCAGGCCAGGGTCAGCGGGAAGGGCATGGCGACGTCGCCGTAGGAGGTCAGCCCGACCAGCCCGGAGGTGTAGAACGGCACCCGGTGCGTCAGCTCCTTGACGACGAGCGCCGTGCCCTGCGGGATGGCCGTGGTGCTCTGCCCGGTGCCGGGCAGGCCGCCCTGGGTGGAAAGCAGTATCCAGCCCGCGCCGAAGGCCGCCGCCGCTGCCACGGCCGCCGCCCAGACCCGCACGGCGGGCCGCCTGGCCAACTCCAGCAGCCGGTTCCGCTGCGCGCCGAACGCCACCACCAGCACGGCGGTCAGCAGCCATCCGATGCCGAGCTCGCGCAGCACCGCCAGTGCGCCGGCGCCCACGCCGAACAGCGCCAGCGTCCACTTCGAGTCGTCGCGCGCCAGCAGCAGCGCGATCAGCGAGGTCCAGACCGCCACCGCCGCGGCGATCTCCGGACCCGCCGGGTTCACCGCCCCGGTGAGATTCACCACCACCGGGGTCACCGCCAGTAGCAAGCCGCCGACCACCAGCGGCCCGCGCCCGCGCGTCAGGCGGACCGCGACCGCCGCCGCGCCGCCGAGCAGTGCGCTGGTCAGCAGGCAGGTGAGCAGCCGGGCGGCGATGACGCCGCCGAAGTTGGGGGCCACCTTGAGCGGCCAGCCGACCACCGCGTAGTACAACGGGTTGTAGTTGGCCGCCCCGCTGGTGGTCACCACCATCCGCGACTCGTCGCCGGGGGCCGGGGAGCCGATGCAGGCTGCTGAGACGTCCAGCTTCCAGCGGGTGCAGGCGTCGGCGTCGTTGTCGCCGGCGCCGGGGGGAACCAGGCTTTGCGGCACCGTGATGTGGGCGTCGCGGATGTCGATCTGCCCGTCCGCCACGCCGTAGGCGCGCACCACGTGCCGGAACTCGTCCGGCGACCCGTCGTAGGGCAGCGCCGCCGACCAGGCCGCGCCGAGCAGGAAGAATCCGAGGAATGCCGCCAGGAAGGCCCGCGCCCCCGTGGACCGCGGCATCAGGCGCAGGACGGAGCGAAGCGGGGCGGACGGCATCAGGCCAGTGTAGGGCCGTTCATCGTACGGATCGACCCGCCTCGCACCATGTCCGGAACGGGACATGGCGCGAGGCGGGTCGGGGGTTCGCTGCGAGTCGCGGTGTTGTTACTTCTTGCCGACCAGGCGGCCCAGGCGGTACTTCGTGCCCCAGACCGTGGTCCGCCACAGCGCCTCGGCGACTATGTTGCCGCTCATCTTGGACGCGCCCAGCTCCCGCTCGACGAAGGTGATCGGCACCTCGACGATCTTCAGCCCGGCCCGGTTGGTGCGCCAGGCCAGGTCGACCTGGAAGGTGTAGCCGGCCGAGGCGACGCTTTCCAGGTCGATCTTCTCCAGCGTGGCGCGGCGGAACAGGCGGTAGCCGCCGGTCGCGTCCTTCAAGCGCATGCCGGTCACCAGCCGGACCCAGGTGTTGCCGCCGCGGGACAGGATCTCCCGGCTCTTGGGCCAGCCGACGGTCTTGCCGCCGGGCACGTAGCGCGAGCCCAGCACCAGGTCAGCGTCCTGCTCCACCAGGGCCTTGAGCAGCGCCGGGAAGTCCTCGGGCCGGTGCGAGCCGTCGGCGTCCATCTCGCAGATCACGTCATAGCCGTGCTCGATGCCCCAGGCGAACCCGGCGAGGTAGGCCTTGCCCAGGCCCTCCTTGCCGGCGCGGTGCAGGACCTTGACCCGCTCGTCCTTCTCCGCCAGGCCGTCGGCCAGCTTTCCGGTGCCGTCGGGGGAGTTGTCGTCGGCGACCAGGATGTGCACCTGGGGGTTCGCCGCGTGCACCCGGCTGACGATCTTCTCCAGGTTCTCCGACTCGTTGTAGGTCGGGATGATCACCAGGACGTTCAGGTCCTTGGCCGCAGGTTCCACGGGGCCTTCGCTCTTTCTGGTCTGGCTGGGGACAGCAACGGGGTCGGCATGGGGTTCGGCGCCGGAGATTGTGGTGGAGACGACGGCGCCGGCCGGCTCGGGGCGGAGCCGGGCCGCCGCCACGGCGGTGACCACGGCCACCACCGACGCGAAGATGGACAGGTTCAGGTGCTTGCTGGTGTCTATTCCGTCGAAGTACGCCCCCGCGCCGAACTGCAGCAGTGCCACGGAGGTGAGGAACAAGGTGATCCAAGCCAGGGCCCTGCGCTCGCCGGCGGCCCGCGCGGTGCGCCGGGCCAGCAGCCGCACCGCCACCACGGCCGGCAGCAGCCACAACAGCAGCAGCGGGATCAGGCCGGTGTCGCGGAACAGTCCCAGGGTGCTGGTGACCGGGGTGAAGCGCTTGTCGACCAGGTTGGGCCGGCCGGCGCGGTTGCCGCTGCCGTCGTAGTTGGCCAGCGGGATGTCCTGCTGGTTGTGCGGCGTGTAGTTGTGGCCGGTGTAGCAGTTGCCGGTATAGGTGGGCCGGACGTAGAAGAACGCGTTCGCGGCGTCGTTGGCGACCCGGATCGTACGGTCCGGGTGGGTCAGCAGGAACTTGACGGTGTTCCCGACGGACAAGCCGTGGTCCAAGGCCGGCTCGGCGGCCGTGTCCCGGGCCACGAGCTTGGTGCTGTCGATGCTCGAGTCGTACACGCCGGTGTCGCGCATGCTGATCAGGTACGGCGGACACCACGCGGGGTGCCCGACCTGGCTGATGTAGTACTCCGGGATACCGAGCGCCTTGAGGTCCGCCGCCGGGTTCGGGCTGATGTACAGCAGCTCGTTGAACACGAAGTCGGCCTTGGTCTGCAGGTTGAAGTGCGGGTCCTGCTTCGGGGTGAAGGCGAACGAGCCCGCCAGGAGCACCGTCGCGGCGCCGACCGGCAGCACCCGGGACCCGATCCGGCCCTTCAGGAACGCCACGCGGATCGGGAAGGCGATCAGCAGCACCACGACCGGCACCACCAGGACGACCATCTGGGACTTGGAGGTGACCAGGAACAGCCCGGCCCCCAGCCCCAGTGCCAGGCCCGCCCAGCGAGACCGGCCGCCTCGGAACAGCAACAGGATGGCCGGCAGCAGGAACAGCAGGCCGATGACCGCCGAGATCTCGCTCAGCGGAGACGCTGCGAAGTCGATGAAGCTGGCGTCGGCGACCACCAGGAGGACGGCGCCGCACAGCAGGTAGCGGAACAGCCGCCGGGTGCGCAGCACGGCGAACAGCAGCCCGATCGCGATACCGATGAAGACGCAGCCCACGGCGCCGAGCACCCGCAGGTCGAGCGCGGTGTCACCGAACTGGTTCTTCAGCCCCAGGTGCCGGGTGACCTGATTCGCGATGTTCATCAGGACCAGCTGGCTGGAGGAATACGGCGGGTTCGGCAGGTCGACGCCGAAGTACTGCTGCCCGTTCTTCATGGTGCAGCTGTAACCGGACTTGTAGATGTACTGCCAGGTCACCCACCTGAGCCGGGAGTCGGTGTTGGCGATCGAGTTCAGCTTCAGGTGGCACAGCAGCCGGCTGCCGTCGTAGTTGTCGGCGACGCCCACCGGGGTCGGGAACATCAGCCGCGCGAACAGCAGCACGGCGGCGCCGAACGCCACCGACACCGGCTCCACGACCCGCCGGCCCAGCAGGGCTCGTATTCGACCGGGCGGGCCGCCCGGCGCGACCTCGGTGGTCGCCGGACCGGCCGTCTCCTGGCTCGCAGTGGACAAGGAAACCTCTTCGGGGGATGCGCTGATCA
>JABFWL010000333.1 GCA_013362315.1 Catenulispora sp. | reverse complement strand
GCCGAGCGCGTACAGGTCCTCCGGCACCAGCGTCGCGTTCCGCAGCAGGGCCCTGATCAGGTTGTCGTTCAGCGTGTTGCCGAGCGGTTCGACCATGTCCGGCTCCTTCACGATCCCGCGGATCGCTCCGGGCCCGGTGGACAGCCGGGCCCGCAGTTCGGAGATGCGCCGCTCCACCGCCTTCGCGGTCCAGGGGTGCGGCGGGTTCGGCACCGCCGCGTTCAGGTCGTCGGCGGCCTGCTTCCAGGTCACCGGGGCCGGGTAGGGCTCGCGCCGCAGGTAGCGCTGGGCCAGCGCGATCAGCATCAGCCGCTCCACCGGGGCCAGGTCGGTGACGTCCGAGGTGAGCGTGCGCGACTGCGCCACGCCCCCGGCGGCCTGCCGCTGGCTGCTGACCAGGTGCACCTCCAGCAGGTGGGTGCGCCGGTTCGGGGTCTCGATGGTCATCGGGGTGAAGCCGGGGTTCACCGACACCTCGTGGTGCCGCAGCACCGGCTCCATGCCCGGCATCAGGATCGGCCGGCGGCCCTCGTTGCGCAGCCACCACTGGTCGCCGTCGCAGGTGAAGACGCCGTGCAGGCGGCTGACGAACTCGTCGTCGCCGCCGATCACCACGTGCACGTCGGCCTCGGCGCGGCCGAAGTGCAGCGTGAACTTGCGCGGGGGCACCGCGAAGCCGCTGGGGCCGGCCTTGACGAAGATCGTGCCCGGCGGCGCCGGCGGCACCCCGCCGGCCAGGCTCGGCAGGTTCTGCGGCAGGACTTGCGGGATGAAGTCCCGTATCTGCATTCCGGTGGCCCTTTTCGCTCGTTGCTGGTGATCGCCGCCTGGTGGCTGGGCGGCTCGCTGCGGGTCGCGGTGTCAGCACATCCCGCCATGCAGCGTACGTCTCTTCGACGGGGAGGGGGCCCGGCGGGTGCGTGCTCCCATATCTCCCATGGTGAACACCGACTGTCCAGCGATCAGCGAGCACACCGGAAGCGGCGCCCTCGACGCCCGAGTAAGCATCCGCCGACAACACCGATGACGTGTCGTGCCCGGCCCGCTTCGACCCGGCCGGGCACGGCACCGCCGAAGAGATCGACCGTTCGCCCGGCCGCGGGGGGCTGGACGAACGGCCGGTCGCTTTCCGGCGAACTCATGTCCGAATACTTAAGTACCAGCTCAACTCCGTCACTGCTGCGCCGATCGGGCGAGAGTAGGCGTGCGCCGTCCGTCGGCGCGGTAGAACGATCTTCGGACCATCGCAGGAATCTGCCCTGCGCCAGAACCGAGGAAGTGACGGGATGGAATGTCATAAACGTGAGCACCGTGCGACGGCACGGTGCGCATCCGCACTGCTGGCGGCCGGCGCGCTGCTGGCGACCGCCGTCGGCCAGCTCGGCGGGTCCGCTCCGGGACCTGCGCTGGGACTGGCGGCCGTAGGGCTTCCCGAGGCCCCGATGTCGGGGCCGGCGCCGCTTCCGGCTCTGGTCGCCGAGAAGGCGCCGCCGAAGAAGACGTCCGCAAGGCGACCGCCGGCGAAACGACTTTCGGCGAAGAAGACCCGTTCGGCCCACGCCGGGCACATTCATACCAGGCCGTCTCACACCAAGCCGTCTCACACCAAGCCGTCACACACCAAGCCGACATATGGCAACCTCTTGTCTCACCTGCCGGCGCCCGCCAACGTCAAGGCGGCCAAGGCGGTTCACGAGGCGCTGTCCCAGATCGGCGTCCCCTATGTCTGGGGCGGCACCACCAGCGCGGGCTTCGACTGTTCCGGCTTCACCCAGCACGTCTGGGCGGCCGCCGGCGTGAAGATCCCCCGCACCGTCCATCAGCAGGCAGCCGCCGGAACCCCCGTGCCGCTGTCCCGGGCCCAGCCCGGCGACCTGGTGGTCTTCTATCCCAGCCGGCACCACGTCGGCGTCTACATCGGCAACGGCATGGTCGTCGACTCGCCGCACTCGGGCAGCCACGTCCGTACCGACCCGGTCCGTTCGATGCCGGTCTCGATCGTGGTGCGGCCGTACATGTGACGGCCGGGCGCTTCGATCGTCCCAGCTGCGCCCGCCGCCGAAGCGGCGGGCGCAGGACCTCCGTCAGCGTGACCGCTTGCCCCTCAGCCGGCTCCCATCGGCCTTCTCCTGCCCGTTCAGCGGCACCGCGGCCTCGGCGGTGTACGGCAGGAAAGTGAAGGACTGCTGGAAGTACAGCCGCACCTTCTCCGCGGTGTGCGACTCGTAGCCGATCGACAGATCCTGCCCGAGCTGGAGCTGGTAGTCGCCGCCGCGGCCGGAGAGCAGCACGCCGCCGGTGATGGCCGGCGCCCAGATCACCTCGCCGTCGATGAGGCGGGCGACATGCGCGGCCACCGGGTAGCCGTGGTCCACCGCGTCCGACAGGGCCTGGTAGGCGTCGGCGCCGAGCAGCAGGTGGTAGGGGCCTTCGACGCCGGCCAGGCGCAGCTGCGTGGCCATCCGCGCGACCAGGGCCGGGAAGTCGGCCGGGTCGGCGGGCTGGGCCATGGCGGCGTGGCTGGAGAACGGCCGCAGGCCGGTGATGCCGGCCGCGGCGTAGCCGTCGGCGATGGCGCGGTCCTCGGTGAACGCCGCGATCTTCGCCGCGTCCTTCACCGGCTGCCAGTCGCCGTCCTGGGCGCCGCGCTCCACGTCGTCGATGTCGCGGCGGTCCAGCTCGAACGGGATCCGGATCTCGACCAGCGGCTTGGCGCCGCGCACCCGGGCCTGGACGCCGTCGCCCGGCGCCTCCACCGGGGAGGTGTGGCCGTCGCCGACCGCGGCCAGCGTCGTCCCCTCGGGACCCGCGACGTCCACCACCCGGCGGAACGCCAGGTAGCGCAGCACTGTGCGGCGGGCCTCCTCCTCGATCTGCTTCCAGGCGCTGTCGCTGACCGGGGCGAGGTCGCGGTGCAGGTTGTCCATGAAGGTCAGCTCCGTTTCAGGCTTCCGATGCCGAGGGATCCGTCGGTGGGCCGGGGGTTCGCGGCCGGGGCCGGCGCTGAGAGCGGCGAGCCCGGCGCTGAGGACTGCGAGTCCGATGCTGCGTCAGGGGAGGCGCCGCGGTCCGGCGCCGGCGGCGGACCGTCCAGGAAGCCTCGCGGCGGTACGAAGAACAGCCCGCCGGTGACCGCCGTGGAGAAGTCCAGGATCCGGTCCCGGTGGCCGTCCTCGCCGCCGAGGAACATGTTGCGCAACATCTCCTCGGTGACCGTGGGCGTCGCGCAGTACCCGATGAAGTAGGTCCCGAACTCGCCGTCCTTGAACGACCCGAACGGCATGTTGGCCCGCAGGATGTCCCGCTCCTCGCCGTCCGGGCCGACGATGGTGGTCCGGTCCACGTGCGAGGTCTTCGGCAGGGCGTCGTCCGGCAGCTGCACGTTCCCGGCCTTCGTGCGGCCGATCACCAGCTCCTGCTCCCGGTCCGACAACGTGTTCCAGGAGGTCATGTCGTGCAGGTACTTCTGCACGATGACGTAGCTGCCGCCGACGAACTCCGGATCCCGCTCGGCGTCCACCAGCGCGGCGTCCACCGCCTCCACCCCCTCGGGGTTCTCCGTGCCGTCGACGAAGCCCAGCAGGTCGCGCACGTCCTTATAGCGCCAGCCGTGGACCTCGTCCACGATCCGCACCGCGTCGCCCAGCCGGCTCAGGACGTGGTCGGCGAAGTCGTAACAGGCGTCGAGCGTTTCAGCGCGCAGATGCAGCAGGATGTCGCCGGGCGTCGAGGGCGCCGAGTGCTGCGGTCCCTCCAGCGGGATGAACGGGTGCAGCTCGGCCGGACGCGGACCGGCGAACAGCCGGTCCCACACGCCCGACCCGAACCCGGTCACGCATGCCAGCCCCGCCTCCGGCCGCCCGAAGCCGACCGCCCGCTGCAGGGCGCTCAGGTCTGGCAGCACGCCGCGGACCGCGTCCTCGCCGCCGTCCTGCACCGTCAGCACCAGGAACATGGCCACCGACGACAGCGGGTTGAGGACGGGCTGCGCGGCGTCGGCGGGGGCAAGTTCGGGCATCAGGGACGGTCACCTTCCGGCTCGGCGGTCTCCACCATCCTGACCGTACATGCCATGATCCGCTGGCGCTCACCGAACCACATGGCGAACCGCTCACCGAACCACACAACGAACCCGGCCGAATCTTTGTCGGGCCGCCGGTGATCGTCCTCCAACCCGCCGCGCCACGATGGAGAGCATGACTTCGACCCCTGCGACGGCGCCGGCCGACGGCCACGCCGACCTCGACTCCCTGCTGTCCGCCCTCGTCACCGGCGCCCTCGACCGCCGCGCCCCCACCCGCGAGGCGGCCCTGGCGCTGCTCGCCACCGGCGACGACGCGCTGCTCGACGTCGTCGCGGCCGCCGGCCGGGTCCGCCGGGCCTTCTTCGGCCGCCGCGTGAAGCTGAACTACCTGGTCAACATGAAGTCGGGGCTCTGTCCGGAAGACTGCTTCTACTGCTCGCAGCGCCTCGGCAGCCAGGCCGAGATCCTGAAGTACTCCTGGATCGCCCCCGACGAGGCCACCGAGCTGGCCGCCAAGGCCGTCGGCGCCGGGGCCAAACGCGTCTGCCTGGTCGCTTCCGGCCGCGGTCCCTGCGACCGTGACATCACCCGGGTCGCCGAGACCGTCGCCGCGATCAAGAACGACACCCCCGACGTCGAAGTCTGCGTCTGCCTGGGCCTGCTCACGGCCGGCCAAGCCGACCGCCTGGCCGCCGCCGGGGCGGACGCCTACAGCCACAACCTGAACACCGCGCAGGAGAAGTACGCCGACATCTGCACCACCCACACCTTCGCCGACCGCGTCGACACCCTCCGCACCGCCACCGCCGCGGGCCTGTCCCCCTGTTCCGGCGCCATCTTCGGCATGGGCGAGAGCGACGAGGACGTGGTCTCCGTCGCCTTCGCCCTGCGTGAGCTGGACCCCGACTCGGTCCCGGTGAACTTCCTCATCCCGTTCGAAGGCACCCCGCTCGGCGGCCGCTGGGAGCTCACCCCGGCCCGCTGCCTGCGCATCCTCGCCCTGTTCCGCTTCGTGTTCCCCGACGTGGAGGTCCGCCTGGCCGGCGGACGCGAAATCCATCTGCGCACGCTGCAGCCCCTCGCGCTGCACCTGGCCAACGCCGTCTTCCTCGGCGACTACCTCACCAGCGAAGGCGCCCCCGGCGGCGACGACCTGGCGATGATCGCCGACGCCGGGTTCACCATCGAGGGCCGGGAGGAGGCCACCCTGCCCACGGCGCGCGCGGAGCAGGTGGCGCTCCGCCGCCGGGGCGCCGGCACGGAGCTCCCCGCGAACACCTGACACCTGACAGCCGAGCCCGACCCCCGACCCTGGGCACCTCCAGGCCGGCTGGCGCCGACTGGCGCACCCGCCGATGCCACCTACTGTGGACATATGACCACGAAAGCGGGCATCACCTTGCTCATCGTCGGCGGCTACACCATGGCCCTCGGCATCGGCGGGATCAACGCCAACTCCGGCGGCGCACAGTGGCTGTTCTCGCTCATCCTGGTCATCGGCGTGGTCCTCGCCGGCTGGGCGGTGGTGCTGCCGTGGGACGGGGGCACGGAGCGGGGCGAATCCGAAGGTTCTTGACCGCCGGGTCCAGACCGCTCGGCACCGAGGCGGATTCGCTGGTGACGGCCGGCTGAAACAGTCCTTTGCCGTTCCCGCCTCTGACAGCTCTGCCGCATCGGTGCTGAAAGTTTCGAATGCCGTGCTGCCCCGTCGTGGGCGCGGATCCCGTCGGGGCGCGGGCGCCTTGACGCCGCAGGCGGAGATCTTCAACGCTCCCGGGTAGCGCGCCGAGGCTTGGTGAGCGCGCGATCGACTCGCGGATGAGGGCACCCATGCGAACACAGCGATCCGGCTCCACCCACCCCCGACATCGGCTGCGGGCCTGGCTGCTCGCCGCGGCCGCGCTGCCGGCCGTGGCCCTGCTCGCCCCCGGGGCGCGGGCGGCGACGGCGGCGAC
>JABFWL010000427.1 GCA_013362315.1 Catenulispora sp. | reverse complement strand
CGCGCCTAGCAGCACCGCCCGATGGACTCGCGCCAGTTCCCCGAGGGAACTGAGGCCCCCGCCGGAGGCGCCGGCTCTTCATCAAGCTCTTGACTGGCTTTTGACTTCGACTGAAACTCAGCCACCTCACCAACCGCCGGCGAAGGAGGACCCACCGGTGCCGGGACCGTGAACACGACGACCGCCAGCCGAAGAATCACACCCACGCCACGAACCCCGAGACCGCATCCACCCGCGCTTCGTAAACATCGCCTTTAACCACAGCTCAACCGCGACATTACCGATAGAGCCACGTTATCGATCCGTGATTCCCTAGCAGCATCCAGATATACGCCCAGCCCCGCCGACACAACTCGGCAAGGCTCGGCGCATCTCGACGGTCTCAGCGCGGCTCGGCAGCCTCAGCGCGGCTTAGCTCAACGCGCCTCAGCGCGCCGCCCCGGACCCAGCAGCCCCACCGCTACCTCGGGCCTTCGCCCTGAGCGCCACCTCACGCCTTCGGATTGACCGGCGTAGCAGCACCACCCGGCCCAGAAATGAAGTCCGCCACACCCGATACCGTCACCTCCGGCACAGCCTTCGTCCCACCGAACACATAGCCGTTGCTAATCGAGGGCGACCAGCCCAGCAGCCAGAGCTCCGCATCCTTCGCCGGCTCGCCGCTCGCCGGATCGACCAGCAGCAGCGGGCCGCCCTTCTGCGCCATGAAAGCGCCGCCTGACAGGGCGTCCGGCCACGTCAGGCCGGTGGCGAAGCCGACGTTCATGGGCGGTGTCCCGCCATCCATGGAGCCGCTGAAGAAGGTCTTGGCGACCAAGTACGAGGTCTGGTAGCGGTCGGAGCCGGCCACCGGCGTGTGCTTGATCCCCGCGGCCGTCAGCGCGGTGTCCGCCTGGCCGCCGACGCCGTAGACCGTCGCGGTGTTGCCGGTGGTGTTGTGCGCCTTCACCTCGGCCAGGTAGGCGGCCGTCGAGGCGGGGAGCGTCGTGTCGTTGGACAGGATCACCACTCCAGCTGAGGGACCGTAGCCCCTCCCCATCTCGGCCGCCGCACCCGCGGACAGCGCGTCCGGGGCCTTGTTGCCGGTCGCCACCAGCACGCGCTCGGGCTGGTGCCAGTTGCCGTCGTGGTTCCCCATGCTCGCCACCTGCTTCGCGATGGCGACGGAGGTCGCGTAGCGGTCGGAACCGGCGAGCCGCTGCACGGTGTAGCCCATGTCCTTCACCGCGTTGAACACCGCGGGCGACAGCGCCTGCTCGCCGCCCAGCACATACACCGTCTTCTCGGTCGTCGCCGGCCCCAGCACCCGCCGGATCTCGGCCTTGACGGCCGGGTCCAGGTGGTCGGTCGGAGTCAGCAGCAGCGGACCGCTCTCCACGCCGGCCAGGGTGCTGCCGCCCAGGGCGTCGGCGAACTGGTCCGAGCGGCTCAGCACGACGGAGGCCGCGCCGCCCTCGGTCGCGGTCTGAGTGTGGAACATGGCCTGCGACGCGGCGATGGCGGTGCCAAGGCGGTCGTCGCCAGCAAGCCGGGTCACCGACTCCCGGTTCTCCCCCTGGTACGCGGGGACGCCGGGAGCGTTCCACTCCTGTCGCTGCCCGCTGCCGTCCTTGGCAATCGACTGCACGTCGGTCGCGGCAGCACCGTTCCCCGGGCCGTTCTCATAAGCGATGCGCGAGCCATCCGGCGAGAAGGTCGGGCTCAGGTGGTCATGCGCGTCGTGCGTCAGCTGCACCGGAGTGCCGACCGGGTGGTTCTCGTCGCCCGCGTCATACGACACGGTCCAGATCTGCTTGTCACTGCTTCCGTCCGCGCGCAGGAAGGCGATGGTCTTCCCGTCCGGCGAGATCGTCGGATCGGTGCCGTTGTCGGCGGCCAGGTGGCTCCCGTCGGAACCGCGCCCGTAGTAGTCCTGGACCCAGATCTGCTGGTGGCCGGTGCCCGCGTCCTGATGCTGGAAGGCGATCAGGGTGCCGTTGGAGTCCGGGGCCACCTCGGCTCCGCTGGCGATGGACGCGAAGTCGGCCCCTCTCAGCTCGACCGCCTCGACTTCCTGCGCGGTGCCGCCCTCAGCCGTGAACGCCGGGACGGCCATGATCTTCTTGGTGCCGCCGCTCTGCTCCGCGAACGCGATCGTCGTGCCGCCGGCGAACCACGTCGGATGCGACCGCGTCACGCCAGCCTTCGGCGGCGCCACCACGACCAGGCCCTGCCCGCCCGCGCGCTCGGTGACCACGGCCCCGTCGCCGCGCACATACGCGATGCGGCTGCCGTCCGGCGCCCACGCCCCCCGGTCGATGCTCCCGGCGTACGGCACCGCGCGGCCGTTCATGACGACGTTCTGGGTGCCGTTGGTGACGGTCAGCGGGGAGTTCGCGGCACCGGCGGTGCTGGCGTCGGCGGTCTGTACGAGCCCCGCCGCCGAAGCGACAGAGGTCGCGAAGATGGCCGAGGCGGCCAGGGACTTCCTGAAGTGACTGCGCATGTGCGGCTCCTGGCACGTCGTTTCAAAGCTCTGTCACCACTAAAGACGTGGGGCCAGATTCCGGGTTGCATACCTTTACTAGTTCGTTATCCGGCAAGGTGTGCGGACACGCGAAAGCCCCGCTGACTCCCCCTCGGTGTCAGCGGGGCTTTGCGAGCTTCAGCTGTCCGTCACGCCTTCGGGTTCGCCACCACGGTCACGCTCGCCGGACCCGCGTACAGGCCCGGCAGGCCGACGGTGGCGACATCCGGAACCGCCTTCTCACCACCGAAGATGTAGCCGGAGTCGATGCTCGGCGCCCAGCCCAGCAGCCAGTTCTCAGCGTCCTTCGAAGGCTCGCCGCCACCGTCGACCAGCAGCAGCGGACCGTCGACATGCCCCATGAACGCCCCGCCGGACAGCGCGTCGGCCCAGTTCAGGCCGGTCGCGAAGCCGACCTTGCGCGGCGGGTTCCCGCCGAGCCCCTTGCCGAAGAAGGTCTTGGCGACCAAGTACGAGGTCTGGAACCGGTTCTCGCCGGCCACCTTCGTGTGCTTGATGCCGGCGTTCGTCAAAGCGGTGTCCGCCTGTCCGCCGACTCCATAGACGCCGTTGAAAGCGTGCGCTGCGTTCTGCGCGAGATAGGCCGCGGTCGCGGCCGGGATCTTCGTGTCGTCGGTCAGGACCACGACCCCCACGTTCGGCCCGGACTCGCCGGTGCTGGCCTCGGCCGCGGCTCCGGCCGACAGCGCGTCGGGGAAGTTCTTGCCGGTGGCGACCAGGATCCGCTCGGGCTGGCCGCCGGCTCCGTATCGCGCGGTCACCTCCTTGGCGATGGCCACCGAGGTGGAGAACCGGTCCTCGCCGGCGATCCGCTTGACCGTGTAGCCCATGTCCTTGACCGCGTTGAACACCGCCGGAGACAGCGCCTGCTCGCCGCCGAGGACATACACGGTGTTCGTCGAGCTCGGCGCACCCAGGGCCCGGGTGATCTCGGCCTTGACCCCCGCGTCCAGGTGGTCGGTCGGAGTGAGCAGAAGCGGCCCGCCGGTCACGGTGGCGAGAGTGGCGCCGCCCAGCGCGTCGTAGGGCAGGTCGGAGCGGCTGAGGACGACCGAGCCGGCCTGGGTCTTCGGGTCGGCGTAACCGGTGCTCTTGTACGGCGCCTTCGGCCACTGCGCCACGGAGGCGGCGATGGCGGTGCCGATCCGGTCGGTGCCGGCGAGCCGGGTCACCGAGTCCCGGTTCTGTCCCTGGTAAGCCGGAACGCCCGGGGCGTTCCACTCCTGCCGCTGTCCGCTGCCGTCCTTGGCTATCGACTGCACGTCGGTGGCCGCCGCGCCTGCGCCGGGACCGTTCTCGTAAGCGATCCGGGAGCCGTCAGGCGACCAGGTCGGGTGCAGGTGGTCGTGCGCGTCGTGCGTCAGCTGCACGGGCGTCCCAGCCGAGGGCGTAGCGTCCTGGCCGTTCCACGCCACCGTCCAGATCTGCTGGTTCCCGCTGCCGTCGGCGCGGACGAACGCGATGGCCTTGCCGTCGGGCGACACCGTCGGATCCGTGCCGTCGACCGTGCCGCCGATCTCGATCGGCCCGCCGCTGCCCCGGCCGAAGGAGTCCTGGACCCAGATCTCCTCGTGGCCGCCGACCGTGTGCTGCATGGCCAGCGTCTGTCCGTTGGACTCGGGCGCGCTCTCGGTGCCCACGACCATCTTCGAGACGAGCAAGCTGATCGGGGAGCCCTCCACCACCGCGTCGTGCGGGTCGGTGTAGGCCGCGACCGACATCACCTTGGACGTGGAGCCGCTCTTCTCCGCGAACACGATCGTCGAGCCGCCCGCGACCCACGTCGGGTGCGACCGCGTCACCCCGGCCTTCGGCGGCGCCACCACGACCAGGTCCCCGCCTCCGGCCCGCTCGGTGACGACCGCGTTGTCAGCCCGCACGTACGCGATCCGGCTGCCGTCCGGCGCCCAGGAGCCCTGGTCGATCTTCCCGCTGTACTGCACCGCGCGGCCGTTGAGCTCGACGGTCTGAGTGCCGTTGGTGATGGTCAGCGGGGAGTTCGCGGCACCGGCAGTACTGGCGTTGGCGCTCTGCACGAGCCCGGCCGCGGACGCCACGGAGGTGGCGAAGATGGCCGACGCGGCCAGCGACTTCCTGAGGTGAGAACTGCGCATGTGCGACTCCTGGCACGTGGTGTCCAACGGTGGTGTTGAACAGGCCGGCGATAAATGATCTGTCACAGCCAAGGACGCACCCCCGGGCCGCCGGTTCATAGGTGTTACCGGTTTGTTATGTGAACATCGGGACTCCTGTGGTCGAGTGAGGTGCCGGCAACCGGGAACCCAGCGTCCTCAGGGGTAGTACAGACCGGCGTCCTCACGGGTAATGCCGTGACGCACCGGCTGCTCGGGTAGCCTGGCCCCGCAGTCCCCGTCCACAACCGGAGAACTCATGCGTCTGTCCCTGGTCGTCCCGTGCTTCAACGAAGAAGCGGTGTTGGCGAGGTTCCACGAGGCCGTCCGGAACGAGACCGCGGGGATAGCGGACGAGATCGAACTGGTCTTCGTCGATGACGGCTCCTCCGACGGCAGCCTTGAGCTGCTGAAGGAGATCTCCGCGCGGGACCCCGAGGTCAAGTACGTCTCCTTCAGCCGCAACTTCGGCAAGGAGTCGGCGATCCTGGCCGGCCTGAAGCGGGCCAGCGGCGACGCGGTGATCATCATGGACGCCGACCTGCAGCACCCGCCGGAGATGGTGGGGCGCATGGTCAGGCTGCACCAGGAGGGCTTCGACCAGGTCATCGCGCAGCGTGACCGCGAGGGCGACAAGAAGCTCAAGACGCTGCTCGCGCGGACGTACTACAAGCTGATCAACAAGATGGTCGACGTCCAGCTGATCGACGGCGTCGGCGACTTCCGGCTGCTGTCCCGCCGCGCGGTCGACGCGCTGCTGACCATGCCGGAGTACAACCGCTTCTCCAAGGGCCTGTTCGCCTGGATCGGCTTCGACGCGGTCACCTTCACCTACCGCAACGCCGTCCGCGAGGCCGGCGAGACCAAGTGGTCGTTCCGGCGGCTGCTGAACTACGGCGTCGACTCCCTGCTGTCGTTCAACAACAAGCCGCTGCGGCTGGCCATCTACCTGGGCTTCCTGTTCTTCAGCATCTCCTTCGCCTACATGGTGGGCGTGATCATCGCGGCCATGGTGCACGGCAACCACACCCCGGGCTACGTCACCACGATCGCGGCCATCACCGGGATCGGCGGCCTGCAGATCTTCACCGTCGGCGTGATCGGCGAGTACGTCGGGCGCATCTACTACGAGGCCAAGCAGCGCCCGCACTACCTGGTCAAGGAGACCGAGGCCGGTCCGCTGCGGCACCAGAGCGATTTCCAGGACGTCTCCGGAGACCGCCAGCCGGCCCGCAACGCAGTCGCGGGCGTGGACCTGCGAGCAGCAACGGACAGCGGGTCGGCGCCGGGGAACGGTGTGCACGGCACGAACGGCACGAAC
>JABFWL010000509.1 GCA_013362315.1 Catenulispora sp. | reverse complement strand
ACCGGCGCCACCCTCCCCGGCTTCCTGTTCGACCACGACTCGACCCCCGCACGAGTGCGCCTCGCCTACACCCCCGCGAACTACCAGCGGCTGGCCACCCTGAAAGCGACGTACGACCCGAACCAGCTCTTCCGCGTCAACCACACCATCCCCCCACTCAAGGAGACATGAGGGCCCAAACCCCGGACACCGCACCACCTGTCAGCGGGAAGGTTTGTCCCGCAGCAGCGGATGGGACCGCATCGCCACCTCCAGCTCCCCGGGCAACTCGTCACGGTAACGCCCCAGCGTCGACAGATCGCTGTGGCCCAGCACCCGCCGCACCGCGTCCATGTCCACCGCGTCGGCCAGCAGGTGGGTGGCCGTCGTGTGACGCAGCCCGTGCGGCGTCACCGAGCGCCGCTGGTCGGGATCGACATGCCGCTGCACCCGGTCGATGACCGCCTGCACGTCGCCGCGCGCCAGCCGCCGCCCCCGCCACGACAACAACAACGCCTTGTCGCCGCCGGCCTCACCCCCCTGCGGGCGCCCCCGCGTCAGATAGGCCTGCAGCACCTCGGCCACGTCACCGGGCAGCGGCACGTCACGCGTGCGGCCCCCCTTGCCGAAGATCCGCCAGTAGCGCACCCCGTCGTTGGTGAAGAAATCCTCCACATTGGCGCGCACCAGCTCCGACACCCGCGGCCCCACCGTCGACAACAGCAGCACGATCACCGCGTCACGCAACTGCATCTGCTGATCGCGCCGCTTGCCCTCCTGCTCGGGCGCCTCCCGCAACGCCCGAGCCGCGCCGATCAGCCCCTGGGCCTGCTCCCGCGTCAGCGCCCGCCGCTCCGGACGCAGCCCGCCACGCTGCTTGGCCGTCACCGTCGCCGCCGTCATCGGGTTGATCTGCACCCACCCGGCCAGCGTCGCGTGCTTGAACAGCGCCGAGATCGACCGCCGGAACCGCGCCTGCGACGACGGCGACTGCCCCGCCCCCGAACCCTCCGCCTGCCGCGCGTCCGGCTTACGCGCGAACGCCAGCAGGATCGCGTCGACGTCCTCGCCGGTCAGATCGTCGAGCACGACGTCTTCCCCGGCCAGCGCCACCAGCGTGGCCACGTCACGGGCGTAGACCTCGGCCGTGGCCGGCGACAGCGCGCCCGTCGACGTCTTGGCCACCACCAGCTCCACGTAGCGGTCAGCCGCCTGCGCCACCGTCAACCTGTCGAGCTCCGCGGGCCGCACCGGCTCCTCCTCTCCTGACAACCTAGGGGAGACGGTAGCGGCCGCCACCGACGAAAACTTCAGATGTCGCGGAAGGTCTCGATCCGCGCCCCCAGCGCGTTCAGCCGCTCGGCCAGGTCCTCGTAGCCGCGGTTGATCACGTACACGTTGCGCAGCACCGACGTGCCCTCGGCGGCCATCATCGCCAGCAGCACCACCACCGCCGGCCGCAGCGCCGGCGGGCACATCATCTCCGCGCTGCGCCACCGCGTCGGCCCCTCCACCAGCACCCGGTGCGGGTCCAGCAGCTTGACCGAGGCGCCCAGCCGGGTCAGCTCGGTCAGGTAGATGGCACGGTTGTCGTAGACCCAGTCGTGGATCAGCGTCGACCCCTGCGCCGCGGCCGCGATGGCGGCGAAGAACGGCACGTTGTCGATGTTCAGACCCGGGACCGGCATGGGGTGGATCTTGTCGATGGGGGAGACCAGCTTGGAGGGCCGCACCGTCAGGTCCACCAGGCGGGTACGCCCGTTGGCCGCCGGATACTCACCCGTACGCTCGCAGTCGAGCCCCATCTCCTCCAGCACGGCCAGCTCGATCTCCAGGAACTCCACCGGCACCCGGCAGATCGTCAGCTCCGAACTGGTCACCACCGCCGCCGCCAGCAGGCTCATCGCCTCGACCGGGTCCTCCGAAGGGGAGTAGTCGACGTCGCGCTCGATCGAGGCCAGCCCGTGCACGGTCAGCGTCGTGGTGCCGATGCCCTCCACCCGCACGCCCAGCTGCTCCAGGAAGAAGCACAGGTCCTGCACCATGTAGTTGGAGGAGGCGTTGCGGATCACCGTCACGCCCGGGTGACGGGCGGCGGCCAGCAGCGCGTTCTCCGTCACGGTGTCGCCGCGCTCGGTCAGCACGATCGGCCGCGCCGGCGCCGCGCCGCCGTCGACCCGCGCGTGGTAGAAACCACCGGTCGCGGTGATGTCCAGCCCGAAGTGCTTCAGCGCCGACATGTGCGGCTGCACCGTACGGGTGCCCAGGTCGCAGCCGCCGGCGTACGGGATCTGGAACTGCCCCGTACGATGCATCAGCGGACCCAGGAACATGATCACGCTGCGGGTGCGGCGGGCCGCCTCGGTGTCCATCGACTCCAGCTCCAGCCGGGCCGGCGGCACGATCTCCAGGTCGTTGCCCTCGTTGATCCACCGCGCCCGCACCCCGATCGAGGCCAGCACCTCCAGGATGCGGTAGACCTCCTCGATCCGCGCCACCTTCCGCAAGATCGTCCGGCCGTTGTTCAGCAACGACGCGCACAGCAGCGCCACGCACGCGTTCTTGGACGTCTTGACGTCGATGCTGCCCGACAGCCGGCGGCCGCCCACCACCCGCAGATGCATCGGACCCGCGTAGCCCAGCGACACGATCTCGCTGTCGAGCGCCTCGCCGATCCGGGCGATCATCTCAAGACTGATGTTCTGGTTGCCGCGTTCGATGCGGTTGACCGCGCTCTGGCTGGTCGCCAGCGCGTCGGCCAGCTGAAGCTGCGTCCATCCGCGATGCTGGCGCGCATCGCGGATCAGCCGGCCGATCCGCACAAGGTAATCATCTGCCACAACACGAGACCATATCTCACATATGAGATGCGGCTGAGACTGTGGGGGCCGACGCGCCGGACAGCTCCCGATGAAGCGCCAGATGCGGGGGAGTGGCCACCGCCCTGGCCTTGCCCACGAACGCCGCCCGCGCCGCCCGGAACCCGCTGCGATCGTCGAACATGTCGCGGCTCATCTCGGCCAGCTCCTCGGCCCGGTAGGCGTCAAGAGGCTTACGCCGCTCGTCGGCCTCACGCGCCTGCCGCCTGGCCGCCAGCAACCCATCATAGGCCGCGTCGGCGGCCAGCCGCGCCGCGTAGTCCAGCACCCGCCGCTCGAACTCCGGCCGGCTCCCGCCCGCCACCCGGTCGGCCAGCCCCAGCTCCACCGCCTCGGCCGCCCCGACCGGCAACGCCCGCCCGGTCAGCTCCAGCGCCGGCCCTGCCCCCACCCGGCGCGGCAGCACGTACGTCCAGTACTCGCTGCCGAACAACCCCATCGTCCGGTAGTGCGGGTTGAGCACCACCGGCTCCCGCACGATCACCCGGTCGGCGCCCAGCCCCATCATCACCCCGCCCGCGCCCGCGTTCCCCGCGATCGACGTCACCACCAGCTGCGACGTACACGCGATGATCTCCCGGCAGACCGCGTTGACGGCGTTGATGTTCATCCACGCCTCCAGCTCCGGATGACGCGCCGCCTCGATCACGTTCAGATGGATGCCGTTGGAGAACACCTCACCGCCGCGCACCACCAGCACCCGCGTGTCCTGCGCCGCCGCGTACCGCAACGCCGCGGCCAGGCGGCGGCACTGGTCGGTGGACATCGCGCCGTTGTAGAAGTCGAAGCCGACCACGCCCACCTCGCCGCTGCGCTCGTAGGTGATCTCGCTGTAGCCGCTGCGCTCACCCACCTGCCCCACCCGCTCGCCCAGCACCGTCATGGCCGGCAGCTTGACCGCGCCCTCCTCCTCCAGGCGCAGATGACCCACCCACACCGTGCCGTGCCCGGCGTGCACCAGCACCGCGCCCTCACGCCGCGCCGCCACCGCCCCCGGCACGCCCGGCAGGTCAGGGCCGCGGTGGACGTCGAAGACCCGTACCGGAAGGTCGCACAACCGCGCCCGCCCGCCCGGCGAGCCGTCGGCGGCCCGCACCACGCGCACGATCTCCTCGGCCGGCTGCTCCCAGGAGAACTCCCGGTCGGCGTGCCGCATCGGGCGCCGCAACCGGCCCGTCACCAAGGGGGAGCGGTAGTCCAGCGGCACCGGCACGAAACCCGGGTCGGCCGCCTTGGCCGCCACCTCGGCCACCAGCTCCACCGCCGCGTCGGCCACCGGCCCGTTGTACAGCGCCGACTTGCGTGGCGCCTCGGCCGGCATCGGGAACGTCCGCCACCCCCACAAGGGGCCGGCGTCCATCTCCTCCACCGCCTGCAGCGCCGTCACCCCCCACTCGCGCTCGCCTTCGGCGATCGCCCAGTCCAGCGAGGAGGGCCCGCGGTCCCCGGGCGGCCCCGGATGGATGATCACCGTACGGTGGCCGCGCCACAACGCCTCGGGCACCCGCTCCTTCAGGAACGGGCAGATGATCAGATCCGGTTTCGCCAGCTCGGCCGCCTCGGCCATCACCCGCTCCGAGACCGCCAGCTCGACGCTCACGTCGTGGCCGGCCCGGCGCAGCTCCAGCCAGGCACGCTGGGTCAGTCCGTTGAACGAGGAGCAGAGCAGCAGGATACGCAACGCGGAACTTCCTTACCGGGGGACGTCAAGACAGGCAGGCCAGGTCAACCGGACGAAACCGCTGTCACCGGCATTTACGGCAGACCCATATAGCCCAGGCATGCCCTAGATGTTGACATGAATCATCCACCGATGCTGACAGATCCCCGCAGAAACCTACGCTGAGCAGCCCAAATTGACCCGATATGCCCGGAAAAATCCTGGTAGGGGAGACACCTCGACCCCACCCGGAGCCCCAACCGAAACCCGACCGCGGGGGACACAACCCGCCCAACGGCAGTCACCATGCACGGGCACCATGATGGACACCATGGACACCCGAACAGCCGCCCAGCACTTCGCCGACACCTGGCAACACGGCTGGACCCACCACGACGTCACCGCCATCGCCGCCCTCTACCGCGACGACGCCGTCCACACCAGCATGCCCTTCCGCCCCCCGCACCACGGAAAACACGCCATCGCCGACTACATCGAATGGTCCTTCACCGACGAAAGCGACCCCCACGTCACCTTCGCCACCCCCATCGTCGACGGCGACCAGGCCGCCATCGAATTCCGGGTCCACGCCCTCGACAACGGCCGGCCCGTCACCCTCGCGGGCTGCGTCCTCGCCCGCTTCGACCCCGACGGACTAGCCGTACACACCCGCGACTACTGGCACACCACAGACGGCCACCAATAACCCCCGACCGACCAAACCTCAGCGCCGCGCCATCCGCACCGGCGCACCCGGCACCGCCGCCGGACCACCCTGCGCCACCCCACCCGGCCCCACACCCGGCCCAGCGGCAGGCACCGCCGGCAGGGGACGCACCATCTGCTGCGTCTGCTGGGCCTGCTGGTGCTGCTCAAGCTCGGCACGCCGCTCGGCGCACCCACCCCCGCAGTACCCGTTCGTCACGATCAACCGCCCCCGCAGCGGGGTATACGCATCCCTACCGGAAGCGGGCAAAACCCCCTGACACACCGGGCATAACACCGACTGGCTCCCCACGTGCTGCTCCTCTCGCGGCGCGAATAGCAGGAGCTCCACCCTAAAACCACCCATCCCGCCAAAGACAGCGAATCAACAGAGCGTCAAACCACCCGTCAACACCCGGGGGAGGCCCGCCACCCCACCCGAAACCCCAGCTCAACCCCACCACCAAAACCCACCACAAAGATCCAGACCCCACCCACCCCTCTAGAAAAATTTCACACGAACAACACCCGCATCGCCCCGAATTCCACGATAAGTCAGCACTCGTAACAAGAAGTAACGAAATTCCACATACGCAACAAACCAGGGGACCAGGCGCACTCATGCGCCAGAACAACCCACCACACCGAGCAGCCTCACCGCGCCGGCCAGAGGCCCCGGGCCCGACGGCCACGGCGTTCCGACCCCGGCACGGCACGCCCCGGATGGGGGCTCGGACCGGACTGGTCCGGTCGGGGGCTC